>NZ_JAUSYB010000001.1:3216259-3537885 GCF_030816505.1 Microbacterium sp. W4I20 | reverse complement strand
CCGCGAGGCTTTCATGCAGCGCATGAACAGCATCATCGAGACCTCTCGCTTCGGCATCGTGGCATGCGTGATCGACAAGACGCGCTTCCGAGATCGACGAGGCGGCCAGGTGAATCCGTATCACGTCGCTCTTGAATTCGGTCTCGAACGAATCTTCCTCCAGCTTCAGCAACGCGGCCAAGCTCATCGGACCGCGCGCGTCGTGTTCGAGAGCCGAGGCGCGAGAGAGGATCGGGATCTTGAGCTTGAGTTTCGGCGCATCATGGACACCACTCGGATGCGCGGCATGCCAGAGACACTTGCATTCCACTGCGCTCCGAAAAGCGCCAACAGCTCAGGTCTGCAGATCGCGGACATGACGGCTCGACCGATCGGCATTCACGTGATGCGCCCAGAGCAGGAGAACCGTGCGTGGGACCTGATCAGCACCAAGCTCGTCCGCTCTCAAAGCGGGCGCATGAACGGGTACGGTCTCAAGGTCTATCCCTGAAAAAGCGAAAGGCCCCCGAGATTCCCGGAGGCCGCACGCCGATCGAGCATTCCCGATCCACTTGTCACAAGGCTACCCGACTCTCGGCTGTTCCACCAGCGCTGTCCGGTGTGCTTTCTCACCCCCGCGCCACCGGAACCGGCGCGTCGATCGCGCGCAGCATCCGCTCCGCCGCCTCGCGCAGCTCGGCGCGATCCGGCTCGGGAAAGGTCATCGCGTACTCGACGCCCGCCGGGATCCAGAGGAACGCATACATCGCCTCTCGCCAGTCCGAGCCGCCGATCGGCCAGCGCGTATGTTCCGGGCCCTCGGCGGTCGCTCCCTGCGACCACGGGCCGAAACGGTCCTGCATCTCCTCGAGCGGCAGCTCCATCACGGCATCCCCTTCGACCTTCTGCGGCGACCAGGACGAGGCGATGAGCACCCGCTCCTCGATCTCGGCCTCGGTGATCTCCCGCCGCGCGAACAGTACCCGGGCGTGCTCCACCGAGGCGATCCGGTCGACGCGGAACGTGCGCCAGTCCTCGCGATCGAGGTCCCAGCAGAGCAGGAACCACTTGCGCCCGGAAGGCGCGAGGGCGTGAGGTTCGACGCGGCGGACACTCTCCTCCCCCGCCGCATCCACGTATCGCAGGCGCAGGCGCTCGGTGTCGCGGGTGGCCATGGCAATCTCGCCGAGCACGACGGGTGAGACGACCGGAGCGTCGCCGATGCGCGGTGGCTGCACGGATGCGGCGAGCGCGTTGACCCGCTGACGCAGCGCCGACGGCAGCACCTGTTCGAGCTTGGCGAGCGCGGTGAGCGTGACCTCGGGTCCGCCGACGAGCTGTTGCGTGGCCGCGACCCGCAATCCGATCGCCATCGTGACCGCCTCGTCGTCGGTGAGCAGCAGCGGCGGCACGGCGCTCCCCGCCTCGAGTCGATAACCGCCGGCAGCGCCGGGGGTCGATTCGACGCGGTAACCGAGGTCGCGCAGCCGATCGACATCGCGGCGTACCGTGCGCTCGGTCACCCCGAGGCGGGTGGCCAGTTCAGTGCCCGGCCAATGCCGGTGCGTCTGCAGGAGGTTCAGCAGGGCCAGCGCTCGCGAGGTGGTGTCGGACATGTCTCACAGATTGCCAGAGATCGCGGACAGGATCTGTCCGGGTTGGCTCCTACCTTCGAGGCATGACGAACGAATCCATCATCGAAGCCGAGGGCCTGTCCAAGGTCTTCACCGTCAAGAAGAAGCCGGTGCACGCTGTCACCGACCTCTCCTTCGCAGCGACCGCCGGCGAGCTGGTCGCCTTCCTCGGACCGAACGGCGCCGGGAAGTCGACCAGCCTCCGGATGCTGACCACCCTCATCCCGCCCACCTCCGGCACGGCGCGGGTCGTCGGACACGACATCAGGACGGATGCCGCGGGCGTGCGCTCCCGCATCGGCTACGTCGGCCAGCTCACCAGCGGCAGCTTCTCGCAGCGCGTGCGCGACGAGCTGCTGAGCCAGGGCGCGTTCTACGGGATGTCGAAGAAGGCGAGCGTGCGGCGGGCCGACGAGCTCATCGAATCGCTCGACCTGTCCTCGTTCGCGACGCGGAGCGTGCAGCAATTGAGTGGCGGGCAGAAGCGCCGGCTCGACATCGCGCTCGGCCTGATGCACGCCCCACCGCTGATCTTCCTCGATGAGCCCTCCACCGGACTCGACCCGCAGAGCAGGGCGAATCTGTGGGAGCACATCCTCGACCTGCGGGTTCAGCACGGCACGACCGTCTTCCTCACGACGCACTACCTGGAGGAGGCCGACCGCTACGCCGAGCGCGTCATGGTCATGGACAAGGGACGCATCATCGCCGACGACGACGCCACCGCCCTCAAGGCCACTCTCGCGGGCGACGTGCTGACGTTCGGGTTCTCGGATGCCGCCGCTGCAGCATCCGCCCGTCCCGTCGTCGCCCGGCTGAGCTCGGCCGAGGTCACCGTCGACGGCGATGCCGTCTCACTCTCGGTGC
Organism: Microbacterium sp. W4I20; assembly: GCF_030816505.1. NCBI lineage: Bacteria > Bacillati > Actinomycetota > Actinomycetes > Micrococcales > Microbacteriaceae > Microbacterium > Microbacterium sp. W4I20. The sequence continues at coordinate 3,535,405 of NZ_JAUSYB010000001.1, read as the reverse complement.
CGGACGGCGACCGGCTGCTCCCGGTCATCGTCCGGGACCTCGACGCCGCCGGTATCCTCGTCCGCCGTGCGACCGGCGTGCCTCCGACTCTCGACGATGTCTTCCTCGCGCTCACCGGGCGCACCCTGCGCGAAGCCGGAGAGGGGACGGATGCCGGAGGCGAAGCATCCGATTCCGAGGCGACCGACGCGCCCACCGCATCCGAGACCAGCAAGACAGGAGTCCTCTCATGACCTCGACCACCGCCCCCGTGCGCCCCAACCTCGCGCGCGACACCCGGAACGTGCTGACCCGCGAGCTCAAGCCGGTGCTCCGCGATCCGTTCACGCTGATCTTCAGCCTGCTGCAACCGCTGGTCTTCCTGGGGCTGTTCGCGCCCTTGCTGATCGGCGGCTCCGGTCAGCCGGCCGGCGAGACGCTCGCCTGGTTCGTGCCCGGGGTGCTGGTGATGATCGTGCTGTTCGGCACCGGTGCGACCGGGTCGAACCTGCAGTACGAGATGATGACCGGCTCGCACGAGCGCACGCTCGTCGCGCCCCTCGCGCGCTCGTCGCTGCTCGTCGGCCGGGCGCTCAAGGAGATCGCACCGATCGTGGTGCAGGCGCTCGTGATCGTCCTGATCGCCTGGCCGTTCGGCTTCGCGGCCGACATCCCCGGACTACTGATCGGCCTGGCGCTGCTCGCCGTGTTCGGTGTGGGCCTCGGGTCGCTGTCGTACTCGCTGGCGCTGGCCACGAAGGACCGGGAGTGGCTGTTCTGGGGCGTGCAGCAGGCGCTCATCTTCCCGCTGCTGATCCTGTCGGGCATGCTGCTGCCGCTGGACGACGCCCCCGACTGGATGCGGGTCGTGGCCTCGGTCAACCCCGTGAACTGGGTCGTGCAGGCCGAACGCGCCCTGTTCGCCGGAGACCTCGGGAATGCGACCGTGCTCTGGGGCTGGGTCTCGGCGCTGGCCGTGGCGGTCGTCGGGCTCGTGGTCGGAGTGCGGGCGATCACGCGCAGCAACTGAGCGGGTGGCGGGCGGGCCGTGGCGTGGGAAAACCCAGACGCCGCGGCCCGCTAGAGGTGTGTCGGCATCCGGCGCGCCGCGAGCGGGTGACGTGGTCTGGGTTTTACGAGGGGTGCAGACCGTGCGGCGGCTCAGCGCCTCATCGAGTCGTGGAACGGGTTCGGCTCGAGCGTGAAGTCGGTCGAGGCGTCGGCCCAGGTGCCGCCCTCGGAGGGCTCACGGCGTCGGCGCAAGGCGGCGAGTGCACGAGTGGCCGGCACCCCGAGCGCGAGCGCCGCCGCCCCCTGCAGCGTCCGATCCTCACGTCCGAGCACGCTCGCCCGGTGCCAGGCGTCGTGCATCGATCCGCCCCGCGCGGCCGGCAGCCGTCGGGCGGGCAGGGCGCCGGCCCGACGCATCGCCACGAGCTCCTGCGTCCGCTCCCACCAGGTCGACTCCGCCTCGGAGTGGAAGTAGTTGTCGCGCAGCCACTCCGGATGGGCGTGCCGGAAGCGTCCTCCGACGACCTCGCTGCGTCCGCCCAGCAGGCCGCTGCCCACGAAGACCGTGTTCAGCAGGCTCTTACTCACCCCGAACGAGTCGAGTGCGATGACGGGGATGCCGAGCGCTGTGGCCTCGATCGCCGCGGTGGAGCTCACGGTGACGAGTCCTGCCGCGCTCTCCAGCGCCGAGGCCATCGACCCGTAGGAGTAGACGAGGTTGTCCGGGCGCCGGGACGGCAGCAGCTCCGTGTACGGGTCTCGTTCGAGGTGCGTCTCGGACTCCCCCGGCCGCGAGCGCAGCTTCACCACGACGCGGCGCGCGGGGTCGGCCTCCGCCGCGCGGACGAGCATCGATGCGATCTCGGCACGCTCCTCGCGCGCCACGGGTACCAGCGCCTGCGCGGCGAAGACGATGTCGGTCGCGGGAGGCCGCACCGCGACCGGCTGCGCAGGGCGTTCGGCGACCGCCACACCGCCGGGACGCGCGGCGAGCGCTTCGACCGAGACCCGCTCGGGCCGGAGGATCCGCTGTCGCCGCCGAGCGAACGGCAGCGTCGCCAAGGCCGTCGGCAGTGTCACACCGACGCGTCGACCGAGCTCGGCGAACGCACGCTCCTCGCGGTGAGAGTGCACCACGAGCAGGTCGGTGTTGCGACGGTAGTCCAGCGCCCCGCGCTGCGCCGGGATCGCCATGCCCGGCAGCCCGGACACCGTGACCGGCCGGTGCGTCAGGGTGTCGATCACGCGTCCCATCAGCCGCACGAAGGGCCCGCGCCCGGCGAGCAGCACGACGTCCGGACGCTGGCCTTCCAGCCACCCGGCCGCCTCGGCGAAGCCCACCCGTGTGACGTCTTCGGTCTGCAGTCCGGTGCCGGCGAGCGCGCTCCGCTGCTGGTCGACGCTGGCGGTGAGCGGCGTGCGGACGAGCAGCAGGTGCGGCCGGAGTCCCGGCACCGCGCCGAGCAGTGCCGCCGACCACTTCACGAACGAATCGGCATCCGCGATCGCGACGACCCGGATGCCCGCGGCATCCGTCATGCGGGAACGCGGCGGAGCTTCGCCATGGGTGCCCGCTCGCTGTCGAACACCCGCTTGACGCCGTCGCCGAGCGCCGTCTCGATCACGCGGATGTCGCGCACGAGGTGCTCGAGGCCGGTCGGCTCCAGCGACGCCGCGTGGTCGGAGCCCCACATGGTGCGGTCGAGCGTGATGTGCCGCTCGACGGCGACCGCGCCGATCGCGACCGCGGCGAGCGAGATCTGCAGACCGCGCTCGTGCCCGGAGTAGCCGACCGGGATCCCGGGGTAGCGGTCGCGCAGCGACGCGATCACCCGCAGGTTCGCCTCCTCCGGCTCGAGCGGATACGTCGAGGTGGCGTGCATCAGCACGACGCGATCGGTGCCGAGCGTGTCGAGAGCGCGATCGATCTGCTCGGTGGTGGACATGCCGGTGGAGAGGATGACGGGCTTGCCGGTCTCGCGCAGGGCGACGAGCAGCTCGGTGTCGGTGAGGCTGGCCGAGGCGACCTTGTGCGCGACCACGTGGAGGTCTTCGAGGAAGGCGACACTGGGCACATCCCACGGCGAGGCGAACCAGTCGAGGCCGCGGAGGGTGGCGTGATCACCGATCTCGACGTACTCGTCGCGGCCGAACTCGACGCGGCGGCGGTACTCGAGGTACGTCATGGTGCCCCACGGCGTCTCACGCGGGACATCGCGCATATGCTCTGGGGTGGAGATCTCCGGCGTGCGCTTCTGGAACTTGACCGCGTCGGCCCCTGCTCGCGCCGCGACGTCGATCAGGCGCTTGGCGATGTCGACGTCGCCGTTGTGGTTCAGGCCGATCTCCGCGATGAGGTAGGCGGGGTGGCCGCCGCCGATCACTCGCGAGCCGATGCTGACAGTCATGGTTCCTCCGGTCGTCGAAGGGCCTTCGGAAGACCCCTCCCTCCTGGGTACGCGCCGCGGGTGAACACCACGCGACCGGAGGGTTACCGGGGGTGGTCAGCTCGACAACACCCGCTCGACGAGCTCCCGCACGGCCCCCTCGCCGCCCCGACGTCGGAGCACCACGCGTGCCTCTTCGAGGACGAGCGGATGCGCGTTCGCCACGGCGACCGGCCAGCCGACGATCCGCATCGCCGGGAGATCATTGATGTCGTTGCCGAGGTAGGCGATGTCGGCCAGCGGCACCTCGTTCTCGATGGCCCAATCGCGCAGCGCCGACTCCTTGTCGTCGATGCCGTGCAGCACCGGCACGCGGAGTTTGTCGGCCCGGGCGCGGACGACGGGATTGACCTCGGTGGAGAGGATCAGCATCGGCACACCGGCTCGGCGCAGCAGGGCGACGCCCATGCCGTCCTCGCGGCTCACGCGCACCCGCTCTCCCCCGTCGGCATCGACGATCGCGGGTGTCGTCGGTGTGCACGCCGTCGAAGTCGGTGACGACGGCCCGCACCGGGATCGACTCCGGAGCCTCGTGCAGCGCGGCGAGCGCGCGGGCGATCCGCAGCTGCTGCTCGTCGTCGATCTCGATCGCCGTCCACTCCGGCACCTCGGCGATGCGGATGCGGCCGAAGAACCGGTGCTTGCTCTCCCGGAAGCCGTCGGCGCGGAACACGTAGAACGCGCCGGTCTCGAGGTGATGCGGCTCGCGGTCCTGACGTCGTGGTCGGTACGCGGCGTCGTGGTTGATCGCGAGAGCCGCTGCATCCTCGTCTCGGCGCCAGAGGAATCCGTACGTCTCATAGGCGCTGAAGACGCTGTCGGCGCGATCGGCGCGCACCTCGTCGACGGCCGCGGCCAGGGCATCGCTCGGAAGGAAGGGCGAGGTCGCCTGCACGAACGCCACCACGTCGAACCAGTCGCCCTGCGCCTCCAGCTCGTCCAGGGCATGCAGGATCGCGCTCTCCGACGTCGCAGTGTCGCCGGAGATCTCCGCCGGGCGACGGATGACGCGGGCACCGGCCGCGATGCTGACGGCCGCGATCTCGTCGTCGTCGGTGGAGACCACGACCTCGTCGATCCCCACCGCCGCCACCGCCGCGCGCACGGCGCGTTCGACGAGGGGCACCCCGCCGACCCGCTGCAGGTTCTTGCGCGGCACCTGCTTCGATCCGCCGCGCGCCGGGATGATCGCCACCGTCCTGCTCGCCGTCTCGTCCATCGTCATCTCCCTCGTATCGCCCGCCACGCTCGTCCAGCCCGGCGGCGTGCGCCGATGGCCGTGAGCCGCCACTCCTCGAGCCTGCTCACTCCTCCGGCCGGCCGCAGCATCCGCCGCAGGGCGCCGTCGGCAGGAGCACCGGGCAGCCGCAGCGCCGCCAGGCGTTCCGGCGCGAAGTACCGCTCGCGTTCGGCCGCGTCGAGTCCCGCGAGGAGCACCTCAGCACGCGCGCGGAGGTGGCCGGCGATCTCGGGCTGCATCGCGTACCCGACCGCGTCGACCAGCAGCTGCAGACGATCCGGGTCGGCGTAGGGCGAGTCTTCGCGAGTGAGAGCGTCGACGATCGTGGCGGGGATGCGGTTGCTGTTCTCGAACGGGGTGAGCCGTCGCAGCACGGTGTCGGCGCCGGCGGAGCCGATCTCCCGACCGAAGAGCGTCCGCACGGTCGGGAGGGCGGTGGAGAAACCGGCGACGACGGCGACCGCATCGAGCCGCTCGGCCAGCAGCTCGGCGGCGAGCCCTCCGCGGTACTCGACGAAGGCGATGCCCTGCGCGGTCGCCCGCGCCCGTACCGCGTCGGTGAGCAGCGGTGGCGCCGCCGGGTGTGGCTTGAACACGATGCGCCGCGGAGACCACCGGGCGGCGCGGTCGATCATGTCCTGCTGCAGAGCGATCTCCTCGGCGGGACGCATGAGTCCGAGCGCCGACAGGTACTGCCCGAGCACCAGCACCGTGGGCACGTCGCCGCCGACACCGTCGTCGATCTCGGGAGCCTGCTCGCCGGCATCCGTCTCCCCCAGCGCAGCGGCGAAAGCCCTCGGCGGCACCGGGACGATCTCGGCGTGCGGCGATCCGACGAGGGGCCGCACACCGGGAACGACGTCGGCATGCACGACCCGCCCGATGCGGGCGGCGACCGGGTGCGGCAGCCGCACCCGCATGGGCGAGTACGTCATCAGCCCGTCGCCGACGATGGTGATGCGGGCGTGCGGGAAGAGCGACATCAGGGTGCGCGCGGGCGCCACCTGCGGACTCTGCACGAAGAGCTCCAGGTCGCGCGGATCCAGATCCCAGGCGCGGGTGAGGAGGCGCTCGAGCACCGGGAGGTCGGCGTCGGCCGGCTCCCACGAACTCGGATGCAGCGGCCCGAGCACCTGATCGAGATCCTCGATGCGATCGAACCGCTCGCGGAGCGTGCGGAGGGCAGGGTCCCGGTCGATGCCGGTCGTCGTCTCGGGAACCCGGGACGATGTGAAGGGGACGAGGATGCGTTCGCCCCCGCCGTCGGAACGATGCGGGTCACCGAGAAGCCCGGCGTCGATCGCCGCGGAGGCCGTCGCGAGCCCATAGGCGCTGTGCAGCGCGAAGAGCTGGGTCATGCGACGCTCCCCGCCTGGCGGAGGATGCGGGCGAGCACCCGGCGGCGCGGCCCGTCGAAGCGTTCGACCACGGCCCGGGCCTCGGCCGCGGGGAGCCGGGCGAGCATGTCGCGGATGCCGGAACGCATCTGCCCGCGCAACGCGGGGTCCATACGCCGCGCCCGCACGAGGTGGTGGGAGCTCAGCGCCAGCGCCGTCCAGACCGCCTTGCCGAGGAACCGCTCGGCCTCCGGGTCACGCTCGACGATGTCGAGGACCTCGTTCATCGCCCGAGCGAAGTCGAGTTGCCGCCGGTCGCGCGCCTGGGTGAGCGAGGTCGCGACGCCGCGCCGATAGAGCAGCGCCGGGGCGTCCACGACGGCGAACGACTCCGCCTGCAGATGGAGGCGCCAGATCCATGGCCGGTCCTCGGCCGTGAAGAGCCCCGACGGGAACTCGGCCAGTCCCCGGTCGAGGATCCGGCGATGGAAGATGCCGGCCCAGGCATACGGGTAGTCGACCATGGTGGATTCGTTCTCGGGGAGGATCGCCTCCCGCGGGGACGACACCCGCTCACGCCACGGGTGCGGCGCGCGCACGAGGGCCCGCCGCCCTCCGGTGACGGTGACGTGATCGGTGCGGAGGAAGTCGCAGTCGAGCTGTCGAAGCCGCGTGGTCAGCACCTCGAGCCGCTGCGGCTGCATCCAGTCGTCGCCGTCGAGGAAGCAGAAGGCGTCGCCCTCGACATGGGCGAGGCCCTGATTGCGGGCGCTCGCCAGCCCCCGGGGCGCCGGATTGCGCAGCACCTCGGCGTGCGGGAACCGCTCGGCGTAGCGCCGCATCAGGGCGCCGGTGTCGTCGCGGGAGCCATCGTCGATCGCGACGAGCTTGAGCGCTGCCGGGTCGTCGAACTGTCGGGTGAGCGTCTCGAGCGTGGTCCCGATGAACTCGCCGGCGTCCTTGGCAGGCAGGATGACGGTGACGAGGGGTGTGCGCACGGATCTCCCGGGGTGGGCGGTGTCAGGCATGGTCTCAGGCGTTCGTTGCCGGACGGGGACGCGAAGGTGAACGCCGGGTGTCTTGGCATCGCGGGCCGTTTCACCCTGGTTCGCATCGTCGGCCCGGATCGGCGACGATGGACACCATGCTCTGGCCCTTCGGAACGACGTGGCGCCCGGTGCGGCAGAAGAAGCGCGACACCGTGGATCTGCGGTGGCTCAGCGCCCGGTCGTGGACCCAGCGCTGGTACCCGCAGGGCATCGACCTGGGCGTCTGGCACGGGCGGCGCACACTGGCCGTGAGCTGGTTCCGGCAGGATCGGGCCGGGCAGCACCTCGCATCGCGGGTCGCGTTCGTCGACCTGGAGCGCTCTCGGCACCTCGACATCCTGCTCGCGGTCGACGACGGAGACGGCGAGCTCGTCCCGGCGAGGATCCACGCTGGCGGCCTCGCCTGGTTCGACGATCGACTGTTCGTGGCCGCGACCGGCCGCGGCATCTGGGAGTTCGATCTCTCGAAAATCCGACGGGTGCGCGGCCCTCTCGCCCGCCGCCTCGCCGGGGCGCGGAGCCGTGGGTGGCGGGCGACCGCCCTGGTTGCCGTGCGTACCCGCGTGCACCCGGTCGACCTCCGATGCTCCTACCTCGGGCGGGTGTTCGACGACGACGGCACACCGCTGCGGCGGGTGCTCATCGGCGAGTACCGCACCGACGAGTCGGGCCGGATCGGCGAGTTCTCGATCCCCGACGAGCCCGACGCGCGCTTCGTGGAGCACGACCGCATCTCGCCCGGCATCCGTTCGATGCAGGGCGCCGTGCGCTGGGGCGACCGCTACTTCGTCTCGCAGTCGGATCGGCTGCGTCCCGGCATCCTCTGTCGGGGTGGACGTGCAGCACTCGAACGCGATCCGGTGTCGCTGCCCGTCGGCTGCGAGGACCTCGCCCTCGACCTCGATGCCGAACTGCTCTGGTCACTCGGCGAGCATCCGTGGCGACGTGTGGTGCGCGGCATCCCGTTCGCCCGCCTGCAGCTGACGCGCTGACCGACGGCGGGCTCATAGGGCGGCGAACGTAGACTGGTGGAGTGAAGAAGTCCGCGCCTTTCCTCGTCTACACCGTGCTCCGGCTGCTGGCGTTCCTCGTCCCGCTCGCGATCCTCTGGTTCTTCTTCCCGATCTTCCGCGAGTTCTGGTGGCTCGCCGCGATCTTCGCCGCTCTCATCGGCGTCAGCATCTCGCTGCTGTTCCTGCGCGCCCCGCTGACCGACGCCTCGGCACGCCTGCACGAACGCCGCGAGAGCCGCGTGTCGGGCGGAGAAGCGGATGCCGAGGCCGAGGACGACGCGATCGACGGCACCGACCGCCCCCTCGGCTCCTGAGCCGCTCACCCGGGTCCCTGAGCTCGACGAAGGGTCAGCCGGCGAACGCCCAGAACAGCGCGCCCGCGTAGAGCAGCGCCGTCAGCGAGGTGAGCGCGAGCGCGATGACCAGCTCGCGCGCCTGGCGGTAAGTCCACACGATCAGGATCGCCGGGAGGCCCGCGAGCAGCGCCAACAGGGCGATCCACGCGATCGGGTAGAGCAGCGCGAGGAAGCCCGCGATGCCGAACGGCGCGAGCACGAACAGGGTGAACAGCACTTTGGTCGCACGGCGGCCGATCAGCACCGTCAGTGTGCGCTTGCCGACCTCGCGGTCCTGATCGATGTCGCGGAGGTTGTTGGCGAGCAGCACGGCACAGGCGAACAGACCCGCCGCGATCGCACCGAGCCACGCCTGCTGGGGCAGCTGGAAGGCCTGTACCCACGTGGTGCCGAGGGTGGCGACGAGTCCGAAGAACACGAACACGAAGACCTCGCCGAGGCCGAAGTACCCGTACGGCCGCTTGCCGCCCGTGTAGAACCAGGCCGCCACGATGCACGCGGCGCCGACGCCGAGCATCCACCACTGACCGGTGCGCACCACGATCGCGATGCCGACGGCTGCGGCGAGCGCGAAGAAGACGAGTCCGATGATGAGCACGGTGCGCGGCTTCACCCGTCCGGACGCGGTGAGCCGTGCGGGGCCGACCCGGTGCGCGTCGGTTCCGCGGATGCCGTCGCTGTAGTCGTTCGTGAAATTCACGCCGATCTGCAGGAAGATCGCGACCGCCAGGCAGGCCAGCGCGATGACCCAGTGGAACTCGGGGCCGGTGCTGCGGGCGGCGCCCGTGCCGATGACCACGGGTGCGATCGCCAGCGGAAGCGTGCGCAGACGCGCCGCACCGATCCAGTCGGAGGCGGTGACCGGGCCGGCTTCGACGACCGCGCGCTTCGCCGGGTCGCCGACGCGCTTCGCCGGGTTGCCGCTCACGCGCGCCGGGGTGCGCTTCGTGCTCGTGCTCGTGCTCTTCTTCTTGCGCTGGGAGGATGCCACGCAGGAATCCTACTGGCAGCGCCGATGCGCGCCCTTCCTCGGTCTCAGCGGAGCGTCACGGGTTCGGGTTGCTGTCCTTGCCGTCGAGCCAGAGCGTGTCGGATGCGTCGCTGTGCGCGCCGCCCGTGCCGACGTGCTTACCGCTGATCTTCGGACCCTTGAGGATCACGTGCACCATCGCCTGCGCGTGGCCGTGCCCGAGGCTGTACTCCTGCTTGAGCCAGTTGAGGACGACCGTCGACTTCGTGGTCTCGTCGAAGCCCTGCTCCTTCGCCAATGCGATGAACTGCCGCGGGGTGAGGCCGGTCTGGGTCTCGACCTTGTCGAGGTATGCCTGGAAGGACATGGATGCTCCTGGTGGGACGGATGTGTGATCGACCTGAGACTACTCCGAGGCGAGCGGGATGATGGGGCGGTGTTCGTAGTACGTCTGCAGCACGACCGTGGTGCGGGTGCTGACGTTCGCCGCGGTGCGCACGTCGCGCACGAGCTCCTCCAGGGCGCGCGGCGAGGCGACCCGCACGAACAGCATGTAGCTCGCGTCGCCGGCGATCGAGTGGCACGCCTCGATCGCGTCGAGGTGCTCGAGGAGCTCGGGCGCATTGTCGGGCTGAGCCGGGTCGAGGGGCGTGATCTCGATGAAGGCCGACAGGGGCGTTCCGACGAGCTCGGGATCGAGGATCGCCCGGTACCCGGAGATCACCCCGCGGGTCTCCAGGCGGCGGAGCCGCGACTGGACGGCCGAGACGGAGAGTCCGACGGCCTCGGACAGCTGGGAGAGGGTCGCGCGGCCGTCGCGAGCGATCTCGGCGACGATCGCCCGGTCGACAGAGTCATCCATGGATGTAAGATTATCGTCAGTAATCCGTTATGACCGGAAAGTTTCCGGCATGCCGCGCGATCGGAGGTCTCGATGTCCATCATTTCCGCCAACAGCTCTGCTGCACAGGCCATCGTCGGCGAACCCGAGGTCGTGGAAGACACTTCGACAGGCTCAGTGCAGGCGCAGTCTGCAGAGAAGTCCGCAGCCTGGGCTCAGCTCAAGGACGCCGCGATCGCGATCCGCGAACTCCAGATCAAGGACGGTTCGATCCCGGATGCCGCGCACCACGCGGTCGCCCGTGAGCTGGTCGCCGCCATCACCGGCGGCATCCGCGCCCTGGCACCGGCCTTCCCGCACGACGCCGACTACCTCGCCGCGTCGATCGTCGACTTCGACCGCTGGGCGTCGGAGGACTTCGGCGTGCCCGACTTCCTCGACTCGCTCCTGGCGTTCCAGCCGCAGCAGCACCGCGTCGACGGCATCCGTCATCTCGTCGTCTTCCCGATGTACACGCAGAACGGATCGAGCGACCGCCTCGTCGAGGCGCTGATCGTCGAGACCATCTGGCCGGAGTTCATCGCAGCCCTCGAAGCCGGCGACTACGGCAACAAGCTGTTCGTCTCGCTGCGCCTGGTCGACTTCACCCCCGGCTACGACACGAACTCGGCCGTGCTGTTCCCGGAGACCGTTGCGATGCGCGAGATCCCCTCGTTCACCTGGGGTGCGATCTTCCAGGACCGCGAGGCCGCCCGCTACCGCCGCGTCACGCGCGCAGCATCCGCCATCACCAAGCTCGACCTGCCCGAGCGCGCTGCGGCGATGCTCGACGACCAGGCGCTGACCGAGCGCGCGTTCGTGATGTGGGACATCATCCACGACCGCACGCACATGCGCGGCGACCTGCCGTTCGACCCGTTCATGATCAAGCAGCGCATGCCGTTCTTTCTCTACTCGCTCGAGGAGTTGCGCTGCGACCTGACCGCTTTCCGCGAATCGGTGAAGATCGAGCGCGCTCTGGCGGCCCGCCCCGCCGACGAGCTCACCGAGATCGAGCGGGAGACGCTCGACCAGGCCGGCCTCGTACAGTACGCCGTGATCTTCGATCGGATCTTCCGCTTCGCGATCACGGGTTCGCGCGTGCGCAACTACGACGGCCTCGGCGGTCAGCTGCTGTTCGCCTGGCTGCACCAGCGCGGCGTGCTGCACTGGACCGACACGGCCCTCGCGTTCGACTGGGAGGGCGTGCCGGATGCCGTCGTGGCACTCGGCGACGCGATCGACGAGCTGTACTGGCGCTCGATCGACCGGCCGAAGATCGCGCACTGGCTCGCGGCGTACGACCTGGTCCGCGGCGTGGTCACCCCGCACCCGGCGTCGAACTGGGCGCGCGGCCTGTCGGACGAGATCCTCTCCGGCGCCCCGAAGGGGTACACCGACGCGGTGCTGGACGACGAGTTCCCGCTGTCGATGTTCTTCGAGGCGCTCGACAAGAAGATGAAGCCCGTGATCGAGTCGACCGTCGGCATCCGCGGAACCGACGACTGAGATGACTCCCCGTTTCATGAGTGGGCAGCGCACGATCGTGCTCGCGGGCGCGACCAGCGAGAGCGGGTTGGTCGTCGCGCGGGCGCTCGTCGCCGCGGGTGCGCGCGTGGTCGTCACCGGACGATCGGCGGAGCGCCTGAAGCCGTTGGCGGATGCCGGTGCCCAGGTCGAGGTCGCGGATGCCACTTCCCTCTCCTCGATGACGGAGCTCGCGGCCCGACTCGGCGCCGTGGATGCCGTCGTCCCCCTGGTCGGTGGCTGGCGCGGCGGCGGCGGGCTCGCCGGGCAGTCCGATGACGACTTCCACGCACTGCTGCCCGCGCTCGAAGCGGTGCGCGCGACGAGCCGCGCCTTCGACGACGCGCTGCGAGCGGCGGGTGCCGGACGGTTCGCGATCGTCTCGTCGACGGCGGTGGCGCGGCCGCTCGCCGGCGGCGCGAACTACGCCGCCGTGAAGGCCGCGAGCGAGGCCTGGACCCGGGCGGTCGCGCACGGCTTCACGAAGGCCGCGCGCGATACCGGCGAGCCGCTGCGCGCGGCATCCGTGATCTTCCGGGCGAAGGCACTCGACCCGTCGACGCTCGCTCCGGCGATCCTCGCACTCTGGGACGCGGATGCCGCCGAGCTCAACGACCGGACCATCGACCTCGCCTGAGTCTGGCTGAGGTCGGCGTCAGCTGGTGCGGTTCTCGCGGCTTGCGGGCGATGCCTCGGCCTCTGCGTGCTCCGGCACCGCCGGTGCTTCCGGGTCGGGCATCGGGCCGTCCTGAGCCTGCTCCCCTGCCTGTTCCGGCGCAGAATCCGGCGCCTTCGCGTAGAGGTCGGTGAGCTGCCGGTACGAACGGGTGAAGAACGCCAGCGTCGCTGCGACCACCATGATGAGTCCGGCGAACAGGCAGATCAGGGCGATGCCGCGGGCTTCGCCTTCGCCGAGCAACCAGCTCCACTGACGCTGACCCGCGTCGGTCCTCATGTACGGGATGATCAGGAACTCGGCGATCGGCGCGATGAGGAACGCCGTGACCGGAGCCGCTGCAGCCTCCATCGCCGCCGCCACGCCGAACACGCGCCCCTGTCGTTCGAACGGGACGACCTTCTGGATCACCGTCTGCTCGGCCGCCTCGACCGGCGGCACCAGCGCCATGTAGATCCACATGCCCACGACGTAGAGCGGCCACCACTCGCGCAGCATGAAGACCGAACCCAGCAGGCCCATCGCGATCACGACCAGCAGCATCGTGCGCATGGGCTTCGGTCCCAGCCCGAACTTCGCGACCAGGCCACCGCCGATCAGGAACCCCGTCGAGGCGAACGCGAGCGCGAAGCCCCACATCTGCGCATCGAACAGCGTGAGTCCGTAGGGATCCATCAGCGCCATGTAGACGCCACCGATGAGGTTGTTGAACGTGGAGAAGATGATCAGTGCGAACAGTCCCGGCGCGAGCCGGATCGCCCGCACGCTGCCGCGGAAGTCGAGGGCGCTCTTCGCGTCGGGCTCAGCCTCGGGCTCGTTCTCGGGGATGCGCACGAACAGCAGGTGCGCGAACGTCACCGCCATCGCGGCGATCGCGATCGCCAGCGTCCATCCCATGCCGAGGAACCCGATCGACAGCCCCGAGAACACGCTCGTCACGAGGAACGCGATGCCCTGCACCGTGCCGACGAGCCCGTTGGCGTTGGCGCGCTTGTCTTCCGGCACGAGGAGCGTGACGGTGGTCGACAGTGCGATGTTGCGCAGCTGCTCGATCACTCCGCCGAACAGGATGATCGCCGAGAACACCCAGAACCACGGCCCGCCCAGGTCGAGCAGCGGCGCCTCGCCCTGCCAGACGTAGAGCAACCCGGCGATCAGGAAGGCCACGGCGGAGATGACGCTCGACAGCAGCATGACCCGATGCTTGCGATGCCGGTCGACGATGGTGCCGAAGATCATCGCGAAGAAGGCGATGAACAGCAAGTAGGCGCCGCCGATGATGCCGGTCGCGAGCACCGACTGGGTCTCGATGTACACCCAGAACGTGAGGGCGAACCAGAGGAAGCTCGTCGTGACGTTCGCGATGAGGGTGTTGACGAGGACGTTGACGAACGCCCGTCTGGCACGCGGATCTCCGGGGAGTGCGGAGGTCGCGTCTTCGCGGATCGTGCCCGCGGAATCGCCGGTGTCGGTCACGATTCCGAGCGTAGCCAGTCCCTCCGACATTGGACATAGGCTTGTGCAGTGAGCATCCAGCATGACCCCGCGATCCGGGGCTTCGCCAGTGACAACTATTCCGGCATCCACCCCGAGGTCCTCGCGGCCATCGCCCAGGCGAACGACGGGCATCAGGGCGCGTACGGGAGCGACGCGTACACCGCCCGCCTGCAGGAGGTCGTACAGGCCCACTTCGGCGACCAGGCCGAGGCTTTCCCGGTGTTCAACGGCACCGGCGCCAATGTCACCGGCCTGCAGTCGATGCTGCCCCGCTGGGGCGCCGTGATCGCGGCGTCGACCGCGCACATCAACGTCGACGAGGGCGGCGCCCCCGAGAAGATCGGCGGGTTCAAGCTGCTCACCGTTCCCGCCGACGACGGCAAGCTCACCCCCGAGCTCATCGACCGCGAGGCCTGGGGCTGGGGCGACGAGCACCGCGCCCAGCCGCTCGTGGTCTCGATCACCCAGTCGACCGAGCTCGGCACGCTCTACACGGCCGACGAGATCCGCACGATCGCCGAGCACGCGCACGAGCGCGGCATGAAGCTGCACCTCGACGGGGCGCGTCTGTCGAACGCGGCCGCCGCACTCGACCTGCCGCTGCGCGCCTTCACGGTCGACGCCGGCGTCGACGTGCTCAGCTTCGGCGGCACCAAGAACGGTGCGATGCTCGGCGAGGCCGTCGTCGTGCTGAACCCCGCGGCATCCGACGGGCTGGTGTATTCGCGCAAGTTCAACATGCAGCTCTCGTCGAAGATGCGCTTCGTCTCGGCTCAGCTGATCGCGCTGCTGGAGGGCGACCTGTGGTTGCGCAACGCGCGGCACGCGAACGCGATGGCGGCGCGGCTGCGGGGCGAGATCGAGGACGCGATCGCGGCGGGCACGGTCACCGGCGTCGCCTTCACCCAGCCGACCCAGTCCAACGGCGTCTTCGCCACGCTGCCGGACGGCGTCGCGGACGCCCTGCGTGAATCGTTCCGTTTCTACGACTGGGATGCCGCGCGCAACGAGGTGCGCTGGATGTGCAGCTTCGACACGCACGAGTCCGACGTCGACGCGTTCGTCGCCGAGCTCTCGCGCCTCACCCGCGCCTGAGCGGCGCCGGCGCCACGCCCGGGGTCAGCGCTTCGCCTTGCGGTAGCCGGCCTTGACGGCCGCACCCTCGCTCGAGAAGCATTCCTCGGGCTTCGTCGCCTTATACGATCGGCCCCCTGGCACGTGGTAGATCATCGAGCTGGCGTTGCCCTTGATCGGTGCCCACGACGGGCAGTTCCACGTCGAAGTAGGCTTCGTCCTGCTCGGGTAGCTCACGACCCCGGTCTTGCCCGAGGTGCGCGCCGCGGTGATGTACCCGCTCTTGCTCCCGGTGACCTTCACGGTGATGCGCGCCTTCACCATGCCCGCGGTGAGGACCAGCGACGATCCGGTCGCGCGGCTGATCGCCTTGCCGTTCGCGTACCACTGGTACTTCAGCGTGGTGCCGGCGGTCCACGTCCCCGGCCTGGCCGTGAGGCGGGACCCGACGAGGGTCGAGCCGGCGATGGACGGGACGGGAGCACTCAGGATGCCCTTGACGGCGGCCGTGGCCTTGGAGCGCTTGGATGCCGTCGCGTACCCCGCCTTCGTGCCCTTCACGACGACGGTGATGGTCTTCCGTGTCGCCGAGGTGGGGATCTTGAACGCCGCACCGGTGGCCTTGGCGACGGCGACGCCGTCGATGTACCACTGGTAGCTCAGGCGCGTCCCGGCGGTCCACGTGCCCGTCTTCACCTTGAGCGTCTGCCCCACCGTCGTGGTGCCGGTGATCGCGGGAACCGGGGCGGCGAGCGGGCGCAGCAAGGCCGCGGTCGCCGCGGAGGTCTGTGTCTTCGGGGCGTAGGCCGTCTTCTTCCCCGTCACACGGACGGTGATCTTCTTGCCTGCCACGGTGGCCGGAAGCAGGAGGGACGACTTCGTCGCCTTCGCGATGGCGGAGCCGTTGGCGTACCACTGGTAGGTCAGCGTGGCACCGCTCGTCCACACCCCCGGCGCGGCCTTCAGCGTCTGCCCGACCGTCGTGGTGCCGGTGATCGTGGGCACCGACGTGTCCAGGATCCGCAGCGCATCGAGCACGACCGAGACGTCCGTGGCGGTGCCTGTCGTGAGAGTGGCGGTCGTGCCCTTGGCGAAGGTCGGTGCGTCGTTCCACCACTCGGATGCGGCGCCGGGAGCGACCGACACGAAGTCGACACGGTAGTCGCCCTCCGGGATGCCGCCGACCGCGAAAGTTCCGGCATCCGACACGAAGCCGGCTGCGGTGGCGATCTCGCCCGTGCCTTCGACGGGGTAGAGAGCGACGGCGATCTTCTGCCCGGCGATCACGACCTTGGCGGGCACCGTGACGGTGCCGGTGGCGAGGGCGGAGCGCTGCAGCTGCACGTCGTACACGAGCCCCTCTGCAGTGAGGGATGTGGTCTCGGCCGTGCTGAGGTCGACCCCGAGCCGGCCCCACTGATCGAACACGGACCGCCCCTCCGAGACCACGGCGAGCACGACGTCGCCGACAGGGGCATCCAAGTCGTACGTCCCGTCCGCGGACACGGCGGCGGCAGCGAGCGGAGAGGAGACGTCCGTCGCCGGTGCGTACGCGACGACGAAGCTGCGACCCTGTCCGAGTTCGAGGGCACCGTCTGCCGTGATCACGCCCGACACCCGTGCGACCTCACCCTCCGGCGTCTGCCCGGCGATCTCCGCTGCGGCGGCGACGGCGATCGGGAGTCGGTCGGCGAAACCCGCGAAACCCGGATCGACCGAGATCGCCGTGGGGGTGGAGGTCACGGCGACGGCGGGCGTCGCCACGGCGACGAGCATCGATGCGAACAGCGCGGCTGCGATGGCAGCGGCGGCACTCCGCGCGGAACGGCTGAGGGCGGGGAACACCATGGCGGCATCCTCTCGGGCAGGACGCGGCTTGGCGACCGCGCAGAACAGGGTTATCTGAGCAGATCACCTGTGACATGAATACACGACAAACAGGCTCGAGCGCCATATGGCGGCGCTCGATGTTCCGTGTCGTGCGCGGAAAGATCTAGCGGAGCAGTCCGAGGTTGGCGAGGGCGAGGCGGATGAGCGTGCCGCGGCCGCCCTCCATCTCGGCGGCGACGGCGTCGGATGCCGCCGCCTCGGGCGAGAACCAGGTCACCTCGAGCGCATCCTGGCGCGGCTCGCAGGTGCCGGTGACCGGCACCACGAAGGCCAGCGACACGGCGTGCTGCCGGTCGTCGTGGTAGGCGCTGACGCCCGGCATCGGGAAGTACTCGGCCACCGTGAAAGGCAGCGGCTGCGGCGGCAGCAGCGGGAACGCCATCGGCCCGAGGTCGTTCTCGACGTGGCGGAAGAGGGCGTCGCGGATGGTCTCGCCGAAGCGGATGCGTCCGGAGACGATGGTGCGGGTCATCTCGCCCATGGGGGTGGAGCGGAGCAGGATGCCGATCTCGGTCACCTGACCGGACCCGTCGGTGCGCACCGGGATCGCCTCGACGTAGATCATCGGCAGGTGCCGACGTGCCTCTTCGAGCTCGACGTCGCTCAACCAGCCGGGGTTGGCACCCGGGGCAGACGGATTCGCGTCGCGGAAGGCCCCGAGACCGTCGTCTTCGGGTTCCGGGTCGGGATCAGGGGTGCGGACGGACATGTGTCCTTTCTACCAGCAGGGCCTGAGGACCGACATGCTTCTCCCCCGCGCCCGCCGCCTGCGAGGGCGGTTGCCTGCGTGTCGGCATCCGCTGGCAGGATTGACGGTGTGAGCGAGAACCTGACGATCGACGACACCGCGACGCGCTGGTCGTCGGCAGACAGAGGACGGATGCCGCTGCTCGTGCTGCTGCACGGCTACGGCGCCGACGAGCACGACCTGTTCGGGCTGGTCCCGTATCTCCCCGAGGGCATCGCCGTCGCCTCCGTCGCGGCTCCCCTCGCCCCGCCGTGGCCGATGCCGGGCCGCTCCTGGTATCCGATCGAGGGCCTCGACGGACGTAGCCCCGTCGCGGTGACGGCCGCGGCCGAGGCCTTCCTGCGCTGGCTCGACGCCGCCGCGGGAGAGGCGCCGTCGGTCGCTCTGCTCGGCTTCTCCCAGGGCGCGGCCGTCGCCCTGCAGGCGATGCGCCTCGCTCCCGAGCGTTTCGGCGCCGTCGCAGCGCTGAGCGGGTACGCGGCACCGGGCGATCTGCCGGAAGACGAGGCGCTGACGACGCTGCGCCCTCCGGTGTTCTGGGGGCGCGGCACGCATGACGACGTCATCCCACCCACTCTCATCGATCACACCGCGCAGTGGCTGCCCACGCACTCCGAGCTGTCCGGCCGGGTCTACACGGGCCTGACCCACAGCATCTCCGAAGAGGAGCTCGCCGATGTGCGACTGTTCCTCACCAAGTGGCTCGACGGGATCACGCCGAGCTGAGCCGCGACACGCCCGGGGTTGCGTCCTGCCGACACGCCCGGGTATCGTCTCCCTGTCCTGTCCGCCGTGTCTGGAAGTCCTTTGATCTGATCCGTCGCCTCCGCGCTCCTCTTTCCGCGCGCTGACCCGACGACCCTTCGACAGGCTCAGGGACCCATCCCCATCTGGGAACCGTCCCGCTTGATCAGGACCGCTCCTCCGCTCCGACCCCTCGTGGCTCGTGACCGAGGTGCCGGTGTCAGTGCACCCTCGCACTCGACAGGAGACACCCATGTCACAACCCACCCTTCACGCGTCGGTCACTCTCGATCGACTCACCTTCACCTGGCCCGACGGCTCCACAGCCCTGGACGGGCTCTCGGGGGCCTTCGGCTCCGGACGCACCGGCCTCGTCGGCCGCAACGGCGCCGGGAAGTCGACCCTGCTGCGCCTGATGGCCGGCGAGCTCGAACCGACGTCGGGATTCGTCGCGGCATCCGGCGAGGTCGCGTACCTTCCGCAACAGCTGACGCTCGACGTCGATCGCCGCGTCGCCGAGCTCCTCGGCGTGTCCGAGACGCTCGACGCCGTGCGGGCGATCGCGGCGGGCGACGTCGACCCCGCGCACTTCGACACGGTCGGCGACGACTGGGACATCGAGGCGCGCGCCGAGGCATCCCTCGCCGAAGCCGGCCTCTCGGCGGACTTCCTCGACCGCCGCGTCGGGGAGCTGTCGGGCGGCGAGGCGGTGCTGGTGGCCATCGCCGGCATCCGCCTGCGTCGTGCGCCGATCACGCTGCTCGATGAACCGACGAACAACCTCGATCGCGACGCCAGAGCGAAGCTGCAGGCGATGGTGCAGGCCTGGAAGGGCACGCTCATCGTCGTGAGCCACGACCTGTCGCTGCTCGAGCTGATGGACGACACCGCCGAGCTCTACGCCCAGACCCTGAGCGTGTTCGGAGGCCCGTACTCCGCATGGCGCGCCTGGCTGGACGCCGAGCAGGATGCCGCGAAGCAGGCCGAGGTCACGGCCGCGCAGGTGCTCCGCAAGGAGAAGCGCCAGCGCATCGAGGCCGAGGTGAAGCTCTCGCACCGCGCGCGTACGGCCAAGAAGGCCGAGCTCGAGAAGCGCGTGCCGAAGATCGTCGCGCACGGGCGCAAGATGGCGGCCGAGGTGTCGGCCGGGAAGCTCCGCACCGAGGTCGGGGCGAAGGAGGAGGCGGCGCGGGCGACGCTCGACGCGGCCGGGCACCGCGTGCGCTCGGATGCGTCGATGAAGATCGAGCTGCCCGATCCGCAGGTGTCGCGGTCCCGCCGGATCGCGACCCTGGCCGACCACGAGCGCGCCTGGGTCATCCAGGGGCCCGAGCGGGTCGCGCTGATCGGGCGCAACGGCGCCGGAAAGACGACCCTGCTGGAGCGCCTGGTCGCCGACTCAGCGCGCGTGGCCGTGCGCAACTCCTCCAGAACGGCGGATCCGGAGCCGGGCGCCCGCACCGATACGCGGAACTCCCTCGAATCCGGCGAGGAATGGAGGAGTTGTGCACCGCACCTGGTCGCGACGGCCTCCACGGATCAGATCGGATACCTGCCGCAGCGGGTCGACGGCCTGGACGAGGCCCGTTCGGTGTTCGAGAACATCGCGCAGGCGGCGCCGCAGGTGCCCGAGAAGGAGCTGCGCAACCGGCTCGCCCGGTTCCTGATCCGCGGGGCCACCGCCGACCGCCCGGTCGCGGCTCTCTCCGGCGGTGAGCGCTTCCGCGTCGCCCTGGCGAAGCTGCTGCTCTCGGATCCGCCGCCGCACCTCGTGGTGCTGGATGAGCCGACGAACAATCTCGACCTCGACACGGTCGACCAGCTCGTCGAGGCACTCCGTGCGTACCGCGGAGCCGTGCTGGTGGTGAGCCACGACGACGCGTTCCTCGCGCGCCTCGACCTCGATCTCACTCTCGAGATCGAGGCCGACGGCACGCTGCGGGAGGTCTAGCCGAGAAGTCCCTCCCACCAACCGGTGGCGCCGACCTCGACCGGGCGCAGTCCACCGTCCGGCTCGAGCACCAGCAGCTCGTTCGGGTACCAGCTCTCGGGGTCGGCGGCAATCACCGCCGTCGTCCCCGCGGGGCCGGTGATCGCCCGCATCGCGTCGCCCTGGATCTCGACCGTGTCGACGAGCTGCCCCGTGGCGATGTCGACGCTGCTGAGCAGCGTCCGCTCGGCGTTCACCGACTCCCGATGCTGCACCAGCACGTACCCGGTCTCGAAGGCGGCGGGCTCCGGCACCGTCTCCCCGGTCAGCTGACTCGCCGCTTCGAGCAGAGCCTCGATGTCGTCACTGTCGATGTCGCGGAAGTCGCCCTCCACGAACTGGCCGGTGTCGAGCAGGATCCCGGGCTGCGGTGCGAGTCCGGAGACGGGGATGATCTCCGCGTCCACGAACTCGGTGCGGCGGGTCAGGAGCCCGTCGGCGGAGGTGATCACGAGGGCATCGCGTCCGACCGCCTCGTCGACCTGCTCGATCTCGAAGGTCGTGCCGTCCGGCGTCGCGGCGGCATCCGCCAGCCGGGTCAGCGCTGACGTGTCGAGCAGAGGTGAAGCGCTCAGGGTGCCCCGCCATCGGGCCGTCACCGTCGTGTCCGCGGGTTGCGCCTCCGCGCTGCCGACCGGGATCTGCACCAGTGATCCGCTGGCCTCGAGGGCGACGACCACGTTCATCTCGCGGTCGTATCCGTAAGCGGATGCCGAGAGCACGGCATCCGCCCCGAGTCCGGGGATTTCCGCCCCTGCGGCCTCGATCGCACCGGTCCTCGCGTTCAGGATCACGAGGCCCTCATCCGTGCCGACGTAGACCCGCGCCGAATCAGCAGCGAGCGCGACCGCAGCGCTCGAGAGCTGGTCGTTCAGACGCTCATCCCAGAGCGTCTTCCCATCGGAGAGCCGGATCGCCGCCGCCCGATTCTGGAACATCGGCTCGAACGGGCCGGGTCGCGACGAGTCGGAGTAGATCATGATGGCGATCTCCTGCTCGTCGATGCTCACGACCGCAGACCCGGGTTGGATCTCGATGTCGCGCGATGACGGAGCCAGCACCGCTGATAGGAGGTAGATGGTGGCGCCGATGACCGCCGGCGCCAGGAGGAAGCCGAGGAAGCGCAGCCGCAGACGGCGCCGCAGGGTGCGCGGATCTCTCGGGCCCGAAGTCGGCAGCGATGTCGCCTGCAGGGGAAGAACCGTCGTGCCGTTCAGCACGTATCCTCGCGATTCGTTCGTGTTCATGTCGTCAGGATGCCGAGCCGCGCGACTCTCCCGATCACGGTTTCCCTCCCCGCGCTCGCGAGGTCGGTGCGCCTCTATAGGCTGGCGGTCATGAGCGCGCCTGCCAGGCTCACCCCCGCGAGTCTCGACGCCGCTGCGGCGGTGCTGTATCCGCGTGCGCAGGTGATCGCGCAGGCATGGCAGGAGCTCGGCGACGAGGTCGCCCCGTTCAGCAACGGCTCCGGCCGCCCGCTCGCGCGCACCATGAAGCTGATCCTCGATCCGCTGGTGATCCGCCCCGTGCAGAACCCCGGTCTGGCCGGCGGTTCCCTGACCGCGGCGGCGGCCGACGAACTGCGCGAGCGCATCCGGGCGGCAGGCGGCGAGTTGGCCGCGGCATCCGCCTGGTTCCTGGAGTTGAAGGCCGCCCGGCGGCGGCTGGGGATCACCGACGGCAACCCGCAGGAGAAGTACTTCCAGCGGTGCTACGAGCTCGCCCGCACGGCGGGAGCGCCGACTGCGGATGCGGATGCGGTCGCGGTGGAGGTCGTGTCCGAGATCGCGCAGGTCTCCGGCGACTCCCTGCTGTCCCAGGTGCGTCACCTGCTGGGCGATGAGACGGAGGTTTCGCGTCTCGAGGCTGAGCTCGCCGCCGCGTGGGAGAAGCGGGCGGACATGCCGCGAGGAGAAGATCAGGATGCCGTCCTCGCCGCACTCGATGCCAGCCCGCGCGGGGCCGCTGGGGCGCTGTTCGCCGCGCTGGTCGGATCGGATGCCGGGAGCTCGGCAGCCGCGTCTCTGGCCGCGGACGGTGCGGCGAGCGCGCTGGGCCTGACCGTGCACGCCCTTCCGCCGCGGCCGGTGGTGGGAGGCTCGGCATCCAAGCGCGATCTGCCGCTCCCCTTCGACCGTTCGATCTTCGAGCGCCTGTTCGCCGCGCTCGCCGGCGGTGCCGCCCCCGAACTGGCAATCGATGCGCGGGGACTCGTCGAGGAGGAGATCCTGCGCGCGGCACGCCCCTGGGAGCTCGGCGAGGAGACGAGTCGTGTGGTGATGGTGCTCGGCACGGCAGCGAGCCGCGCGCTCGACGTCGGCGACGTCCCGGAGGCGACCGTGGCTCATCGACAGCTCGCCGCCCGCTGGCGACGCGAGGCGTACGTGCGACGGGTGCTGCGCCTTCCGGCCGGACTCAGCGGGGTGCCGGCATCCGTCGTCGATGACGTCCGCACGGTGCGCCGCGGTTACCTGCGCCGTCTGTGGGTGCGGGTTCACGGGCGAGAGCTCCGCGAGCAGGGCGTCGAGTCGGGCGACCTCTGGGATCTGCTCGACGGCGTGCTCCGCTCGGTCGTGATGGATCAGCGGCAGCGACTCAAGAACGCGATGGGCCGAGCCGCCTCGGGCGACGTCGGGTCGGAGGCCGCATGAGCGTGCTGGTCCGGGTGCGGGACGGCGTCGCGCACGTCTCACCCGGTCGCCTCGAGGCGACGGACCCTCCATTCCTCACGGCCGTCGTCGAAGCGGCGGGCGGTCTGCTGCTCACTGATGCCACCGTCGATGCCACCGTCGAGGCCGACGTGCGGGAGATCAGGGTGCCCGACGCGGTGATCGATGACGTCGACGCCGCCGGTGCCTGGCTGGCCGACCTCTACGGCCCGGAAGTCGCGGACGCCGTGCGCCAGGGCGCCGAGACCTCTCCCGAGTGGACGGGACCGGGAGATGCCGGCATCGCCGACGCCGTCCACCGACTCGGACAGCTGACCTGGGCCCGCGCCTGGTGGCCGGCCGGCGCCCGCATCCCGGCAGTCGATCCCTCCCTCCTCGCCGCGGAGATAGCGGTCACGAGCGACCTCCTGTCGCACTTGCTCGATGACGACGAAGCGGTCGAGCGTGCGCTGCGGGATGCGGCGGATATCCGTTCGGCGCTCGCTGCACTGCCTTCCGCCCTCGCAGCGGAGGGCGCGCAGCTGGCCGCCGCGCTCCACGACCTCGCCGACGATCTCGGCGTCGAGCTGCTGCCCGCGCGAGAGAACCGCGAGGACTGGGCGCTCGCCGCCGGCGGAACGGGACCGGTCGCCGATCGCCCGGGGATCGAGGTCGCCTCCGGCACGGCCCCGGTGCGCTGGGCCGACGTCCCGGCGCAGACCGTCGATGCCGAGGGCCTCGCACGCTGGTCTCTGCGGCAGAGTGACGGCAGCCTGATGCTGCAGATCGAGGTCCCGGCCGTGGATGCGGACTTCGCGGCCCGAGCGTTGCGGGCCCGGTTCGGTCCGGCCGACTCGGATATCGATGTGGCCCTGGAACGGCAGGGCGGCCGATTCCGGGGCGAGACCGCCGTCGCGGCATCCGTCGCCTTCCTGCCCGCGGGCGAGCGGATGCTGTGGGTCCGCGATCCGGCACTCGCGTCATCCCCCGGCGAACCGGACTCAGGGTCCGATCGCGAGCGTGTGCTGCGTCACGCCTCCGCACGGTGGGGGGCGCCGGGTGCGTCCTTCGCCGAACGCGTCGCCGGGGCGGTGCGATGAGCGATCCGGAGGGCCGGCCGCCGAGCGCGGTACGCGGGCGCCTCCCGGCCACCGCCCGGTGGAAGCGCGGCCGCGACCTCAACAACGAGGGCGCGATCATGCTGCACGCGGGTCGCGTCGCCGAGGGGGCGGTGAAGCTGCGGGAAGCGGTCGCGCTGACGCGCGTGCCCGACGTCGACGGCGAAGGGCTCGACCTGCGCGCCAGGGCCCTCCTCAACCTGGCGTCCGCCCACGAGTTCGGCGGAGAGCTCGCCGAAGCCCTCCGTCTCACCGAAGACGGGCTCGCCGCGGCATCCGAGGCGATCGTTCTGATCGGAGATGAGCGGGCGACGCGCACCGTGCAGATCAACGGGATGCTGTCGCGGGCGCAGACGCTCACCCTGATGGACCGGCTGGATGACGCGTTCGCCGGCATCGACGACGCTGAGGTGCTGCTCGACGACGACATCGATCAGCGCGAGATGCTCGCCTTCGCCGTGCACAACGCGCGCACCGCGGCGCTGATACTGACCGGCAGGTTGCAGGAGGCCGAGGATGAGGCGAAACGCGGTCTCGCGATCGCCCTGACCGTCGGTACGGAACTGTCCGGTCATGCCTACGCGAACCTCGGCGTGATCGCGCAGCGCACCGGTGACGACACCGCAGCGCAGGAGTATCTGCAGCTCGCCCAGCAGGCGCAGGAGCTCGCCGGCGATGCGACCAGTCGGCAGATCGCCATCGAGAACCTGGCACGGGCGGCGATGAAAGAGGGCCGGCACAGCGAGGCCGAGGCAGGGTTCCGGAGGGCCGCAGAGCTGGCCGAGCAGATCGGGTTGACGACGCGCCTCGCCGCCAGCCGAACGGGCCTGGCCGCGGTGCTGCTGGAATCCGGACGCGCCGGCGCCGCCGCGAAGAGCCTGCGCACGCTCCTGGCGGGACTCGATCCGGATGCCGCCGTGCACGAGCGGCTCGAGGCCCAGGCGTTCCTGGGCGATGCCGAGTCGGCGCGGCATCGGTACCCCGCCGCCGACGAGGCCTACCGTGCCGCCCTCGACCTCACGCGCTCCCCGAGCGAGCGCGCGCGGGTGAACCTCCGCCGCGCCGAGATGCACGCCGAGTGGGCGGCGATGTCGTTCACGCCACGATCGCGGATGCAGCGGCTCGAGCGGGCGCGCGATCTCGCGATCCCGGTACTCCTGGTGACGGAGGCACTGCGAGACGGGTTCGCACCCGGCGTCACCCGGGAGCGATGGAGCGTGCAGGTCGCCGCTCCCGCGCGCGAACTGGCATTCCGGTTGGTGCGCACGCTCGGCGACGCCGCCCTGCTTCTCGAGCTGATCGAGAACGCGGCAGCATCCGTCACCCTGCACGCCCTCGCAGAACCCGACGGCGGGGTGCTGCTGCCGTTCGAGCTCCCGCCGCTCCCGGACGCGGCGTCGGGCGCTCCGGTCGACGCCGATGAGCTTCCAGCCGCAGCGGCCGGTCTGGTCGGCGGAGGCTCTGCGACGGCATCCGTCCGCTTCGCGGCACCGCCGCGCGTAATCGCGATGCCCGGAGGCTCCCCGGTGCTCGACCGCTGGATCGACGCGGCCGAGGCCGAATACGGCGTGCCGGTGCGCTCCGGCGAGGCGGTGGCCGCGTGGTGAGCACCTGGCGCGACCTTCCGCTGCTCGGCGCACCGCTGCCACTCGCGAGGATCGACGCCGACGCGATGCTCGTCGATCTCCCCGCTGGCGCCACCCCGACCGCACGACTTCGCTATGTCGACGCCGATGATCTGCTCGTGAGCTGGGTGTGGGATCACCAGCGCTCGTCGCCGCGGATGAGCGTGGTCCCCCGGTCTCGAGTCGCCCCGGTGCTGGACCAGCTGGCGCGCGCCCTCCCGTCGCCGCTCCCCGGAGAGAGCGGGCTGCAGGCGCTGCAGCGCGCGCTCACGAACGGCGTCCTGCTCGACGTCGAACGCGAGCAGGAGCTCGCGGCACTCCTGACCCCCGCACTGGTGCCGCAGCAGCTCGCGGCCGAACTGAACGCGTTCGCGCAGGCCGGCGCACGGCCGCACCTGCGGGTGCAGCTGTCGCCGTCGACGGCACAGGTCCCGTGGGAGCTGATGGGCACGGAGGGCGACGAGCGCGCTCTCGACCTGGTCGACGTCTCCGTGCTGCTCCCTGCGACGCTGCGCAACGCTCCGGCGCGGGCGGTGTCGCCGTGGTCGCCGGGCGCGCCGATCGCTGCGGTCCTCGATCCGGTCGTGCCCGGGTTCTCGGCGACAGGAGAGCTGGGAAGCGTCCTGGGTCCGGTCGACGCCGGGTCACCGCTGGCCGCGATGGTCGAGGGCTGGGGTGCACGGCGACGCCCGGCCGACCCGGGTTCCCCCGCGGAGGCGTTCCGGCGGACGGATGCCGCGCGGCTCGCCCTCGCGGAGGCCGTCACGGATGCGGGTCGCCTCGTCTACGTGGGTCACGTGACGTCGTCGACGCACGCCCTCGATGCCCGCATGCATCTCTCGGACGGGCCGGATGCTCCGGGGACGACGCCGGCCATCGGCTCGCACCGGCCGTATTCCGCGGCCGAGATCGCGCTCGGCGGAGAAGGACTGGCGCCGCTTCGCGCCCCGAACCGCGTGGCGCTGATCGCCTGCGACTCGGGCACCGACCTGCGCTTCGCCGAGCCGATGGGACTCGTGGCGGCGTTCGTGCACCGCGGCGCCGAGTACGTGACGGCGACGCGCTGGACCCTCCCCACCGAGGCGGGTCTCCGTCGGCTCGTGCCGGCGCTCGGCGACCGCGCCGAGGGGATGCTGACCGAGGCGATCATCGCCGTGGATGCCGCGCACGACACGGCCGATCCGGTTGCCGCGCTCGGAGCCTGGCAGCGGGGGCAGCGAGGCGCCTGGACCGAGACCGGCGACCCGCGCCACTCCCCGATCATCTGGGGGGCCTTCGCGACCGCCTGGGCTCCCGCACCCGTCGTGACCGGCTGACCGCCTCCCACGTCAAGGGCGACCCCGATGTCGGTGGTGTCGGAGATGATGGACGGATGGGGGATGTGCTCGAGCGTTTCACCCCGGCCACGCAGGACTGGTTCCGGGGCGCGTTCCCCGCGCCCACCCCCGCGCAGACCGGCGCGTGGGATGCGATCTCGGCCGGCAAGCACGCGCTCGTCGTCGCACCGACCGGGTCGGGCAAGACGCTGTCGGCTTTCCTCTGGGCGATCGACAGCGTGTTCCGCGAGCGGATCGCCAGCGCCGATGAGAAGCCGAAGAAAGATGCGGCGCGCACCCGCATCCTCTACATCTCGCCCTTGAAGGCGCTCGGCGTCGACGTCGAACGCAACCTCCGCTCCCCTCTGATCGGCATCGGCCAGTCCGCCCGGCGCCTCGGGCTCCCGGCCCCCTCCGTGACGGTCGGCGTGCGCTCCGGCGACACCACCTCGAGCGATCGACGCAAGCTCGTCTCCGACCCTCCCGACATCCTCATCACGACGCCGGAGTCGCTGTACCTGATGCTCACGAGCCGCGCCGGCGAGACGCTGCGCGACGTGCACACCGTGATCATCGACGAGGTGCACGCGGTCGCGGCGACCAAGCGCGGCGCGCACCTCGCCCTCAGTCTCGAGAGACTCGACGCCCTGCGCGCCTCGCACGGCAACGAGACCGCCGCGCAGCGCATCGGCCTGTCCGCGACCGTCCGCCCGATCGACGAGGTCGCGCGTTTCCTGGGCGGGTCGGCGCCGGTCGAGATCGTCGCGCGCCCCCGGCATCGAAGACGTTCGAACTCGGCGTGGTCGTGCCGATGGACGACATGACCAATCCGCCGCCGCCTCCTGGCGCTCCCGCCGGCTCCGGCGACGACGCCGAATACCCTTCGACAAGCTCAGGGCAAGCACAAGTCACCGGCTCCGTCTGGCCGCATGTCGAAGAAGCCATCGTCGACCGCATCCTGCAGAACAACTCGACGATCGTCTTCTCCAACTCGCGACGCCTGGCGGAGCGACTGACCGGACGCCTGAACGAGATCTACTCCGAGCGCATCGGCGTCGAGCTCCCCGCCACGGTCGGGCCGCCCGCCGCGATGATGGCGCAGGCCGGCGCGACCGCAGGGGCCGATCCGGTCCTCGCCAAGGCTCATCACGGCTCCGTGTCGAAGGAGCAGCGGGCCCAGGTCGAGGAAGAACTGAAGTCCGGCGTACTGCGCTGCGTCGTCGCGACGAGCAGCCTCGAGCTCGGCATCGACATGGGCGCCGTCGACCTCGTCATCCAGGTCGAGGCGCCGCCGTCCGCGGCATCCGGTCTACAGCGCGTCGGCCGTGCCGGCCACCAGGTCGGCGAGATCAGCCGCGCCGCCCTCTTCCCCAAACATCGCGGCGACGTGCTGCACACCGCGATCGTGACCGAACGGATGCTGGCGGGCAAGATCGAGGCGATCCAGGTGCCGCGCAATCCGCTCGACATCCTCGCGCAGCAGACCGTCGCTGCGAGCGCCCTCGGCGCCATCAGCGTGGAGGAGTGGTTCGAGACCGTGCGTCGCTCGGCGCCGTTCCAGTCGCTCCCTCGCTCGGCCTACGAGGCGACGCTCGACCTGCTCGCCGGGCGCTTCCCGTCCGACGAGTTCGCCGAGCTCCGGCCCCGACTCGTGTGGGACCGCGATGCCGGCACCCTGACCGGACGCCCGGGTGCGCAGCGCATCGCCGTGACGAGCGGCGGCACGATCCCCGACCGCGGACTGTTCGGCGTCTTCGTCGCCGGCGAGGGCGCCGGTCGCCGGGTCGGGGAGCTCGACGAGGAGATGGTCTACGAGTCGCGGGTGGGTGACGTCTTCACGCTCGGCACCACCAGCTGGCGCATCGCCGAGATCACCCACGACCGCGTCAACGTGATCCCCGCCTATGGACAGCCCGGCAAGGTGCCGTTCTGGCACGGCGACGGCATCGGACGCCCGTTCGAGCTCGGCGAAGCGCTCGGCGCCTTCTCCCGCGAGGTCGCCGCCGCGACGCCCGAGAAGGCCGCGCAGCGCCTCATCGAAGCCGGCCTCGACGAGCAGGCGCGCATGAACCTGATGGCGCACCTCACCGAGCAGCGAGAGGCGACCGGCACGCTCCCGACCGACCGCACGCTGACGGTCGAACGCGGCCGCGACGAGGTCGGCGACTGGCGGGTGATCCTGCATTCCCCGTACGGCATGAAGGTGCACGCGCCGTGGGCGCTGGCGATCAACGCCCGCATGCGGGAGCGCCTGGGCATCGAGGGATCGGCGGTCGCCAGCGACGACGGAATCATCGTGCGCATCCCGGACGCCGAGGCCGAGCCGCCCGGCGCCGAACTCTTCGTGTTCGACCCCGAAGAGCTCGAGATCCTCGTGACGCAGGAGGTCGGCGGCTCGGCGCTGTTCGCCTCCCGATTCCGCGAGTGCGCCGCCCGGTCGCTGCTCATGCCGCGCACCAACCCCAACCGGCGCACGCCGCTGTGGCAGCAGCGTCAGCGCTCCGCCCAGCTGCTCGAGGTCGCACGCCGGCATCCGACCTTCCCGGTGATCCTGGAGACGCTCCGCGAGGTGCTGCAGGACGTCTACGACCTTCCGTCGCTGCGGAAGCTCGCGACCTCGATCGCCGACCGCCGCATCCGCCTCGTCGAGACGCAGCCCGGACAACCCTCGCCCTACGCACGCGATCTGCTCTTCGGGTACGTCGGCGCGTTCATGTACGAGGGCGACTCCCCCCTCGCCGAGCGGCGGGCCGCCGCGCTCTCGGTCGACCCTGCGCTGCTCGGCGAACTACTCGGCACGGTCGAGCTGCGCGAGCTCCTCGACCCCGAGGTCATCGCGCAGTTCGAGCGGGAGGCGCAGCGGCTCGACCCCGAACGGCGGGCTCGCGGGATCGAAGGCGTCGCGGATCTGCTGCGGGTGCTCGGCCCGCTCGACGCCGCCGAGGTCGCCGCACGTCTCGATCCCGAGACCGTCGGCGAGGGCTCGGCCGCCACCCTGCTCGACGACCTCGTCACGGCCCGGCGCGCCATCCCGGTGACCATCGGCGGCATCGGCCGCGTCGCGGCGATCGAAGACGCCGGTCGTCTGCGCGACGCACTCGGCGCAGCCCTCCCCACCGGCATCCCGGTCGCCTTCCTCGAGCCGTTCGCCGATCCGCTCGGCGATCTCGTGGCGCGGCATGCGCGCACGCACGGGCCCTTCACGACCGATGCCGTCGCCACTCGCTTCGGCATCGGCGCGGCCGTCGCGCGGCACACCCTCCAGCGCCTCGAGAACGCGGGAAGGCTCACCAGCGGGTACTTCCTGCCGGACCCTTCGTCGGGCTCAGGGACCGGTGCAGGGTCCGACCCTTCGTCAGGCTCAGGGACCGGCATCGAGTGGTGCGACACCGAGGTGCTGCGGCGCCTGCGCATGCGATCGCTGGCGGCGATCCGCGGGTCGGTCGAGCCGGTCTCCCCCGAGGCCTACGCCCGGTTCCTGCCCGACTGGCAGCACCTCGGCCGACCGCTGGAGGGCCTGGACGGCGTCCTGACCGTGATCGAGCAGTTCGCCGGAGTGCCGATCCCGGCGAGCGCCTGGGAGTCACTGGTGCTCCCCTCCCGAGTGCGCGACTACTCCCCCACCATGCTCGACGAGCTCACCACCTCGGGCGAAGTGATCTGGTCGGGCCACGGCACGCTTCCCGGTCGCGACGGCTGGGTGTCGTTGCATCCCGCCGACCTGGCCCCCTTCACCCTCCCCGAACCCGACGCCGAGATCGCCGCCGACTCGCTCGAGGCCCGAGTGCTCACCGCGCTACAGGCCGGCGGCGCCTACTTCGCGAGTCAGTTGAAGGAGATGGCCTCCGCCGAGAACGAGCAGTCCGTGCTCGAAGCGCTCTGGTCTCTGACCTGGTCGGGGCACGTCACCAACGACACGTTCGCGCCGATCCGCTCACTGCTGGCCGGCGGTTCCCAGGCGCACAAGGTCACGCGCCGCGCACCCCGCGCCCGCACCTACCGCGGGATGTCGCTCACCCGCAACGCCCCGCGTCCGACCTCGATCGGCGGACGCTGGTCGCTGCTCCCGACGATCGAGACGGATGCCGCGCGCCGCGCGACCGTCACCGCAGGGCTCCTGCTCGACCGCTACGGGGTCGTCACCCGCGGTGCCGTGCAGTCCGAGGGCGTCCCCGGCGGATTCGCCCAGGCGTACCGGGTGCTCGCCGGCTTCGAGGAGGCCGGCCACTGCCGTCGCGGCTATGTGATCGAGAAGCTCGGCGCCGCACAGTTCGCGGCATCCGCCACCGTCGACCGGCTCCGCACGTACGCCGGACTCGCCGACCCGCCGCCGAAGAACGCCGTCACATTGGCGGCGACCGACCCGGCCAATCCGTACGGCGCTGCCCTCGGCTGGCCGAAGCGCAACGACGTGTCACACCGACCGGGGCGCAAGGCCGGCGGCCTCGTGGTCATCGTCGACGGAGCGCTCGTGCTCTACCTCGAACGCGGTGGTCGCACCGTCCTCTCGTTCAGCGACGACGTCGACGTGCTGCAGGCGGCGGCATCCGACCTCGCCACCACCGCACGCGCCCGTCGCCTCGACACGCTCACCGTCGAGAAGATCGACGGTGAGGCCGTCTACGGCACCGACCTCGCACGGGCGCTGCAGGAGGCGGGGTTCGTGGCCACTCCCCGCGGCTTCACCCTGCGCAAGGCCGTGTGACGAGCACCTACGCTGAGAGCCATGATCCGAGAGTTCAGTGCCGGCATCCGGACCCTGCTGCGGGGCTTCCGCCTCTGGCGTACCCGCCCGGGGCTCATGAACCTGGGCCTCATCCCGGCCATCATCACGATCGTCGTGCTGGGGGCACTGCTGCTGCCGCTGCTGCTCAACATGAACGGAATCACCGCCTGGGCGACGCCCTTCGCCGAGGAATGGCCCGCTCCCTGGCAGGGACTCGTGCGGGGCGCCATCGGCTTCGTGATCGCGGTCGCCGCGATCGCGCTCTCCAGTGCCATGTTCACCGCGCTGACGCTGACCATCGGCGACCCGTTCTACCAACGCATCTGGCATGCCGTCGAGGTCGACCTGGGCGACGCGCCCCCGGCCGACGGCGGCAGCTTCTGGACGACCGTGGGCGAGGGTCTGCGACTGGTGATCCTCGGCATCCTGATCGCCATCGTCGTCCTGCTGATCGGTCTCATCCCGGCGATCGGCGGGATCCTCGGCCCCATGGCGGGCGTCGTGCTCACCGGACGGCTCCTGGCCCGCGAACTCACCGGACGAGCCTTCGACGCCCGTGACCTCAGCCCCGCCGACCGCGCCGCGCTCTTCTCCGGCAGCCGCGCCCGCGTGCTCGGATTCGGAGTGGCGACGCAGCTGTGCTTTCTCATCCCGGGCGGGGCGGTCGTCGTGATGCCGGTCGCCGTCGCCGGCAGCACCATGCTCGCCCGCGACATGCTCGCCCGCACCACGCTGCCGTCCGGACCGTCGACAGGCTCAGGGACCCAGGTCCCGAGCTCCGGCCCGTCGGCAGGCTCGGGGACCCATTCCCTGCCGACGAGTCCGGGGGCCGTCTGATGCCCGAGGGCGATACCGTCTTCCGAACGGCGCGGCGTCTCGACGACGCGCTGGCCGGTGGGGAGGTGACCCGCTTCGACCTCCGCGTGCCCCGCTTCGCGACGCTCGATCTGACCGGCCAGACCGTGCACGGCGCGGCGTCGCGCGGCAAGCACCTGCTGCTCCGCATCGGCGACAGCACCCTGCATTCCCATCTGCGCATGGACGGCGCCTGGTTCGTCTACCGACCGGGTGAGAAGTGGCGGCATCCGGCGTTCAAGGTCCGTGCGATCGTGGGCACAGCCGAGCGCGAGGCCGTCGGCGTCGACATCGCCGAGATCGAGGTCGTGCCCACTCGCGACGAGGACGAACTCGTCGGCTATCTGGGACCGGATCCGCTCGCCGAGGACTGGGACATCGCCGAGGCGATCCGGCGGCTCGGTGCCGATACACGCAGCATCCACGTCGCCCTGCTCGACCAGCGCAACGTCGCCGGCTTCGGCAACGAGTACGCCGCAGAACTCCTGTTCCTGCGCGGAATCCTGCCGACCACACCCACGCCCGAGGTCGACGTCGCCGCCCTTCTCGAGCTCGGCGTCCGCACGATCCGCGCCAACCGGGACCGTTCCGGCCGCACCTTCACCGGCATCAATCGGCCGGGTCAGGCCGCCTGGGTCTACGGCCGCTCCGGGCGCCCCTGCCGACGCTGCGGCACGAGGATCCTGCAGGGCGAACTCGGCGCCGATCCGACCCGTGAGCGCATCACCTTCTGGTGCCCGTTCTGCCAGCGCTGACTTGCCGTTCCTGAGCCCGATGAAGGACATCCATCCGCGGGAATGAATCCGCCCCTCCCATGGTTGTTGATATATCCGGGGAAACTCCGGAGCACGGGGAGGAATCGTGGGCAAGAACTACGTCGACATCGAGAACGACCAGGGAGCGACGCTGCGGTACCGCAAGCACGCCAATGGCCGAGGTCTCGTCGCGCACGGCGCGAAGGTGCACCCCAAGGCGCACATCGAAGCCGGCGCGTACATCGAACCGGGCGCTCGCATCGGCGCCGGGGCGACGATCGCGCGCGGCGCGTGGATCGAACCGGATGCCGTGATCGGCGAGGGTGCGCACATCGAAGCGCACGCGCACATCGGCCAGGGCGCCGCCGTCGGCGACAACGCCCACGTCGGAGTCCGCACCGAGGTCGGCCCCGGAGCCCGCATCGTGCGCGGCGGCCCGCATCGGAGACGATGAGACCGTCGCCGCCGGACTCACGGTCGCCACGACGTCGAAGGGCCTCTGGCTCGCCGCCTGAACGGTTCACACATCCTAAGAGGAGCCCTAGAGCAGTCGGCGCTCCGACGCCCACACGGTCAGTTCGTGCCGCGAGGAGAGCTGCAGCTTCCTCAACACCGATGACACGTGCGTCTCGACCGTCTTGATCGAGATGAAGAGCTCCGCCGCCACCTCCTTGTAGGCGTAGCCGCGAGCGATCAGGCGCATGACCTCCTGCTCGCGCGCCGACAGGCGGTCCAGTTCGTCCGTCGCCGTGGCCGTCTCGCCCGCGACAGCACCGAACGCGTCGAGCACGAACCCCGCGAGCCGCGGCGAGAACACCGCGTCCCCACCGGCCACGGCGTGCACCGCCCGGCTGACCTCGCTGCCGGAGGAGCCCTTGGTGATGTAGCCCCGCGCTCCCGCACGGATCACCCGCACGACGTCTGCCGCGGCATCCGACACGCTCAACGCCAGGAACCGAGAAGCGGTCGGCAGGCAGCCCCGGATGACGGACTCACCGCCCGTGGAGTCGTCGCCGCTGCCACCGGGCAGGTGCACGTCGAGCAGCACCACGTCGGGCTGCGTCTCGCCGATCACCGCGATCGCCGAAGGCACGTCGGCCGCCTCGCCGACCACGTCGACGCTCGCATCGAGGTCGGCGCGCAACCCCGAACGGAAGATGGAGTGGTCGTCGACGATCACGATCCGGATGCTGTCAGCCATGGTCGCCGCCGCCTTCCTGGGTGCTGTCTTCCGACGGCGCTTCCTTCACGCTCGGGACGCGCTGTCCCGTCGAGAGCCGGAGGTGAACCTCGGTCCCGTTCCCGTCGCCGCTGCGCACGGTGCCGGTGCCGCCGGCCCTGCGCATCCGTCCGATGATCGACTCTCGCACGCCGAGCCGGTCGCTCGGCACGTCGTCCAGCCGGAACCCCGGACCCCGGTCCCGGATGAAGACGTCCACGTCGGTCGTACTCCCCTCGATGTACACCGAGATCTCGCCGGCAGCATGGCGAGCGGCGTTGAGCATCGCCTCGCGTGCCGCGGCGGCCAGCTCTCCGCTCGCCCGCTCGGTGGAGAGACCGGCGGAGACGACCTCGATCCGCACCGGATAGTCGAGCTCGAGGCTGCCAGCGTAGTCGCGCAGGTCGGTCGCCAGGTCGCTGTCGGCGGGGGCATCGCCGTCGTACAGCCAGGCGCGCAGCTCGCGCTCCTGGGCCCGCGCGAGTCGGGCAGCCTCGCTCGACGCGCCCGCGCGGTTCTGGATGAGCGCGAGGGTCTGAAGGACGGAGTCGTGCAGATGGGCGGCCATCTCGCTGCGCTGCTCCTCGCGGATGCGGCGGACCCGCTCGCCCGCGAGTTCACGCCAGCGCGGGATCAGCGTCGAGGAGATGACCGCGAGCAGGCCGGCGAGCGGCACGAGCACCAGCGCCGCCGTGGCGCCGACCGGGCGGGTCAGCAGCAGGCCGAAGAGCAGCGCGAGGATCGCCGCCGAGGCGACCCGGAGCACCGCCGTGTGACGCGGCCCGCGGGCGGTGTCGGTGCGATCGATCAGCGTCGCCCAGAGCCCGGCGCCGGTCGCGCAGACCACGGTCCCGAACACGACGACGGCTGCCGCGTCGGACGGGATCGTCCCGGAGATCCAATCGGTGCCCCCGCGCCAGAACACGACGATGAGCGCGCCCACGACCGCCGGGGCGAGCAGCAGCCAGGCGACCGGCATCCGCCGGGAAGGCTCGCCCTCGTCCTCGATCCACGGGGTGAAGGTCCAGCACCAGGCGTAGAGCAGGATGCCGGCGCCTCCGCACAGCGACAGGGCGATGAAGAGAGCCCGCACCATCCAGACGGGCGCTCCCAGGTGACGAGCGAGGCCGGCGCTGACGCCCGACACCAGGCAGTCACGGTCGCGGGTCAGCGCCGGCCGCGGCGAACTGCGGTGCGGTGGCGCCGAGAGGTGAGGGGGGCCGCGTGGAGGCGGGCGCCGAAGAGGACATGCCGACATCCAATCATCCGCGACCCGGCTCCGTGGCGCCCCCCGTCCAGAATCAGGGGTCAGTCAGGGGTTCCCCTCATGGCATCGCCACCGACGATGCCGACAGGATCGAAGCATGACGATTCCGACTGCGCCTCCACCCCCCGCCGATCACGCTGCTCCCGGCGTCGGCTCACCGGCACAGGCCGTTCCACAGGGCGCCGAGCGCTTCCTCCTCTGGGTCGCCGGCCTCGGCGTCGCCCGCTCCGAGGGATGGCTGGGCGGCGTCTCGGCCGGCATCGCCGCCCGACTGCGGATCGACCCGCTCATCGTCCGCGGCGTCCTCGTGGTCGCGGCGCTCTTCGGCCTCCCGGTGATCTTCCTCTATGCGGTCGCCTGGGCCCTGCTGCCCGACCTCGACGGCCACGTCCACGCCCGAGCGCTACTGCGGCGGGACTACCAGCCCGTGCAGCTCGGCATCCTGGGCATGGCGATCATCGGCCTCATCCCGACCGCACCGCTCACCGGACGCCTGTTCGGGTTCGGCTACGAGAGCTGGTCCGCGCTGGCGCTGTTCGGCTGGATCGTCGGCCTCGTGGTCGTGGGCGGCCTGCTCTTCCTGATCGTGCGTGCTGCAAGCCGCACCCCGGGTGCTTCCGCGCCTGATCTGCCGATGGCTTCCGCAGATCAGGCGGCCCCGGCCGCGTCCGTCCCCCTCGCCGGTTCGGGTACCGCCGAGGGGGCGGACGCCACATTCGACGCATCACTCCCCGCCCCAGGAGGTACTGCCGCCGCCGGTGCCACCCCTGACGCGCCTCCGGCGCCCCCGGCACCGCTGCCCGCAGGGGTCCAGGACCCGGCCGACATCGCCGCCTGGCGGGCCCAGCACACGGCGTGGAAAGAGCAGGACCAGGCGTGGCGTCGTCGACAGCAGGATGCCGAGCGGGCGGTCCGAGACCAGCTGCGTCGCGAGCGCCAGGCGTCGGCCGCCGCCTTCGCGCTCGAAGCCGCCGAACGTCGCCGCATCCGCCGGGCCTCGAACCCGCGTGCGGGCTTCGCGGTCGTCGCCTCCGTCCTCGGACTCGCGATCGTGACCGGAGCAGCCGTCGGGCTCTGGTCCGGCGGCGACGGGGTCGGCGGTGCGCTCGGCCTCCTGAGCGCGGCACTCGTCCTCGCCCTCGGCATGATCGTGGCAGGTGCCTTCCGACGCCGCAGCGGCTTCCTCGCGTTCGCGACCGTGCTCACCCTGGTGAGCGGGCTCGTGGCCGGCGGCGTCTCGGCCTTCCAGGGCGTGGCCTTCGGCTGGGCGTCCATCTCGAACAATCAAGCCCAGCACCTGCGTCAGCCGTTCGGCGAGCTCTCCATCTCGCTGCACCAGCACGACGATGCACCGCGCCCGATCGTCGTGGAGAAGGGATCGGGTACCACCTGGATCTCCGTCGATCCCGGTGTGCAGCTGCAGCTCCACGCGACGGGCGACAACGTCGACGTGAGCTGGATGCGCGTGGAGGCCGAGACCGGCACGATCATCGACACCGGCATGTGGACACCCACCGAGCGCGGCGGCGACTCGGTCGTGTCCGAGGCGATCTCCGCCGAAAACGGCACCACCACCACGGTGCAGCGCGTGACCATCGACCAGACCTCCGGTGACGTCTCCGTCACCATCATCGAGCCCGAGAAGGAAGACGAGCGATGAGCACCCCGACGCCGTTCACCGAGACCACAGCCACCCCCACGCACGCGCCCGTCCACGTCGCCGAGACCGTCCGCTCGCCTCGCACGCGCTGGGGCGCCATCATCTGGGGCGCGCTCTTCGCCGCCGTCGCTGCGGCCGCGTTCTGGCTGATCGCCGACGACGAGCGCCGGGCCGGCATCGCCGACTGGATACTCGCCCTCACTCCCACCACGATCACCACCCTCATGATCCTGACGATCGGCGTGCTGCTGCTCGTCACCGGAGCCGTGGCTCTGCTCCGTCGCGGGCAGCACCGGATGAGCGGTGCCGCGGATCGCCCCTCGGGCGAACCGGCCGCGGACTAGGCGCCGCCGGACGGTCCAGGCTGCTCCGGCGGGTAGCCTGGACCGCATGGCGAAGCAGGCACGACGAACCGGCAAGGGCTCCGGACGCGGTACCGGCAAGCCCACTCCGGTGCGCCGCAACAAGGCCGCGCCTGCCGAACGCTTCCCTCCGCAGAAGCCGCCGCGCAAGACGGCATCGAAGTCCGACAAGGTCGTGTTCGACGCCCCCCCGGCCGAGGCCGAGGCGCCGCGCACCTTCCGCCTCGGCGTCGTGCCCGGGGCGACCCCCGGCAAGTGGATCGACGCGTGGCAGCAGCGGATGCCGCGCGTTCCGCTGGAGCTCGTCCCCCTCGCGGCCGGCACTCAGCACGCCGGCCTCCGGGATGTCGACGCGGCGCTCGTCCGGCTGCCCTTCCTCGATCCGTCGCTGCACGTCATCACGCTCTACGAGGAGGTTCCGGTGGTCGTCGCCGCGGCCGACTCGCACCTGATGGCGGTCGACGAGCTCACCACGGCGGATCTCGCCGGTGAAGTCCTGATCGCACTCACCGACGATGCCCTCGGTTCGCTCGACCTCCCCGACACCCTCCCGGCGCGGTTCGCACCACTCCCGACCGACGAGGCCATCGCCACGGCCGCCACCGGAGTCGGCATCGTGATCGTCCCGATGTCGCTCGCGCGGCTGCACCGTCGGAAGGATGCCGGCCACCGACCGCTCGTCGACGGACCGCACTCGTCGGTGGCCCTCGTCTGGCCCCGGGAGCAGACCACGCCCGACGTCGAGACCTTCGTCGGAATCGTCCGCGGACGCACCGCGAATTCCTCCCGGTGACGCGGGCGGCGGTCGCCCGTCCCTGCGCTCGTTAGAATCTCCTGATGGCCTCGCTTCTCTACGTCTGCGTGCGACCCGAGATCGGGGCAGCGGATGCCGAGCACGCCTCGTTCCGGCGGGCGCTCGGCGCCGACGTCGTCGACCGCCTCGATCTGCTCCACGAGCCGCTCGACCCGCAGCGCCTGCGCGGCTACCGGGGCGTCGTCGTCGGTGGGTCTCCGTTCAACGTGAGCGATCGCACGAAGTCCGCGGTGCAGCAGCGCGTCGAGGCGAATCTGGAGGCGCTCGCGCGCTCCGCGATCGCGAGCGAGATCGCCGTGTTCTTCACCTGCTTCAGCATCGGCGTCGTCACTCGGATGCTGGGCGGCGACGTGGTGACCGATACGCCCGAGTCCGCCAGCGCCACCGTGATCGACACCACGCCCGCGGGGGCGGACGACCCGATCTTCGGTCCGAGCGGGCGTGCCCTCACGGTGTTCACCGCGCACAAGGAGAGCGCCGCGGCGACTCCTCCGGGAGCCGTGCTGCTCGCTACGAACGAAGCATGCCCGGTGCAGGCCTACCGCGTGGGCACGCACCTCTACGCCGCGCAGTTCCATCCGGAGCCGACTCCCCGCGACTTCGCCGACCGCATGACCTTCTATCGCACCACCGGCTACTTCGATCCGGACGAGTTCGACCGGGTGCAGGGACAGGTGCTGTCGGCATCCGTCACCGAGGGCGCCGCCCTGCTCCGACGCTTCGCCGAGACGTTCAGCTGAGACGTTCGGCTGAGACGTTCGGCTGAGACCGAAGGCAGTGCTCAGGTCGGGTCGGCGCCGCGCAGCAGCTCCACGCGCTCGCGCAGGTATGCCTCGAGCGGCATGAACCCGCCGGCCGTGCTCCAGCGCACCGACGGCACCCCGTCGACCAGAGCGAGCGGGCCGGATGTCCCGCCGGCATCCACCGCATCCACGTCGATCACGGTCCACCCGACGTGCACGACGTCGCCCTCGTCGAAGCCGCCGCGCAGTGCCTCGGCTCGGCGCTCCGCACGGGCGCGCGCCGACTCCGCGGTGTACCCGCGACGTCCGGGGTCGGCGGCCCGCAGCACCTCGGCCGTCGCGAGGGCGTGGGTCTCGGTCAGGAGCAGGGCGCCGAGGTGCCAGGCCTCCCCCACCCGCACGATCCGCCGACCGCGCCAGCGCGAATCCCGCTGCTCGCCGAGCCCTTCCTTCGGGGCGCCGGCGAGGTCGCGCACGGCCTGCGTGAGTAATGCGGATGCCGTGCTCGCAGGTCTGCCGTCGCTCGCTTCCACGCCCTCAGCGTAGCGAGCCGTCGTCGCGATTCGTCCGCCAGCACGCATCCACGGCAGAATCGATGCACACCCCCGAGGAGCTTCCATGTCTCAGCCCGATACCGCCCGCCTCCTGATCGCCTGCGACGACCAGCCAGGCATCGTCGCCGCGGTGGCCGGAGTGCTCTCCGAGCATGGCGCGAACATCATCTCGCTCGACCAGCACTCCACCGACTCCGAGGGCGGACGCTTCTTCCAGCGCACGGTCATCCACCTCGATGGCCTCGCCGCGGCCCGCCCGGCGCTGGAAGCCGACATCGCCCTGGTCGCGGAGCGGTTCGGCATGGAGTGGTCGCTGCATGATGTCGCGCGCCGCAAGCGCGTGGCGATCTTCGTGTCCAAATACGACCACTGCCTGATGGAGCTGCTCTGGCGTGCGCAGCGCGGGCAGCTCGAGATCGACATCACGATGGTGGTGTCGAATCACCCCGACCTCGCGGCGGCCGTGCGCTCGTTCGGGGTGCCGTTCGTGCACATCCCCTCGGGCGACAAGGCCGCGATGGAGCAGCGTCAGCTGGAGCTGCTGCAGGGCAATGTCGACCTGGTGGTGCTCGCCCGCTACATGCAGATCCTCACCGACGACTTCATCACCCGGCTCGGCGCTCCGGTGATCAACATCCACCACTCGTTCCTCCCCGCCTTCATCGGCGCGAACCCGTACGCGCGGGCCAAGGAGCGCGGCGTCAAACTGATCGGCGCCACGGCGCACTACGCCACCGCCGATCTCGACGAGGGACCCATCATCGAGCAGGACGTCACCCGGGTGACGCACTCCGAGTCCGCGGCCGAGCTGCAGAATCGCGGCGCCGACGTCGAGCGGCTGGTGCTCGCCCGCGCCGTGCAGTGGCACGCGGAGGACCGCGTGATCGTGCACGGCAAGTCGACGGTCATCCTTTAGGCGACCACGTCTCGTCAGCTCGTCACCGGCAGCCCCGCGACGAGTTCCTCGAACACCTCGGCGGCCGTGTCATAGCGCGCGAGCGGTGAGGCCTGACCCATCCAGAGGCCCTGCAGCTCGCCGAGTCCCTGTTCGTTGGCTGCGGTGCGGAACTTCCCGGTGAGCCAGTTCTGCATCGGGAAGGGGGCGATCGTCCCGCTGGCCTCGATCGCGCGCACGGCACGGTTACGGGCACCGCGGGCGAGGCGGCCGCTCATCGCCCGGGTGAGCACGGTCTCGTCGGCGGAGGTCGCCCGGATCGCGGCCCGATGCGCATCCGTCGTGGCGGATTCGGCTGTGGCGAGGAACGCCGTCCCCACCTGCACGCCCGAAGCACCGAGTGCGAAGGCAGCGGCCACGCCGCGTCGGTCCGCGATGCCGCCCGCGGCGATCACGGGCACGTCGACCGCGTCGACGACCTGCGGCACCAGAGCGAACGTCCCGACGAGGGACTCCTCGGCCGGCCGCAGGAACGACACCCGGTGTCCGGCGGCCTCCATGCCGGTCGCGACGATCGCGTCGACCCCGCTCTCGGCGAGGGCGACGGCCTCGGCCACCGTCGTCGCGGTGCCCACCACACGGATGCCGCGGCGACGCGCCTCGTCGATCAGGGCGGCCGACGGCACGCCGAAGACCACACTGAGCACGGCCGGGGCGACCTCCCAGATCGCTTCCAGCTGCTCGTCGAGAGACGGAAGGTACTGCGCGGGCCGGGCGGGCAGCTCGACGCCGACGGCCTCGTAGAACGGCTGCAGGGCCTGGGCGAAGATCAGGTGCTGGGCGTTCGGCGCGGCCTCGTCGCCGGTCGGCAGCCAGATGTTCAGCCCGAAGGGCCGGGCGGTCGCCGCCCGCAGCTCGGCTCCGGTCGTCCGGATGCGGTCGCCGTCGTAGCCGTAGAGCCCGAACGAGCCGAAGCCGCCCGCATCGCTCACGGCGGCGGTGAGACGCACGGACGACAGCCCGCCGAAAGGACCGAGGAAGATCGGATGCTCGATCCCGAGCATTGCGCACAGATCACTCATGCTTCGACGTTACTCCCGCCGCGAACGCGCGGGATCGAGGGCCGTCCGGCCCTGTGCCCGGTGCTACCCTCGCTGCAGGAGGAGACGAGCGCATGGGCGAGTGGATCGGGCAGATGCTGAGCATCCTCGCGACCGCGCTCGGGCTCGTCGCGATGCCGGATGCCGCAGCCCTCGGCCTCGCCGTCGCACTGCTTGCTGTGACCGCTCTCACGCTCGCGATCGTGCTGAGCGTGCGTCCGACCACCGGGGCCGACGAGCCCCATCCGATCCGGGCGATCGATGTCGGCACGCTTCTCGCACAGAGTGATCCGGATGCCGCGGGGCATCCACGTCCGCGGGCGCCAGGGGTCGCGACCGCCGCGTAACCCCCGTCTGCACGGGACGACCCGGAAGGGCTCGTCCGTTCGCATGGGATGCGCGGTCTTCGCCGACCCCTTCTCCTCGTCTCGAACGGACACCTCATGGACCCCTTTGCCTTTCCCCCTCTCGCCGCCCTCCTGAACGCCGCCTACGGTGCACTGGTCGGCCTCTCCACGCTCCTCGAACCTCTCGCCGGAGCATCCGCCGCCGCCCTCGCCGTCGTGCTCGTCACGCTCCTGGTGCGCGCGGCTCTCATCCCGGTCGGCATCTCGCAGGCCCGAGCCGAGCAGACCAGAGCACGGCTGGCGCCGCGCCTCCGCGAACTGCAGCGCCGCCACAAGAAGAACCCCGAGCGCCTGCAGAAAGAGACCCTCGCGCTCTACCGCGATGAGAAGACCTCGCCCTTCGCCGGGATGCTGCCGGTGCTGGCGCAGGCGCCGGTCATCGGCATCCTCTACACGCTGTTCATCCGACCGGTCATCTCCGGGCAGCCGAACGACCTCCTGGCGCACGACCTGTTCGGCGCTCCGCTGGGTCAGAGCCTCGTCTCGGCGGTGTTCGGCGGCACCGTGACCCCGGCCACCGGTCTGGTGTTCGCCGCGCTGCTGGCTGTGATGATCGCGACGGCCGAGGTCACGCGCCGGGTCTTCCGCCCTGTTCCGGTCGAGGGCGACACATCACCGCTGAACTCGCCGACCATGCTGCGGGTGGTCTCGGCGCTGCACTATCTGACCGCGGTGTTCGCGATCTTCGTGCCGCTGGCCGCGGCGATCTACCTCACGGTGACGGTGGTCTGGACGCTCGCGCAGCGGATCATCCTGCGGCGGCGGTACCCGCTGCCGGTGGCGACACGCGCCTAGCGCCCTTCGTCTCGTCGCTGCGCTCCTCGCTCAGGAACCGGGCGCGGATCAGTCGGGCAACGGGATCGGCGCGGTGAACGGACCGGATCCGCTCTCACCGCGTCGGTCTCGACGAACCCCGAG
This sequence comes from Microbacterium sp. W4I20, assembly GCF_030816505.1. Classification (NCBI taxonomy): domain Bacteria; kingdom Bacillati; phylum Actinomycetota; class Actinomycetes; order Micrococcales; family Microbacteriaceae; genus Microbacterium; species Microbacterium sp. W4I20. Next base: position 3,491,995 of record NZ_JAUSYB010000001.1, on the reverse strand, counting down.
TGTGGTGCCGACGCTGGCGGCGATCACGAGCGCGACGGCCAGCATCCGCAGCACCGTGGCGTCCTGCCCGAGGATGAGCCAGCCGGCGAGCGTCGCGAAGGCGGGCTCGAGGCTCAACAGCACCCCGAACACCCGCTGCGGGAGTCGGCGGAGCGCGGCGAGCTCGAAGCTGTACGGGATCACGGAGGAGAGCACCGCGGTGATCGCCGCGAGGACCAGCAGCTGCATGTCGCCCGCGATGATCGACACGGTGGGGACGCCGACCGGCAGCAACAGCACAGCAGCGACCACGAGACCCATGGCCAGCCCGCCGGCACCGGGGATGAGTGCGCCGACGCGGGCGCTCATCCGGATGTACATGATCCAGAAGCCGGCGGCGAAGAGGATGAAGAGCACTCCGAGCGGATCGAGCGGCTCGGCCCCGATCATGCCGTCGATCCCGAGCAGCGCGATGCCGACGAGCGCGACCCCCACCCAGGCCGCATCGACGAGCCGTCGGGTCAGCACCGCGGCCAGCACAAGGGGTCCGAGGAACTCGATGGCGACCGCCGGGCCGAGCGGGATGCGGTCGATCGCGGCGTAGAAGAACCCGTTCATCGCCGCCAGCGACACCCCGAAGAGCGTGGCAGCGAGCCACTGCTTCCGGGTCCAGCGGCCCGGACGCGGCCGCACGATCACCACCAGCAGCAGCGCGGCGATCGCGACGCGCAGCGAGGTCACGCCCCATGGACCGAGCGCCGGGAAGATCTGGGCCGCGACGGCGGCTCCGAACGGCAGCGACAGGCACGATCCGACGACGAGTGCGACTCCCACGAGGGGACCGGATGCCGCTGGCCTGTTCACCAACCCAGCCTAGGTGTGTTCGCGGCTGCGCCCGGCCGCCCGCGCGATGTCAGAGCGCCTTGCCCCCGGTCACCGCGACCACGGCGCCCGTCACGTACGACGACTCCGCCGATGCGAGATAGACGTAGGTCCCGGCGAGTTCGGCCGGTTGCCCCGCCCGTCCCAGCGGAGTGTCTGCGCCGAAGGTCGCGAGGCGTTCGGCATCCCACCCGGTGGCCGGGATCAGCGGCGTCCAGATCGGTCCGGGTGCGACCGCGTTCACGCGCACGCCTTTGGGCCCCGCCTCCTCGGCGAGCGCCTTCACGAACGCGACCTGGGCCGCCTTCGTCATCGCGTAGTCGATGAGTCCCGGCGATGGCTGGGACGACTGGATCGACGAGGTCACGATGATGCTCGCGCCGGGCTCGAGATCGGGGAAGGCGGCGCGAGCCGTGAACACGAGCCCGGCCAGGTTCGTGTCGAAGACGCGGCGCATCCGCTCGGTGGAGAGGTTCTCGAACCCGTCGATGTCGTGTTGGTAGGCGGCGTTGAGCACCAGAACGTCAAGACCGCCGAGTTCCCGGCGGGTCTCGGCGACGATGTCCGTGGCGAAGTTCTCGTCCCGCAGATCGCCGGCCAGGCTCAGTCCCTGGCGTCCCTCCGCCCGCACGAGGGCGAGCGTGTCGTCGGCATCCGCCTGCTCCTCCGGCATGTGGGCGATCGCGACGTCTGCGCCTTCGCGCGCGAAGGCGATGGCGACGGCGCGGCCGATGCCGGAGTCGCCGCCGGTGATGAGGGCGCGGCGGCCCTCCAGCCGGCCGTGGCCGACGTACGAGTCCTCACCGTGGTCCGGCTCCGGCGTCGTCTCGTCCGTGAGCCCCGGCTGGTCCTGCTGCTGCGCGGGGAATCCCTCTTCGCGGTGTGCGTGCCGGGGGTCGGGTGTGCTGTCGTTCATGCGGGCTCCTCGTCAGACTCGGCGGATGCTCGAGGCGCGAGCGCTCGAGCGGGGACTGTCTCGAGCCTTCCCGGCCGGTCGTCGGACGGGCAGGGGGTTGACAGTGTTCGCCGGTGTGTCGAAGGGCCGAGCGGCTGGCGGACTATGCGTCCCCGGCGGGCTCCGCCGTCTCGGAGGGCTCGGGGACGAGGTACAACCCGCTCGGCGCATTCGCGGTGAACGCGAGCGCCTCGATCCAGGCGCGGTTGATCGAGGGCTGACGGCTGCCGAAGAACTTGAACACCAGCGAGCTGCCGGGCTGGATCCACACGGTCGTGCGTCCGCCGCCGACGCTGGCGTCCTCGCGCCAACTGAAGGGGAACGGCTCGCCGCGGCGCAGCTTGGCCGTGATCACGAGCTGCAGGTGCGTGAGAGCGCGATCCTCGATCTCGGTCTTGACGCCACCCTCGTAGATGAACTTGCCCATGTTTCCCTCGTTCGAAAATCGGGGGTCCGACGCGGCGTCGGATTCGTCCCGTCTGCGTAGCGTATGGCCTCCGGGCATCCTGCACCACGGCCGGGCTCCACTCTATCGCGAGGGACATCTCCCGACTCATACACGACGGCTTCGTGGGGCGTCGTGGCGCGGGCGGAAGCGGCTGCCGGCGCCGAGTGAAGTCAACCCCCTTCGATGCGAGCGCTCCGATCCCTTAGCCTGGTGATCCCGACTCCGAGGAGGGCATCCGCCATGAATGCACGACACATCGACGACCGCTCCGATGAAGGCAACACCCCGACCACGACCCACGCGGAGTACGGCGCAGGCAACCCGCTCCTCCGGATCACGAGGGACGGGGAGCGGATGGAGTTTCCGCTCGAGGCCGACACCGTCCGCATCGGCTCCGCCGAGGGAAATGAACTGCGTCTGGCGGAGACCGACCCGGTGCATGCGACGGTCACCCACGACGATCGCGACGAGTACGTGCTCACGCTGCACGGCGCGGGCGAGATGAACGCGAATCCGGCCGCGGATGCCACGCACCCCGGCGAGGACACCGAGACGCTGCGGACGGGTGCGCGGTTCACCGCCGGTCCGTGGACTCTCGTCTTCGCCCGCGAGGAGTTCGCCGATCACGGCCGGCCCTTCGGCGGACGCAAGGGCGGCGAGTACTCCGATCAGCCGCTCCAGCCCTCCCGCCCGGACTACGACGCGGGCGAATCGCCCGAGTCCGCCGACGAGCCGCAGCCGGAGGAGCCGGACTCCTCCGAGGGCGTGCAGTCCAACGCTCCCCAGTCGGCGCCCGACCGCGGCGTCTGACCGAAGCGGGTCGCAGGCGAGAGAAGGCTCCGCCCGTCAGCGCCCCGGCACGAGTCCGACACGCAACGGCGCCTCGCGGCCCGCAGCCTCGACGAGCGCCGCGTCGATGTCGAGCAGCGGGCGGACTGCGCCGACGGCATCCGCGAACGGATAGGCCCGGCCGCGCCCCGCGAGGAACGCCACCGCGTCGGCCAGCTCCTGCCCGGTGTAGTTGTGGATTCCCGCGACCGTCACCAGCCGCCGAACGATGCTCTCGGCGTCCAGCGGCACCGGGTCCGACGGGAACACGCTGCCCACGAGCACGACGGTCCCTCCGACCGCGACGCCCTCCAGGGCCTCGGCGACAGCATGCCCGGAAGCCTCGATGACCACGTCGGGCTCGCGGTCGAGTGGGCCGGCGCCGAAGCGCGCGGCGAGCGCCCGGCGGCCGGGGTTCGGGTCGAGCACCTCGACGGTCGCGCCGTGCTCGACGGCGATCGCCGCGGCCGAGAGTCCCACGAGTCCCGCCCCGTGGATGCGCATGGCGGAGCCGTCGAGATCGCGGTCGCGGCCGGCTCGCGCGACGGCCGCCCAGGCGGTGGCGGTCGCGCAGGATGCCGGTGCGAGAACGGCCGCGGACAGCGCCTCCGGCACCCGCACGATCGCTGTTCCGTCGCGGAGCTGCACGTGCGACGCGAACGCCCCGGTGAGGTCGCCGTGCACGCCGACGCGGTCGTGACCGTACTTGCCGAGCGTGCGGCACTTCTGAGACAGGCCCTGCAGGCAGCGGTCGCAGCTCCTGCACGAGATCGTGACCGACCACACCACGCGGTCGCCGATGCGCAGCGGAGCACCGTCGACCGCGGTCGCTCCGGCGTCGCCGGTCGCGATCACGCGCCCGACGCTCTCGTGACCGAGCACCAACGGGGTCGGGGCCGAGCGGCGACCCTGCACGGTGTGCACGTCGGAGCCGCAGATGGTCGACATCTCGACCGCGACCAGCACGTCGCCGTCGGCGAGCGCGACACCCGGTACGGCGATCGTCTCGTGCGGATGCCCCTCGCCCACCCACACCATGGCCGTGGCGGCAGGGCGCAGCGCGATATCCCTCCGATGGCCGGGGGGACGGATCAGCAGGGTGCCCATGTCGCGCCGCCGTCTCAGGAGGTCGGGACGGCGCGGAGCAGACCGCGGGCGGCGAGGGTGTCGCGGAGTGCGGAGACGTCGTCGAGCACGACATCGGCTCCGGCGCCCTCAAGGGCCGCGCGATCGTGGGCGCCGGTGAGCACGCCGGCCACGAAACCGGCACCGGCCCTGCGCCCGGACTCGACGTCGCTGACGGTGTCGCCGGCAACCGCCACGGCCGCGACCGATGAGCTCTGCGTGCGCAGCAGCGCGGTGAGCACGAGGTCGGGTGCGGGGCGTCCGCGGCCGGCGTCGATCGGCGAGAGAGCGAGGTCGATGAGCCCCTGCCAGCCGAGTCCCTCGATCAGGGCGTCGCGCGTGACCGGGGCGAAGCCGGTGGTCAGCACGACGGTGAGGCCGGCATCCTTCAATCCCTGGATCGCGTCGGCCGCGCCGGGGATCTCCGTCACGCCCTGCTCGGCGACGATCTCGGCGTAGGCGCCTTCGAAGGCGGCGGTGGCGCGCTCCGCCAGAGCGACGTCGCCGTCGGCGAGATGCGTGAACACGTCGATCTTGGACTGCCCCATCGTCACGCGCACGTGGTCGAGGGCGTCGGCCCACGGCATCCGCTCGGCGACGCCGGTGCGCACTGCGGCGCGGTGGAACGCCTCTTCCACGACGCCGTCGTCGAGGACCGTGGTTCCGGCCATGTCGAGCACGATGAGCTCGAGCGGAGTGTGCGGGGTGGTGGTCATGATGTTCCTTCCAGTGCGGGTGCCCACCCGAAGGCGGCGGTGAGATTCTCTTCGGCGAGCCCCAGACCCGTGGTCATTCCGATGCCGGTGGTCGCGGCGAGCACCAGCGCGCCCTCATCGCCCCGTTCGATGAGGAACTCGTGCGGCCCCTTGGCGTAGACGCCCTGCCAGCGCTCGAGCACGCGAGGAGTCGGCATGTCGAACAGCGCCTCGGCCTCGGCGAGGAACGCGGCGAACGCGGCCTCCGGTTGGAACGGCGCCGGCGTCGGCGCGGTCGCGTGGGAGTCGCCGATGATGAGCGTGCCGTCGGGCAGCTGCGTGTACATCTGGTTGAGATCCAGGGCCGCGAGATCGGGGCGCTCGGCGTGCAGACGTTCGCGCAGAGCAGTGGCCTCCGGCCCGTCGGCGAAGCGCCCGTACCGCACCAGCGACCAGCCGGTGAGGAGCGGGGCGGCCAGCGGATGCCGGAGCGTCACGGCCGCGCGCATCATGTCGAGCGTGCAGCGGATGATGCCGTGCCGTTCGGCGACCTCGGGCAGCAGCTGATCGATGTCGTGGTTCACGGCGACGACGACGTTCTCGCAGCGGAGAGTCCCGCGGGTGGTCTCGACGCGTCCCGCGCCGAGGGCGGTGACGGCGGTGCGGAACCGGAACTCGACCCCCAGCTCGGCGAGGTGGCGGACGATGGCGGATGCCGCGGTGCGCGGATCCGTCTGCAGGTCGGTCGCGATGTGCGCGCCGCCGACGAGTCCCTCGCGCCGCAGCGGGGCGAGGCGCAGAAGTTCGTCGACATCCAGCATCCGGATGCCGCCGTCGCGCGCGGCCGCTGCGAGCACGGCCAGCTCGTCGGTGTGGCGGGCGGCGACCAGGGTGCCCGACTCGCGTAGCCAGAAGCCGGCGTCGTGGGACAGCCGCAGCCACAGCTCCCGCGAGACGTCGGCATACCGCCGGGCCTCGCCGCCCTGGGCGCCGATGCAGAGGTGGCCGAAGTTGCGGATGGTGGCACCGGTGGGCGCATCGGTCCGATCGACGACGATCACGCGCAGTCCGCGACGGACCGCCGCATAGGCGGCGCCGAGCCCGACGATCCCGGAGCCGACGACGACGAGATCCGCCACGTTGTTCGCGCCGTTCATCGGAACACCTTCCGCATCCACATCGCCAGTCCTTCGACGACGAGCACGGTGACCAGGATCATGAGGACGATCGCCGTGACGGTCTCGTACCGCGAGCCCTGACTGGCGTTGAGCAGGTAGTACCCGACTCCCCCGCCGCCGACGATGCCGAGGATCGTCGCCGCGCGGATGTTCGTGTCGAGCATGTAGAAGCTGTGGCCGATCAGCGCCTGCATCCCCTGCGGGACGGTGGCCGACGCGTAGGTCTGCAGGCGCGTGGCGCCCACGGCCCGCAGTGCCCGCTCCGGTCCGCCGTCGACCTCTTCGAAGGAGTCGGCGATGAGCTTGCCGAGCAGGCCGATGCCGCCGATCGCGAGCGCGATGACGCCGGCCTGCGGGCCGAGTCCGGTGATCACGACGAGCACGATCGCGAGGATCAGCTCGGGGATGCCGCGGATGCCGACCAGCAGGAACCTCGCGGTGCCTCGCGCGGCCGAGCCGGGCGCGACGTTGCGCGCCGCGAGCGAGCCGAGCACGATCGACGGCAGCAGGGTGAGCACGGTGGCGGCCAAGGCGATCGCGACGGTGTCGCGCATCGCCTCGAACATCGCGCTGGCGTCGTAGCTGCCGAACGACGGCGGCCAGAACTTCGCGGCGACCTCGGGCAGCTTGGCCCAGAACGTGAAGAAGTCCATCCAGTTGATCTGGCTGACGACGACGCTGCCCATCACGATGACCACGGCCACGATGCCGGCGATCAGATGACGCACGCGCTGCGCGGTCCACGGGCGGCGGACAGCGGTCTGCGGGCTGGCTGCCCAATCCGGGCGTGCGAGCGGGGCGGCGGCCGCCCTCTTGCGCATTCGGGGATGGAGGATGCGATCGATCCACGAGCGCGTCTGCTTCTGCTGCCCGAGCATCGCGCCGCGCACCATGCTGGAGACGATCTCCATCACGACGCAGAGGATGAAGATGACCAGGGCGATGCCGAGGCCCTTGCCGTAGTTGAGCGCCTTGAAGGCGTACGACATCTCGAGGCCGAGACCGGCGACGCCGACGTAGCCGAGCACCACGCTGCCGCGCAGGTTGATGTCGTTGCGGTGCAGCACCGTGGCGACCCAGCTCGGCAGCACCTGCGGAAGGATGCCGGATGTGAACTCCTGCATCTTCGAGCCGCCGGCGGCGCGGATCGCCAGACGCGGTCCCTCGTCGACCTGCTCGATGGCGTCGGCGAACATCTTCGAGATCATGCCGATCGAGTGGATGCCGATGGCGAGGATGCCGGGGAGTGTTCCGAGCGAGAACATCAGCACGAAGGCCATGGCGAGGACGACGTCGGGCAGGGCGCGGGTGAGTACGCCGATGAAGCGGGCGGCTGCGCGCCACCCGTTGCCCGGTGAGGTGTTGGAGGCAGCAAGGTACGCGATCGGCACCGAGAGCACAGCGGCGAGGAGCGTGCCGACGAGCACGAGGCCGACCGTCAGTGCGATCAGCCAGACGAGGTCACCGGGTTCGGGGAACGACAGCCCGCCGACGCGGGCCATGAAGTTCTCGGCGTTGCCCCAGCTCTGCACCATCGCCGGGATCGAGATGCCGACCTCGTTGACGGCGAGAACACCGACGACGAGCAGGGCGAGCAGGGTCAGCGATGCCGCGATGCGCTCCGGGGAGATCGGACGCCGCGGCGCGCGATCGGCGACGCCCTTCTGGGGCCCTGAGCCCGAACCCTGGGTCCCTGAGCCTGTCGAAGGGCCGCTCCCCCGGGTCCCTGAGCCGCCTCCCCGGGTCCCTGAGCTCGTCGAAGGGCGGAGCACCGTCATGACGCCGCCACCTGCGTCGCGGCCTCCGCGAGCTCCATGGTGACAGCGGCGATCTCGGCGGTCGTCGTGGCGACCCGCCCGTAGATCTCCATGACCTCGGCCTTGGTGAGGTCGGTGGTGGGAGTGTCGAGCACGATCTCGCCGTGGCGCAAGCCCACGATGCGGTCGGCCCAGCTGATCGCGAGGTCGACCTGGTGCAGGCTGCACACGACGGTGAGTCCCTCGTCGGCGGCGATCTCGCGGATCAGCGCCATCACCTGGTCGCTCGACTCCGGGTCGAGGGAGGCCACCGGTTCATCGGCGAGCAGGATGTCGGGCTTCTGCATCAGGGCTCGGGCGATGGCGACGCGCTGCTGCTGTCCGCCGGAGAGGGTGTCGCTGCGCTGGTAGGCGCGGTCGAGCAGTCCGACGCGGTCGAGGTGACCGAGGGCGGTGAGTTTCGAGGCCTTCGAATAGCCCCACAGGCCGAGGCGCGGCCCGCGAACACCCGAGAGCGACCCGGTCAGAACGTTCTCGAGCACCGTGAGCGACGGGACGAGCTCGAACTGCTGGAAGATGAAGCCGACGCGGCTGCGCAGGTCGCGCAGCGCCCGTCCCTTCAGCGCGGGCACCTGCTGTCCGAGCACCTCGACGGAGCCGGCGGTCGGCAGCTCGAGGCCGTCGAGGTGGCGCAGCAGCGTGGACTTGCCGGAGCCGCTCAGGCCCAGCAGCACGACGATCTCGCCGCGGGAGACCTCGAGCGAGGCATCCTTCAGCGCCGTGGTCGACCCGAAGGTCTTCGTCACGCCCTGCAGGCGGATGAGGGCATCGGATGCCGGGTTCATGGTTTCTCCTGGAAGATCAGTGGTCGAGCACGGTGAGGAGGTGATCCCCGACAGGCTCAGCGACCCTGATGGGTCACTGAGCCTGTCGACGGGAGGGTCAGGGTGTCAGCCCTGGCACTGCTCGGCTTCGGTCTCCTTGCAGATGTCGCGGATGACGTCGTAGTACGCGTCGTCGACCGGCTTCGTGGCGTAGAAGACGCTGCGGAAGGCGTCGGAGTCGGCGCTGTCGATGCCGGCTGCGATGATGTCGTCGATCGTGATCTCCGCGAGGCCGTCGATCAGCTTCTGGGAGACCTCTTCGGGGAGGCTGGAGGAGAACACCAGCGGAGCCCCGGGCACCATCGTCTCGTCGATGACCTTCACGGCATCCGACTTCTCGACCTCGGAGTCCTCGGCGAACCCGACCTCGCACTCGACGCCTTCACCGGTCTTCTGCACGCTGACGTCGTGCTTGCCGGCGAAGACAGGGGTGATGTCGGTCTTCGGGTCGATGCCCGCCTCGAGCAGGTTGTACGACGGGAAGAGGTAGCCCGAGGTCGACGACGGGTCGACGAAGCAGACCTTCTTGCCCTTGAAGTCGGCGATGCTCGAGATGTCGCTGTCCTTCGGGACGATCGCCTGCGAGTAGTAGCCCGGCTCCTGGCCCTCGTCGGTGACGATGGAGGAGATCGGGGTCAGCTTCGCGCCGTTGTTGGTGGCCGTCACATAGGTGAAGCCGGAGAACGAGGCGACGTCGACCTTGCCGGCGACGGCGGCCTCGATGAGAGCGGCGTAGTCGGTGGACTCGTGGTACTCGACGGTCTTTGCCGGTGAGGTCTGCGATGTAGTCCATCAACGGCTGGTAGTTGGTCTCGGTGTCGACCGAGTCGGGCACGACGCCGAACACGAGGGTGTTCTCGTCGACCGCGAAACCGCCGGTGGTCGACGACTCGTCGGCACCAGGAGTGGAGGTGGCGTCGGCCGCGCCGGAACAGGCGGCGAGACCGAGCGCGAGAAGCGCGACGCCGGCGAGGGCGGGAAGAGCGCGAAGCTTCATGAGGACCTTTCAAGGGTGGGAGGGGTGATCCACGGACGACTCTCGCATGCGAGAGTCCGAGATATATACCTAACTTGAAAGAGTTCAGCGGTCGTTTACCCGCGATTCGCCTGAGTGAACTCTGTGGGAACGCGATCCGCCGACAACGTGTGATCAAGTAATGTACCTATGTGGCCGAAGCTGTGTACACCCAGATCGCGGACGACCTCCGCGACCAGATCGCACGCGGCGCCCTGCGCCCCGGCGATGACGTTCCCACCGAAGCGGAGCTCGCCGAGCGGTGGCGCACCTCGCGAGGCCCGATCCGGAATGCGCTGGCCGCCTTGCGCGCCGAAGGTCTCATCGAGACGAGCAGAGGCAGGCCGGCTCGCGTGGTGGCGCGGAAGGCCAATCAGGCGGTCGACGTCTCGGTGCCCTTCACGCGTTGGGCGCGGGATCTCGGCGTCGCGCCCGGAGCCCAGACGCAGGAGCTGAGCCTGCGTCGGGCCGGAGACATGGCGGCGGCGCTGGGTGTCGGGCCCGACGACACCATCGTCAGCGTGGTGCGCCTGCGATTGCTCGACGGCCGGCCGACCATGCTGGAGCGTCTGAGATACACGGAGGTCGTGGGACGGAAGCTGTTCGACGTCGACCTCGACGAGGTCTCGATCACCGAACATCTCGCCGCGGTGGGGCACCCCATCGTCAGCCTGCAGCATGTGATCGACGCGGTGGCAGCGGACGAGCAGGACGCTGCACTGCTGCAGGTGCCCCGGGGCACGCCGATCCTGCGACTCACCCGCACATCGCGCGACGCGGAAGGGCTCATCTTCGAGGCATCGGAGGATCGGTACCTCAGCGAGGTCGTGCGCTTCACCGTCGCTGCATCGGGGATCTCGACCGAAGGCCACTACATGCGAGCCGTGGGCGGATAGCGCCGAGCTGCTGCGCCGAAGGCTGCCGAGCCGGCTGTGTCGACGGATGCCGATCGAAAGGGGCATCCGGATCCAGAAGGCGATCGCGAGCGCGCAAGTGTTTCAGAAGCCAGAAAGACCGCGCTCGCGATCGCAGCGCTGGGGACGCTTTATCTGGGGAGCCTCCAGGATATTTCCGAAGAGGACGCCGGATGAAGTGTCGAAGGTCGAGACCTGGGGTGGACTTTCGTCTACATTCGCGGAAACGTCACGCGGTACTCGGCCTACTCTAGCGTGCCCTGCGCCGATATTTCATGCGATCGGCAGGCGTGCCGAGACCTGCCAGTAACCGTCGACCTCCCCTGCGGAGAACTCGCCTCTCGCGCCGATCACACGCTCGGCCATCCGACCGAGGCCGGTGCGACTGGAAGACAGTTCTCGGCGAGGTGTCGTGGGCAGGGGGCTCCGCAGCATGAGCGCTGCGGCGTCGTCGTCGAGGTCCATCCGGACGAGTACCTCACCCGGTCCCGCGTACTTCAGGATGTTCGTCGCCGATTCCCGCACGATACGTGCGAGGACGATCTCGGCGGCACGCGGGATGCGTTCATCGTGGACGTCTCCTTCGATGCGCACTGAGTGCCCGGCCGATTCGAACTCTTGGCCGGCCTCATCGATCGCGTCGGCGAGGTCGCCGGTGTGCATGTCGGACGATCGGGGTCCGTCATCGGCGAGATCGATCACGAAGCGAAGATCGGCCATCGCCTTTCGGGCGGCGACACGAATGGCTTCGCGTGAGTCATTGCTGGTGGATGGGTCTTCGAGCATCTGCACGTGCAACGCGACCACCGTGAGGTGGTGCGCGATGCTGTCGTGCAGCTCGCCGGCGATCCAGCGCCGTTCGGCGAGCACTGCCTGCCGCTCCTGCTCGGCCTGTTCGACCAGCTGCAGTTCGAGGCGGCGACCACGGGCGAAGGCGATCCGCAGCGCGAAGCCGACGGCGCCTGCCACGGTGGCGAAGACGAGGTACAGACCGACGTTCACCCCGGCTTCCACGTCGCCGTTGGCGACGACGGCCGCGGCGACCAGGAAGGCGCCGGTGTAGGAGAGGACGAGAGAGGTCCATCCCAGTCTCATGACCAGCCCTGCCGCAACGGCTGCGGCAGTCAGGACCAGAGACTCGGTTCCTACGAGAAAAGATAGGGCGAACACGACGCCGAGGGCGCATGTCGCGATGAGGGGATTCCAGAGGTACAGGGCGAAACTGGCCGTCGACGCGATGCTCACCAACAGACCGAGCGGGTTTCCCCCCGGGGTCGTGATGAGGGCGATGACGTCGAGGGCGACGGTGATGGCGATGATGACCAGGATGACGATCCGCTCGACGTTGCTGAGCTTCTCGCCTCGACCTAGCCGGAGAGCATCCGTAGATTCTCCAGCGGATTGGTCGAAGGCCATGGTTCACTATCTCCTATTCGCCAGGTAATCTATCGTACGAGGCCAAAGAACTTACCAACCTGCTGCCAGAAAGGCATAGCACTCACCTCCGTGTCCTAGTCGTTTGTCGATGTCTGTACCCATCTTCTCGGCGATCTTCTGCGGGCACATCTGACTCGTAGCCAGACCTTTTTAGACAAAGGTCTAGTGCTGGGTGGCGGAGGATCGACGCCGTTAGGCTTCGTTCATGCCTGCAATCCGTGTCCTGATCGTCGATGACGATCCCCTGGTCCGCTCGGCGCTCTCGCATTTCGTGTCGCGCGACCCCGACATCACGGTCATCGCGCAGGCGGAGGACGGCATCGAGGCGATCGCCACCGTGGAACGCGAGATGCCGGACATCGTGATGATGGACGTGCAGATGCCGCAGATGAACGGGATCGAGGCCACTGCCGTGATCGTGGAGCGCTGGCCGGAGGTGCGCGTGCTCGCGGTGACGACGCTCGACGGTCGTGAGACGGTGCTGCCGATGCTGAGCGCCGGCGCGTCGGGCTATCTGCTGAAGGATTCCAGTGCGGAAGAGATCGTCACCGGGGTGCGCGAGGTGCACAGCGGTGCCAGCTCGCTCTCGCCGCGGATCGCGTCGATGCTCATCAGGCACGTGCGCGACTCCGAGCCGGCCGCAGCAGACCTGACCGCTCTCGAACCGCTGACCGACCGGGAGGCAGAAGTCCTCCAGTGTTTGGCGAAGGGGATGTCGAACGCGGAGATCGCGCGCACCCTCATCGTGTCAGAAGGCACCGTGAAGGCCCACCTCGGACGCATGATGTCGAAGTGGCATCTGCGCGATCGTGTGCAGATCCTGGTCGCAGCCGCGCACGCGGGCCTCGTCAACTTCCGCTGAGGACGTCCGGCGCGACCGATCACGCTCTGGCGAGGTCGGGAACCCGTGGTCGTGAAGTGCGCCAAGTCCCGTGAGGGTCCCACCACTCCGGTCCCCGGATCTCGGGGACGCCGTCGTTCATACGGATCTCCCACCCCGACCAATCCAACGACCGGTGATGCCACCAGCACAACGGGACCCCGTTGTCGGTATGCGTCGGACCGCCGCGGGCATGTTCGGTCACGTGGTGGATCTCACACCAGGATGCCGGAACATGACAGCCAGGGACGAGACATTCCCGGTCGCGGGCGATGATCGCCCGCCGTTGATGCACCGTGAACACCCGATCGGTGACAGTGATACCCACGATCCTGCCCTCGTCGAACAGCACCCGTTGAATCGCCCCGTTGCACGCGGTGTGCGCGGCGACATGCAGCGGGACGGGGGCTTGCGACCCGGCCATCGTCGCCCACCCGCGCCCTGCGGCGAGGTCTTTGGCGTCCACATGAACGACCAGGGTCGGGGCTGCCCCACCGAGTGAAGGCATGTCCGCGTGCCGGGCCGCGATTCCCAACGCCGCGGCGAACGCATCATGGCGCTTCTGGCCGGCGGTGCGCCGGTCGATCGGCTCATCCTCGAAACCATCGTCGTGACCGGGGTGCTCTGAGTCGGCGGAGCCGTGACCTTCGGAGTCTTCGAAGCGCACGCCCGGGCGAGGAGGTCCGTCCGTCTTCGGGTTGTTCTGCGCATCGATCACGGACTGAAACTGCGCCGCAACATCCGGAAGCACATTCCCCCGGATCGAATGCAACCCGTCACGAAGGCGACCGATGGTCAAGAACCGATGATTCTGCGCACCCCGATCCGACGGCTCCGGACCATCAGGATCCAACGACATCGCCACCGACTGCGCGAACTGCCGCAAATCCTCCGGCGTCACCGGCGGCCCCGGCACACCCTCTGGGTTCCCGTCGTCGTCGATGCCCTCGCCGGTATCCGCTTCCGCGTCCGGGTCGACACCCTCGTCGTCGGCATCCGTCCGGTACCCGCGCGCATGGTCCGCCAACAGGGCGTCCGCTGCGAGCATTGCCGACCGCCCGACCTTGTGCGCGGCCTTGTCGATCGGACCGATCGCCGCCAACAACCCCGCAACCCCGATCACCCCGTCGAGCAGTGCCTCCCGCAGCGACGGGTACCGGGCCTCCAACCGCTCCCCCGACGACGGGCTGATCTGTCGGCGCACCGCATCCGCGGCCTTCCCCACCCGGGTCGCGCCCGCGACATCCGTGCGCAGCACCCGCTGCAGGAGTTCGTTCTGCCCGCGGCACCCGAACGAGTGCGCGAAGTCCACATCCGCCGACGCGACCGACTCCACCACCACCGCCTCGATGCGACGGAACGCCTCCCCCGCAACCCGGAGCACATCCATGCGGTCCGCATCCGCCAACCCCGCCAGCACGTCACCGGACAGCACCGAATCGAGGTCGACGACGACCCGATCCAGGAGCTCCGTGGTGCTGTTCATCCCCCTAGTCAACCGAGGGCCACCGACATTGCAGGGGCAAAAAGATCCAGATCAAAGCCGGATTTCCGATATGCCGGCATACGCTCGAGCATCCCGAGGGCAGGCAACGTGTTTCGTCTCGCTTCGCTCGCTCAACAACCGAGAGGAGTTAACAACCAAAAGAGTGAGACCCCGTCACACGGCGAGCAGGATGATCCCGACGACGACCACCAGCGAAGCGGCGATCCGCCACCCGGGCCGCGACTCCCGCAACACGAAGACGCCGAAGAGGCTCACCAGCACGACGCTCACCTCGCGCAGCGGAGCCACCAGTGCGACCGGCGCGATCTGGATCGCGTTCAGCACCAGGATGTACGACAACGGCGACAAGACGCCGAACACGAGGATGCGCCGCCACTGCGTGCGGCCGAGAGCCCGCACCGCAGCCCATCTCCGACGCACCGCGAAGGTGTAGAACGGCACCTGCAGCAGCGTGGTGCCCACCATGAAGGCGACGGGAGAGAGGCTCCAGGCGCGCACGGCGTGGGCGTCCCAGATCGTGTAGACGGCGATGGCGACGCCCGTGAGCACGCCGAAAACGAGGCCGGGATCGAGGCGTCGTGACCTCGCTCCCCGTCCGCGATCGATGAGACCGATCGCGACGACGCCGACGATGACCGCCACGACACCGAACATCGCGACGATCGACGGTCGCTCCCCGAGGAGCAGCACGGCCACGATCACCGAGAGGAACGGCCCGGTGCCTCGCGCCGTGGCATAGACCGTCGAGAGATTCCCTGCCTGGTATCCCCGCTGCAGCACCGCCATGTACCCGACGTGCAGCACACCGGAGAAGCCGACACCGAGCGCGAACGACCCGAGGTCGTCCGTCCCGAGGCCGCCGGTGAACGGCACCACCCCGATCCAGACGACCGTGCTGGCGACAGCACCCCACCACAGGAACGGAGAGCCCGCACGGCTGACGCCGTGGGCGACGATGTTCCACGCGGCATGGGCGATCGCTGCGCCGAAGACGAGGACGAATGCGAGTGCGGACACGACGAGACCCTCTCCGTCCGGCGCGGGCGCGACGAACAGGGTCCTCCAGGCTTTTGTCCTTTCAGATGACGGCTCCCCTGCGGAGAGGAGCCGTGGCGCCGCTCGGACCAGACGGGTGCGAACCCCGGAACCCTAGGCGCTATCGCGGTACACCATAGTGGGTCGAGGTGCACGGCGAGAGAACCAGAGGGCGAACCCGCCGAGCCCGAGCAGCACGACCGCGACTCCGATCCCCGCCATCACGCCTCCGGTCGCCGCGAGCGCCCTCACGTCGACTGCCACGGATGCCGCCGCACTCACGACCACGCCCTCTGCAGCGCCGGTCACCGAGGCGACGTTCACGACCTCGCCCGAGGCCACGTCCGCCGCGGTGAGGGCGTACCGCACCGGCCCGCATTCGGCCGTCTCCTCCGGCGCGAGATCGGGGATCTCGCAGGCGACAGGGCCGCCGAGCTCCGGATCGTCGATCGCGACCTCGGTCAGCGTTCGAACGCCAGTGTTGGTCACGACGAACCGGAAGGCGACGCTGTCGCCCGCGCCGATCCTGTCGTCCCCGTTCTCGTCGACATAGTCGCCGCCGATCTTGACCAGACCGATCGACGGCTGATTCTCGATCGGTGTGCGGACCGTCGACTGCGCGCTCTGAGGATCTTCTCCTCGACCGGTCGCGGTGACCGTCGCCGTGTTGACGATCTCGCCGGCGTCGACCTCGTCCTGGGTGAGCACGGCCGGTTCGCCGGTGCACAGCGTCGCCGCGCTCGGCGCCAGCGTCGTGGCCTCGCAGACGATCGCGCCGCTCAGGCGCGGGTCCGCGACGACGATCCCGGTCAGGGTCGTCGTGCCAGGGTTCTGCACGGTGAAGGTGTAGGCGATCGTGTCGCCGGCATCCGTCCGTCCGGTCCCATTGGCGTCGACGACGGCCGCTGCCGACTTCAGGATGCCGACGCGGTCGGTGCCGGAGATCGCGACGTCCGCCTCATCGGCGTCCTCCGCCTCCCCTGCCGGCGACCGCGCCACGACCGACGCCTCGTTGTGCACCGTCCCTGCGTCGATGTCCGCCTGCTCCAGCGTGTAGATCGCCGGGCCGCAGCTCGTCTCGGCCTGCGGGTTCAGCGAAAGGCCGTCCAGCGACGGGCAGTCGACAGCACCGCCGAGCAGCGGGTCGTCGACCACGATGTCGCGCAGCACCGTGGTGCCCGTGTTGCGGATGCCGAACGAGTAGCCGACCGTGTCTCCCGCGCCGATCATGCCGTCGTCGTTCACGTCGGTGACGGCATCCGGAGTCTTCGTCAGCTCCACTCCGCTCGTGCCGACCACCGCCACATCGACGCCCGCATCGTCACGGACCGGACCGAGGGGTCCGGTGGCCGCAACCGACGCGGTGTTCCGCACGATTCCCTCGTCGACGTCGTCCTGGGTGAGGGTGTACGGCACCGGCCCGCACGTGGTGTCCTCACCCGGCGCGAGTGCGAGATCGTCGAGCGCCGGGCAGTCGAGGGCACCGCCGAGCATCTCGTCGTCGATCGTGATGTCCTGCAGGGTCGTCGTCCCGGCGTTGCGCACTACGAAGTCGTAGGCCACGGCATCCCCCTCTCCGATGGCACCGTCGCCGTCGACATCGGTCACGGAGCCCGCCGACTTCTGCACTTCGATGCCCGCCGTTCCGCCTATCGACACATCGATCGCGGCCGCGTCGTCGACGGTCTCCCCGCGGGGCGCCGTCGCCTGCACAGTGGCCTCGTTGCGCACCTGCCCGGCGTCGACGTCGTCCTGGGCGAGGGTGTGCGCGACGGGAGCGCACGTGACGGTGTCTCCGGGGGCCAGCTCGACCCCGTCGAGAGCGGTGCAGTCGACGGTCCCACCCAGCATCGGGTCGGTGATCCGCGCATCCTGCAGCGTGGTCGTCCCGATGTTCCGCACCGAGAACGTGTAGGCGATCGTGTCGCCCTCGCCGATCGCGCCGTCACCGTCGACGTCGACCACGGACCCCGCGGCCTTGTCGAGCGTGATGCCGTTAGTCCCCGGCAGGGCGACATCGGTCTCGGCCTCGTCGGTCACCGCGCCGCGGACCGAATCCGCGGTGATCGATGCCTCGTTGCGCACGGTTCCCGCATCCGCATCCGCCTGCGAGAACGTGTAGGTGATCGGGCCGCACTCCACGACCGCACCCGGCGCGAGCGGCACATCGGACAGCGCAGGGCAATCGATGGTGCCGCCGAGCAGCGGGTCGGCGAGGACGGCGTCGGTCAGGATCAGCGACCCGGCGTTGCGGACCGTGAGGCGGTAGTCGACCGTGTCCCCGGCGCCCGTGCGGCCATCGGCGACCGTGTCGATCACGACGCCCACAGACTTCTCCAGCGTGATGGCAGGCGTGCCGACGACGTCGATCTCGTCGACCGCCGTGTCATCGACCGCACCGAGCGCGCTGTCGCCGGTCACCGTCGCGGTGTTGCGGATGCTGCCGCGCTCGGCGTCCGTCTGCGTCAGGGTGTGGATCGTCGGGCCGCACTCGACCTCAGCCGACGGCAACAGCACCGCACCGTCGAGGGCAGCGCAGTCGATGGGTCCGCCCAGCATCGGGTCGTCGAGCGCGATGTCGCGCAGCACCGTCGTCCCCGTGTTGCGGACCGTGAACGAATAGGGAACCGTGTCCCCCGCTCCCACGCGCCCGTCAGCCGCGGTGTCGGCGATCGCTCCCGCGGTCTTCGTCAGGGCGATCCCGCTCGCTCCGACGATGTCGACCTCGGCCGAGGCCGCATCCTCCACGCCGCCGAGGACGCTCTCGGCCACTGCGGTCGCCGTGTTGCGCACGATCCCCGCGTCGATGTCGGCTTGGGTCAGCGTGTACTCGACCGGACCGCAGTCCGCCTCGGCATCCGTCAGGAGCTCCCGGCCATCGAGCGCCGGACAATCGAGGGCACCCCCAAGCAGCGGATCATCGATCGCAAGGTCGCGCAGCACGGTCGTGCCGGTGTTGCGCACGCCGAACGCGAATGCGACCGTATCGCCCGCGCCGATGCGGCCGTCGTCGTTCGCGTCGACGGGTTCGCCCGGTGTCTTGGTGAGCGCGATCGCGCTCGTCCCCTCGATGACGATGTCGGCCGTCGCGTCGTCGGACACCGATCCGAGAGGACCGGTCGCGTCGGCCGTGGCCGTGTTGCGCACGACCTCCGCCTCGATGTCGGCCTGGGTGAGCACGTACGGGAACGGACCACAGGCGTCCGTCTCACCCGGGGCCAGGACGCCGAGGGTGCAGCGGACGCCGGGTCCGAGCAGAGGATCCGAGATCACGACCCCGGAGAGCGTCGTCGTCCCGGTGTTCTCGACCGAGAAGGTGTAGTCGACGGTGTCCCCGGCCCCGACCGAGCCGTCGGCGTCGACGTCCTGCACGGCCCCGATCGTGCCGTCGGCGTCCTGCGCGGTGCGGACCGTCTTGGTCAGGTCGATGCTCTCGGTGCGACC
The DNA here is from genome assembly GCF_030816505.1 of Microbacterium sp. W4I20. Taxonomy (NCBI): domain Bacteria; kingdom Bacillati; phylum Actinomycetota; class Actinomycetes; order Micrococcales; family Microbacteriaceae; genus Microbacterium; species Microbacterium sp. W4I20. The sequence goes on along the minus strand of NZ_JAUSYB010000001.1, from coordinate 3,473,032 downwards.
GACGGCCGCCGTCGCCACCGCCGAGTCCGACACCGAGCCGGTGGGCGCGCTGGCCGTCGCCGTGGCCGTGTTGCGGACGACGCCGTCGTCGATATCCTCCTGCACGAAGGTGTAGGGCACGGGGTCGCAGGCGACCACGGCGCCCGGGGCGAGGGTGACATCCTCGAGCGCGGCGCACGCGACAGCGCCTCCGAGCATCGCGTCGGTGACCCGGGCGTCGCGGAGCGTGGTCGTCCCGGTGTTCGTCACGGTGAACGTGTACATGATCGAGTCCCCGGCGTCGGCCTTGCCGTCGCCGTTCACGTCGATGATGGCGCTCGGCGCCTTGGCGAGGGCGATGCCGTTGGAGGCCGGCACGGTCTCGTTGGCCTCAGCGTCGTCGGCGACCTCGCCGCGCGCGGACTGCGCGACGACGGATGCCGTGTTGACGACGGCACCCCGGTCGAGGTCGGCCTGGGTCAGCGCGTACTCGACGGGAGCGCAATTGGCCTGGACCCCTGGCCGGAGCGGCGGGGTGAACGCAGTACAGGCGACCTCGCCGCCCAGCATCGGGTCCGTGATCGTCGCGTCGGTGAGCGCGACGTCGCCGATGTTGCGGATCGCGAACGCATAGGAGACGGTGTCGCCCGCGTCGATCCGACCGTCGCCGGCGCGGTCGACCGGCGAGGCCGCCGTCTTCACGAGCTCCACGCGCGGGGCACCCGAGAGCGGGACGGTCACGACGGATGAGTTGTCCGCGGGATCGGGATCGGCCGTCGACGACGAGACGACCGCCGTGTTCGACAACTCGGTCAGAGCAGAGGCGGGATCGACCGTGCCGCTCACCCGTGCCGTGAAGGACGCTCCGACAGCGAGCGACGGGACGGCGCAGTCGAGCACGCCGTCAACGACCGCGCAGCCCGCGGTCGGCGTCGTCGGATCGAGGAGCGCCGCCGGCAGGCTGTCCGCGATCTGGACCGCCTGCGCCGGGCTCGGCCCGTCGTTCGTGACCACGATCGTGTAGGTCAGCGGACCGTTCACCGGCGCCGGACTCGCCGAGGCGGTCTTGATGACCCGGAGATCGGCGGAGGGCGTCGCGGTGATCGTCACCGAGCCGGTGTTGTCGCTCGGATCGGGATCCGGCGTCTGCGAGGTGGCGGTCACGGTGTTCGTCAGCGCACCCTCCGCGGCGACCCGTGCGGTCAGCGCGAGGGTGGCGGATTCGCCGGGCTGCAGCGTGCCGACGCTCCAGTGCTCGTCGCCCTCGGCCCAGGCGCCGACCGAGGGGGTGGCCGCCGTGATGAGCAGGCCGGTCGGAACCGCGTCGTCGACCGCGACGCCGACCGCGGCGGACGGGCCGTCGTTGCGCACGGCCACCAGGAACTGGGCATCCGCTCCGAGGGCGACGCTCGGTGTGGACGAGATCTTGACCACCGAGACGTCCGCCCGCGGGCTGAACGTCCGCGAGACCGTCGAGGTGTTGTTCGTGCCGTCGGGATCGGGTGTCGGCGAGTCGACCGACGCGGTGTTCGCGACCAGTCCGCTCAGCGCCGTCGCCCACGTGCCCGACACCAGGATGCGGGCCGTGCCGCCGTCGGCCAGGTCGCCGACCTCGCAGGTGAGCGTCGAGCCTTCGAGCGCGCAGTCGCCGTCGGCCGACTCGAACGCGAAGCCGTCCGGCAGCACATCGGTCAGGTGTACGCCGCGGGCCGTCGACGGCCCCGCGTTCGCGATGTCGATCGTGTAGACGTACGGGAGTCCGGGGACCGCCGAGGCCGGTGCGCTCTTCTGCACACTCACGTCGGCGCTGTGCGCGACATCGACGTTGACGGAGGCGGAGTTGTTCTGCGGATTCGGGTCGAGCACGGGAGCCGCGATCGAAGCGGTGTTGGTCACGGTTCCGTCCGGAGCATCCTCGCTCACGACCGCCCGCACCACCACGTTCGCGGGACCGCCGACGGCGAGCGACGCCCAGGTGCAGCGCACCTCGGGCCCGGTGAACACGCACGTGGCGCCCGGCGGGCTTGTGACGCCGGTCACCGTGAAGCCGTCCGGGAGGGTGTCGTCGAGAGACACGTTCGTGGCGTTCGCCGGCCCGAGGTTGCGCGCCGAGAGTGTGAAGTCCACGGTCTCCCCGGCGACGAGATCGGAATCGGATGCCGTCTTCGCGATCGTGAGGTCCGAGACGATGTCGGGCTGGAAGCTCGTGACGGCGACGTCGTTGCCCGGGTTCGGGTCGTTGGTGCTGCTGGCGATGCTGACGGTGTTCTGCAGCCGCGCGGCTGCGCCCGGCGGGATGCGCACGACCAGCGTCGTCACCGCGGACGCACCGGGCGCGAGCGAGCCGAAGGTGCAGTCCAGACGCCCGCCCGCCACCGCGCAGGACCCCTGCGACGGGGAGACGCTGACGACAGGCGTGCGCGGGTCGAGCGGGTCGAGGAGCGTCACATCGCGCGCGACCGAGGGCCCGTCGTTGCGCGTCGTGAGCGTGTACGTGACGTCCTGCCCCGCGACCGGGACGGCCGGTGAGAAGCTCTTGGTCACCGAGACGTCTGCCACCGCCGCGACGGTCCCCGACGCGATCGCGGTGTTGTTCGACGGGTCGGGGTCGGTGCGCGAACCCGAGACCGAGGCGACGTTCGTGAGGGCTCCGCCCGGGTCGCGCGACGTCGAGACGGTGCCGGTCACGGTGATCGAGGCGCTGGCCCCCACCGGGAGGTCGGGCAGCGAACAGCTGATCTCCGCACCGACTGTGCAGGAGCCGCTGGTGGGGGTCACCGGGAGCGCGCCGAAACCGGCGGGCACGGCATCCGTCACGGTCACGCCGGTGGCGGTCTGCGGACCGCGGTTGGTCACGCCGATCGTGAAGGTCGCCGGGCGTCCAGCGACCGGAACCGGGGTGTCGAGGGACTTGGTGATCGCGAGGTCGCTGGCGGCGGCGACCGAGGTCGTCGTCTCCTGGCTCGTCGAGGTCTGGTTCCGGCCGGCGAGGTCGTCGAAGAAGATGACGGTCGCCTCGTTGCGGATCGTCCCGGCGGCGGCGACGGTGCTCACGGTGGCATCGAACGTGTACGTGGTGCTGGCGCCGACTGCGATCGTGCCGCCTGTGGTCGTCGTCGCGTTGTCGCCGAGCCGCACCCGGACGGAACGCGACCCGGCGACGTACTCTCCCCGGTCGTCACCCAGGGCATTGGTCAGTGCGCCGATCCCGGGGCCTGCGATGATGCGGAGCGACCCGGGCACGATGTCGAGCCCGGGCCCGAGCACGTCGGTCGACACGGACTGCGGAGCCGAGTTGCCGCCGTCGTTGCGGGTGGACACGCTGTATCGCAGCACGTCGCCGACCTCGGCGCCCGCGCCGCCGCGGCTGAGGTTCGTGACCGACTTGGTCGTGATCAGACACGGGCCGGTGCCGAAGGAGATGTTGTCGAGGAGGTTGCCGCGCGCGGGATCCCCGCCGGCGGAGCTGACCGCTTCGAAGCCGAACCGTGTGACGGTCTGCCCGGCCGGGATCGTGTACCGGCCGGTGTGCCGCCCCCAGGCGGTGGTCCCGTCGGAGATGTTCGGGCCGCTCTGCGTCAGCGTGCCCCCCGGCGCGCCGATCACCACGCGCATGGTGTCGACACCTCCCCTGCCGCGGTGGTCCAGCGACCAGGCGAACGTCTCGCCGGGAACGGTATCGACGTCGTGGTAGAGCAGGCTGGGGGTGTTCGCGTTCAGCTCTGCGAACTGACGGCCTTCCGCGGCGGGGACACCGTTGAAGCCCGTGCCCCAGAACTCGATCTCGCCCCTGCTGTCGTTGGTGAACCAGCCGGGCACTGAGTTCTCGGAGAGCAGCCGGAAGGCGTTGCTCGGGATCGTCGGGGACTCGAAGCCGCCGTTCGTCAGCGCGACCGATCCGCGGCAGACCGTCGGACTCTGCGCGGCGGCAGCCGTCAGCGGACGGGTCGTCTCGGTCACCATGGTCAGCCCGGCCGCGACCATCAGGACGCTGACCGCCCCTGCCACGAGCCTGCCGATGCGCCTCTTCGGGGAGAACGACATCACCATCACATCACCTTTCGCGAGGCCGAATAGCACAATGCGCGCAGAAAGGGGGCCTGAGGCGAACCCTAACGGGACTCGGTCCGGGAAGCATCCTTTTAGTTGGCGGCGGGACAGCGCGCGCGTGTGCGAGCCCGGCCGCAGGCACTCGACGCGGAGCCGATTACGATCGAAGGACCCCACAAGGAAGGCTCCTCCATGCCCGTCACCCCCGACGCCCTCGCCCACGCCGACGACCTCGCCGACTTCGTCGCGGCCTCGCCGTCGAGCTATCACGCGGCGGCCGAGGTGGCCCGGCGGCTCGAGGCGGCCGGGTTCACGAGGCTCGAGGAAGAAGCGGCCTGGCCCGCGCAGGTCGGCGGTCGGTTCGTCACCGTCCGCGACGGTTCCGTGATCGCCTGGGTGGTGCCGTCGGATGCTGCCCCCACCACCCCCGCGCACATCTTCGGCGCGCACACCGACTCGCCCGGCTTCAAGCTCAAGCCCCAGCCCACGACGGGGACCCGCGGCTGGCTGCAGGCCGCCGTCGAGGTCTACGGCGGTCCTCTGCTGAACTCATGGCTCGACCGGGAGCTGCGCCTCGCCGGGCGCCTCGCCCTGGCCGACGGGCGCGTCGTCCTCGCCGCCACCGGACCTCTGCTGCGCCTGCCGCAGCTCGCGATCCACCTCGACCGCAACGTCAACACCAACGGCATCGCGCTCGACAAGCAGGTCGAGACGCAGCCGGTGTGGGGACTCGGCGACCCGACGCAGGCGGACGTGCTGGCCGAGCTCGCCGACTCCGCGGGCATCACGGCATCCGAGATCCGCGGCTACGACGTCGTCATGGCCGACTCCGCCCGAGGAGCCGTGTTCGGTAAGGACGACGCGTTCTTCGCCTCCGGCCGCCTCGACGACCTCGCCTCGGTGCACGCCGGGCTGGTCGCGCTCCTCGAGATCGCCGACCCTTCGACAGGCTCAGGGGCCGGGGCCGGCTCAGGGACCAGGGCCGCGGCGCCGATCGCCGTGCTCGCCGCGTTCGATCACGAGGAGCTCGGCTCGGCGTCCCGCTCCGGCGCGGCCGGCCCGTTCCTGGAGGACGTGCTCGAGCGCCTGTACGCGGGCCTCGGCGCCGACTCGTCCGAGCGTCGTCGGGCCTTCGCGTCGTCGTGGTGCCTGTCCAGCGACGTCGGTCACTCCGTGCACCCGAACTACGTCGCCAAGCACGACCCGGTCGTGCAGCCCGTCCTCGGGTCCGGTCCGATCCTCAAGATCAACGCGAACCAGCGCTACGCGACGGATGCCGTGGGCACGGCCTCCTGGCGCACCTGGTGCGAGCGCGTGGGCGTGACGACGCAGGAGTTCGTGTCGAACAACTCGGTGCCGTGCGGGTCGACGATCGGCCCGATCACGGCCACCCGGCTCGGCATCCGCACCGTCGACATCGGCATCCCGATCCTCTCGATGCACTCGGCCCGCGAGCTCGCCGGCGTCTCCGACCTGCACGACCTCTCCCGCACCGCGGAGTCGTTCTTCACCGCCTGACCCCGACGGCACTCGCGCAGTGCCAAGATGATGCTCATGACGGACATCAAGCCGGCTCTCATCGAGCGCGCGGGCATCGAGATCATCCCGGAATCCGAGCGGACCGCGAAGCCGCGTGACCTGTTCTGGCCCTGGTTCGCGGCGAACGTGTCGGTGTTCGGCATGTCGTACGGATCGTTCGTGCTGGGCTTCGGCATCTCGTTCTGGCAGGCGACAGTGGTGTCGATCATCGGCATCACGGTGTCGTTCCTGCTGTGCGGGCTGATCGCGATCGCCGGCAAGCGGGGCTCAGCCCCGACCATGGTGCTCTCCCGCGCCGCCTTCGGCGTGCAGGGCCAGAAGGTGCCCGGCATCGTCTCGTGGCTGACCTCGATCGGCTGGGAGACGTTCCTCGCGATCATCGCCGTGCTCGCCACGGCCACCGTGATCACGCAGCTCGGCGGCGACGGCGACAGCATCGCGCTGAAGATCATCGCGACCGTGATCGTCGCGGCTCTCATCGTGGTGGCATCCGTGCTCGGGTATCACACGATCATGAAGCTGCAGTCGGTGCTGACCTGGGTCACCGGGATCGTCACCGTGCTGTACATCATCCTCGCGGCGCCGAGCATCGACCTCGCCGCCGTGATGGCCCGCCCGGACGGCGGCATCGGCCAGGTGATCGGCGCGCTCGTCATGGTGATGACCGGCTTCGGCCTCGGCTGGATCAACATCGCGGCGGACTGGTCGCGGTACCAGAAGCGCACGGCATCCGATGGGGCGATCGTCGGCTGGAACACGATCGGCGGGTCGGTGGCACCGATCATCCTCGTGGTGTTCGGACTGCTGCTCGCGGGGTCGAACGACGAACTCTTCGCCGCCGTGCAGGCCGACCCGGTCGGCGCCCTCGCGACGCTGCTCCCGCCCTGGGTGCTCGTGCCGTTCCTGCTCACGGCGGTCCTGGCGCTCGTGTCGGGCGCCGTGCTCGGCATCTACTCCTCCGGACTGACGCTGCTCAGCCTCGGCATCCGCATCCCCCGGCCGTCGGCCGCCGCGATCGACGGCGTGATCCTCACGATCGGCACCATCTACGTGGTGTTCTTCGCGACCGACTTCCTGGGGCCGTTCCAGAGCTTCCTGATCACGCTCGGCGTGCCGCTCGCCTCGTGGGCCGGCATCCTGATCGCCGACATCCTGCGCCGGAAGAAGGACTACGACGACGAAGCCCTGTTCGACAGCCGCGGACGCTACGGCGCCTGGGACTGGATCTCGATCGGCACGATGATCGTGACCAGCGTGATCGGCTGGGGACTCGTGCTCAACGGATTCGCGGATGCTGCGCCGTGGAACAACTGGCAGGGATACCTGCTGTTCCTGGTCGGCGGGGCCGACGGCCCCTTCGCCTATGCGAACCTCGGAGTGTTCTTCGCGCTGGTGCTGTCGTTCGTCGTGACGTACTTCGCGCGGGCGGGGAAGATCCGGCGGCAGGAGATGGCGTGAGCGGCCCTTCGACAAGCTCAGCGACCCAGGAGTCGTATGCGGAGAACCAGCCCTGGCTGGTCGTGATCGATCCGCAGGCGATCTTCGCCTCGCCCGATTCGGCCTGGGGCTCGCCGTTCTTCGCCGAGGCGATGCCGCGCATCCGCTCGCTGGCCGCGGCGTTCGGCGAGCGCGTCATCGTGACGCGATGGATGCCGACGGCCGACCGCTCCACTTCATGGGGTGCCTACTTCGCCGCGTGGCCGTTCGCCGATCAGCCGCCGACGGATCCGCTGTTCGACCTCGTGCCGGACGCGGTGGGGCTGTCGCCGCATCCGACCCTCGATCTGCCGACGTTTGGCAAGTGGGGTCCGGAGCTCGAGGCGCTCCTCGGTCGGGGCGCGCACGTCGTGCTGGCCGGGGTGTCGACGGATTGCTGCGTGATCTCGACGGCCCTGGCCGCAGCGGATGCCGGGGCGTTCGTCACGGTCGCCGCCGACGCCTGTGCAGGGTCGAGCGCCGAGAACCAGGCGGCGGCGCTCCAGGTGATGGGGCTGTATCCGCCGCAGATCACGGTCAGCGACACGGCCTCCGTACTTGCCGGGCGCTGAGGCCCGCACCGCGCCCGTCCCCGTCCCCGCACCCAAACTGGGGGCCGACACGCCAGATGTCGGACCGATCCCCTGCATCCGTCCGACATCTGGCGTGTCGGCCCCCGGGGTGCGACCGGGGACGACCTCAGGCCGCTGCCCGTACCTCCGCGGCGATGTCCGCGGGCGTCCCGTGCCAGGGGGCTCCATGCCCGGGCAGCACCCAGGATGCCGACAGGCCGGCCAGGCGGTCGAGTGAGTCCCGTGCGGTCGCGGGCTCGTCCGTGAAAGGCGCGGGTTGAGCGCCCTTCCGGCCGGTGAGCACGTGGCGGGTGGTGAGGGCGTCGCCGACGAAGACCGCGTCGGCGGCGGGCACGTGCACCGCGATGCTGCCCGGCGAGTGGCCGGGCATCCCGACGATCACCGGCGCCCCCGGCAGATCGAGCACGTCTCCGTCGGCGACCTCGACGACCTCGCTCACGTGCCGCGTGCGCAGGGCGTTCTTGCGGATGCCGTAGGCGAAGAATCCGAGCATCGGTCCGAGTCGCGCGGGCCCCATCGCGGTCTTCGGCTTCTCCCCCGTACGCACGCGGTGGGCATCGGCGGCGTGGATGAAGACTGGCACTCCGGCCTCCCGGTGCAGGCGCTCGGCGAACCCGATGTGATCTCCGTCTCCGTGCGTGAGCACCAACCCACGGATGTCGGACAGCGGCCGCCCGATCTCGGCGAGTTCGCGCTGCAGGTCGTTCCAGTGCCCGGGGAGCCCCGCGTCGATCAGCGTGATCCCCTCCGGCAGGTCGATGAGGTACGACGCGACGATGTCATTGCCGAGCCGGTGCAGGTGCGGTGCGAGCTTCATGGGTGGATCCCTTCGAGGATGGTTGCGGTGGCTACGATACGTAGCTATCATGGCTAATGTCAATAGCTATCAAGGAGAAGTCATGCCGACACCCGATCGGACCTCGCTCGAGCAGATCATCGCCGCGGGCCGGGAGATCCTCGACGCGACGGGGCCGGCGAGCGTCACGATGCAGGCCGTCGCCACCCGTGTCGGGGTGCGGGCCCCCTCGCTCTACAAGCGCGTGCGCGATCGCGACGCCCTCCTCTCCGCCATCGCCGAGTCGATCATCGACGAGCTCACCGCCCGCCTCGGCGCTGCGGATGCCGACCTCACCGACATCGCGGGCGCCTACCGGTCGTTCGCCCAGCAGCAGCCCGAGGCCTTCCGGCTCATGTTCAGCGCCGCGGCTCCGCACGCCGCCCTGCAGCGCTCGGCCGCTCCGGTCATCCATGCCTCCGCCGCGCTGGTCGGCGACGACGACGCCCTCGACGCGGCCCGACTTTTCACCGCCTGGGCGACGGGTTTCCTGCAGATGGAGCTCTCCGGCGCCTTCCGGCTCGGCGGCGACGTCGACCGCGCCTTCGACTACGGACTGCGGCGCCTCATCGCCGGGCTCACGGCCTGACTCACCGCCTGACGTCGGAGCGACGACGACTCACGGACTCGACGACGTTTCGCGGATGCGTTTCCGCGGTCGGCTCCGCGATCCGTCATGAACTCCGCGATCGGTCGGACGTCATCGGGCCGCCCGTGGCGCGTGCGCCGCGCACCGGAATACTGGCACACTGAGGCGCGGAGAGGGGTCTCACACCCATGAGCGCGCACGCCGAAGAGTCCGAACGCCCGACCAGCGTCCGTCCGAAGAGGGTCCGCAGGCGGTGGCATCGCACGAAGGTGACGCTCGGCATCGTGGTCGGGGTCGCTGCGGTCGTGGCGGTCATCGGATCGCTCACCCCGTGGCCCTCGGCGATGATCATCCGCGCGGTGTTCACGAAGGGCGGCGACGAGACAGCGGCCGAGATGGACAAGCACGTCCCAGACACCAAGCTCACCGAGACGCTCGACGTCGCGTACGGCGACGACGGCGCCGACACGACGATGGACGTCTTCCGTCCGGCATCCGCCTCCGGCCCCCTGCCCACGGTCGTCTGGATCCACGGCGGCGCCTGGATCTCGGGGGCGAAGGAGAACGTCGACCCGTACATGCGCATCCTCGCCGCCGAGGGGTACACCACCATCGCCGTGAACTACACGATCGGGCCGGAGGGCGTCTACCCGCTCGCCGTGCACCAGCTCAACGACGCGCTCGCCTACATCGTCGCGCACGCCGACGAGCTCGGCGTGGACGCTACGCAGATCGTGCTCGCCGGAGACTCTGCCGGCGCCCAGCTCGCCAGCCAGATGGCCGCGCTCGTCACCAGCTCGGACTACGCCGAGATCATGGGCATCGAACCCTCGCTGACTGCCGACCAGCTCGCCGCCACGGTGTTGAACTGCGGTGTGTACGACCTCGGAGCGCTCGCGCAGCTCGACGGTCTCGCCGGCTGGGGCTTCAAGTCGGCGATGTGGGCGTACTCGGGCACGAAGACCTGGGCCGAGGACTCCACCGGCGCCACCATGTCGACGGTCGACTGGGTGACGAAGGACTTCCCCACGACGTACATCTCCGGCGGGAACGGCGACGGCCTCACCTGGCTGCAGTCCGTCCCGATGGCGCAGCGCCTGGAGGAGCTCGGCGTCGACGTGACGACCCAGTTCTGGCCCGCCCCGCACGAGCCCGCGCTGCCGCACGAGTATCAGTTCCACCTCGACCTGCCCGACGCGCGGACCGCGCTCCAGAAGACGATCGACTTCCTGAACACCCACACGACGCGCTGACGCATCCGCTCGAGTCCGATCTACTTCATCGTGTCGAGGATGCCGACGAGGTCGTCGAAGGTCGTGAGCGGGTTGAGGATCGCGAAGCGCGTGTTCGGCCGCCCGGCGTGCGAGCTCGGCACCACGAAGGCCCGCTGCGTGTCGAGGAGCGCCGCCGACCAGCGGTCGTAGTCCGCCCGCTCCCAACCCTCGCGCTCGAACACCACGACCGACAGCTGCGGGTCGCGCACCAGCCGCAGCTCCGGCCGCCGCGAGATCTCCGCGGCGATGCGCTGCGTCAGCGCGAGCGTGCTGCTGACGGCATCCCGGTACGCGGTCACACCGTAGGTCGCGAGCGAGAACCACATCGGCAGGCCGCGCGGGCGCCGGGTGAGCTGGATCGAGTAGTCCGACGGGCTGAACTCGTCGACGTCGGTGAGGATGTCGAGGTACTCCGCATGCTGCGTGTGGGCTCTGCGACCGTTGTCAGGGTCGCGGTAGATCAGGGCGCAGCAGTCGAACGGCGCGAACAGCCACTTGTGCGGGTCGACGATCACCGAGTCGGCGCGCTCGACGCCCGCGAAGATCGGCCGGGCCTCGGGCGCGAGCATCGCCGTGAGTCCGTAGGCGCCGTCGATGTGCAGCCAGAAGTCGAACTCGTCCTTGAGCGCCGCGATGCCGGCGATGTCGTCGACGATGCCGAAGTTGGTCGAGCCGCCGGTCGCCACGACCGCGCAGATCTCGTCGCCGTGCGCGGCGAGTGCCTCGCGCACGGCATCCGCCCGCAGCACGCCGTCATCGCCGGCGGGCACGAGGAGCACATCGGCATCCATCACCCGCGCGGCGGACTTGTTCGAGGAGTGCGCCTCGACGCTGCAGACGATCTTCCAGCGCGTCGGGAGGTCCTTCCCGGCAGCGATCAGTCGGGCCTTCGCCGCTTCGCGCGCCGCGACGAGCGCCGAGAGATTGCCGATCGTGCCGCCCTGCACGAAGACGCCACCGGCGGTGTCCGGCAGCCCGAACTCGGCCGCGAGGAACGACAGCACCTCGTTCTCGGCGTGCACCGCACCCGCCCCCTCGAGCCAGCTGCCGCCGTAGAGACCGGATGCCGAGACGACCAGGTCGAACGCGATCGCCGCCATGGTCGGCGCGGTGGGGATGAAGGACAGGTAGAGCGGATGACTCGTGGTCAGGCACGCCGGCGCGAGAACGTGCTCGAACAGGCTCAGCGCGCGGTTCGCTCCGAGTCCGGCGTCCGTGATGGTGGCCCCGATGAGCCGGTTGAGCTCCGCCTCGGTCTGCGGCTTGTCGAGCGGCACATCCGTGGCCAGCATCCGCCGCCGGGAGTAGTCGAGCACGGCATCGACGATCGCGGTCGACTCGGGCGACGCGGCGTGCATGCGGTCAGCGCTCATGGGCGTTCCTCACTGATCGGGGTGGAAGAGGGGCGGTCGATCACGGCGGAGACCGTGCGGCGCGCGAGGTCGGCGCGGTCGTGCGGCGCCCACTTCACGAGGGAGTGCGCGCTCATGCCGTCGACCATGGCGAGCAGCATCCAGGCGGCGAACGCCGGATCGGCGGAATCGTCGGGATCTTCGGATGCCGCACCCGCGATGACTTCTTCGAGGCGGCTCTGCCACAGGTCCATCTCGGCGCGGACGCGCTCCCCCAGCAGGGCGTTGCGCACGCCGAGCGACCAGGCCTGCACCCAGATGAGGGCGACGTCGTCGCGGGATCCGTCGAGCAAGCTCTCGACCAGGCGCTGCAGGCTCGCGCGCAGTCCACCCGCGGGCGAGAAGTCGTCGAGTACCTCGTTCCGCTCCGCGGCGACGATCGCACCGAAGACCTCGGCGACGAGCGAATCCATGACGGGCCGGTAGTGGGCGACGAGGGCAGGAGTCACCCCGACGTGCGCGGCGATCGCGCGCACGGTGAGCGCGTCGATCCCGTTCGCGAGCGCCAGCTCGACGGCGCCCTCGACGATCGAGCGTTCGCGCTCCTCCGGTGGCATCCGCCGCGAGGCGGGTGCTCTTGACGTGGTGTTCATCGAGGGTTACCGTAGCACCCGTTGATCACGTGTTCAACAGCACGGATGCTGCCGGACGCGATCACCAGCGAGGAGATCACCATGAGCTGGCGCATGCCCGCCGAGACCGCACCCCACGACCGCACCTGGATGGCCTTCCCCGCCGAGGGGCAGACGCTTGGCGAGACCGCGACCGAACGCGAAGAGGGCTACGCCACCTGGTCGGCCGTCGCGAACGCCGTCGCCGAGTTCGAGCCCGTCTCGATCCTCGTCGACCCGACCGAGCTCGACCGCGCCCGACGCATGCTCGCGGGCGGCATCGACATCATCGAAGCGCCGGTGGACGAGTTCTGGATGCGCGACTCCGGCCCCACGTTCGTGGTCGACGACGAGCGCCCCGATGTGCTCGGCGCCGTCGACTGGATCTTCAACGGCTGGGGTGCGCCCGACTGGGCCGAATGGGCGAAGGCCGCGCAGCACGCCCGCATCGTCGCCGGCGCGGTCGGGGCTGAGCTCGTCAGCTCGGTGCTCGTCAACGAGGGCGGCGGCATCCACGTCGACGGCGAGGGCACCGTGCTGCTCACCGACACCGTGCAGCTCGACCCGCGGCGCAATCCGTTCGCCGACAAGGCGCGCGTCGAGGCCGAGATGCTCCGCACGATCGGAGCGACCAAAGCCGTCTGGCTCCCCCGCGGACTCACCCGCGACTACGACGACTTCGGCACGAACGGCCACGTCGACATCGTCGCGACGCTCGTCTCGCCCGGTCGCCTCCTGCTGCACGATCAGCAGGATCCCGATCACCCCGATCACGCCGTCACGCGCGAGCTGCGTGCCTACCTGGAGCAGCAGACGGATGCCGCCGGCCGCCGCTTCGAGGTCATCGGGCTGCCCGCCCCATCGACCCTCCGCGACGACGAGGGCTTCGTGGACTGGAGCTACGTCAATCACCTCGTCACGAACGGCGGAGTCGTGGCATGCGGGTTCGGCGACGAGAAGGCGGATGCTGCGGCACGGGAGATCCTCGCCGACGCGTATCCGGGTCGCCGAGTCGTGACGGTCGACGCCCGGCCGCTGTTCGACCGCGGCGGCGGCATCCACTGCATCACGCAGCAGCAGCCCTCGCTCGGAGGTGCGCGGTCATGATCGACGTCGTCGAAGCCACGATCGCCGATCTGCGACGCGCGCTCGAGACCGGCGAGACCACGTCCGTCGAACTCGTCGACGCCTACCTCGCCCGCATCGCCGCGTACGACGGCCCCGACACCGCGACGGCGCTCAACGCGGTGGTCGTCCGCAATCCGGGTGCGCGCGACGAGGCGGCAGCATCCGACGCCCGCCGGGCTCGCGGCGAGACGCGCGGCCCGCTGGACGGCATCCCCTACACGGCGAAGGACAGCTATCTCGTCGAGGGGCTCACCGCGGCATCCGGCAGCCCCGCCTTCGCGGAACTCGTCGCCCAGCGGGACGCGTTCACCATCGAGCGCCTGCGCGCCGCAGGCGCGATCTGCCTCGGGCTCACGAACATGCCGCCGATGGCGAACGGCGGCATGCAGCGCGGCGTCTACGGCCGCGCCGAGAGCCCGTACAACGCCGACTTCCTCGCGGCCCCCTTCGCCTCGGGTTCGTCGAACGGATCGGGCACCGCGACCGCCGCGAGCTTCGCCGCCTTCGGGCTCGGCGAGGAGACCTGGTCGAGCGGCCGCGGCCCCGCGACCAACAACGCGCTCTGCGCCTACACGCCCTCGCGCGGCGTGATCTCCACTCGCGGCAACTGGCCACTGGTCCCGACGATGGACGTCGTCGTGCCGCACACCCGCACCATGGCCGACCTGCTCGAGGTGCTCGACGTGATCGTCGCCGACGACGCCGAGACCCGCGGCGACTTCTGGCGCGCCCAGCCGTGGGTTCCGCTGCCGACAGCCTCGGAGGTCCGGCCGCCGTCGTACCCCGCGCTGGCCCACGATGCCTCGCTCGACGGCATCCGCATCGGCATCCCGCGCATGTACATCAACGCCGATCCGGATGCCGGCACCGCCGACGACCCCGGAATCGGCGGCCCGACCGGGCAGCGCATCGAGACGCGGGAGTCGGTGATCGCGCAGTGGGAGGCGGCACGGCGAGACCTCGAAAGCGCCGGGGCGACCGTCGTCGAGGTCGACTTCCCCGTCGTGTCGAACTACGAGGGCGATCGGACTGGGGCCCCGACCATCGCCACGCGCGGGCTGGTGTCGCCCGAGTACCTGCGCCGCGAGATCGTCGACCTGTCGGCGTGGAGCTGGGAGGACTTCCTGCAGGCGAACGGAGACCCGGCGCTCTCGACGCTCGCCGACGTCGACGGAGCCTCGATCTTCCCGCATCCCGAGGGCGCACTCCCCGACCGGTACACGGGCTTCGACGACGACATCGCCGACTACCCGTCGTGGGTCGCCGCGCACCCCGACGTCGAGATCGCGGACATGCCGGAGCTCGAAAGCGGCCTGCGCGGCCTCGAGGAGACCCGTCGCCGCGACCTCGAAGTGTGGATGGACGTGCTCGGCCTCGATGCCGTCGTGTTCCCCGCGGTCGCCGACGTGGGACCGGCGGACATGGACGTGAACGCGGCATCCGCCGACCTCGGTTGGCGCAACGGCACCTGGATCGCCAACGGCAACCTGGTCGTGCGGCACCTCGGCATCCCGACCGTCACGGTTCCGATGGGCCTGATGCGCGACATCGGGATGCCGATCGGCCTGACCTTCGCCGGACGCGCCTACGACGACACGAGGCTGCTGCAGCTCGCGGCGGCGTTCGAGGCGATCGGCGCACCGGATACGCGGCGCACGCCGCCGCCGCGGACGCCGAGGCTCTAGGCGGGTTTTCGGGCGGCGCGACTACGCTCGCCCCGTGGACAACGGCGCATTCTTCTTCGTCTTCTTCGTCGGGCCACTCCTGCCCGCGATCATCGCCATCGCTGTAGGGATCATGTTCGCTCTCGGGGTCGCAGTGCATGCGTTGATCGGAGCCACCGTCAGCTCGGTCGTCGAGCTCAGCCGATCACGCCGCGAGCGGTCCTACGTGCGAAAGCACCAGCGCGACCTCTCCCGGCTGTGACGCTCGGTCGGAGGAGCACCCCGCCGCGCACGCGCGCGCTCTACAGCTCCGGGGCGGTCGAAGTCAGTGCGTCCAGGTGTGGACGGGCTCGCCGGCCTGCATCCGCTCGAGGTAGTCCGCGAGCATGCCGTGCAGTGCTTCGGTCCGTGAAGCACCGGAGCGCTCACGGGCGGCCACGTTCTCCCGCTGCCAGACCGCGCCGTTGCGCCCGGTGAGGCACCGCTGCTCGATGATGCCGAGATACCGGTCGCGGACCTCGGGGTCGACGCCGTAGGCATCCAACCCCTCGGCCGCCGCAGGAAGCAGCCGTCGCAGCACGAGCTCCCTCGGGCTGATCGAGCCGACCTCCGGCCAGTACAGCCGCGCGTCGATGCCGTTCCGCGCGGCGGCCTGCAGATTCTCGGCCGCCGCATCGAAGGTCATCTGAGTCCAGATCGGCCGGTCGGCTTCGGCGAGACTGCGCACGAGACCGTAGTAGAACGCGGCATCCGCCACCACGTCGACGACGCTCGGTCCCGCCGGCAGCACCCGGTTCTCGAGGCGCAGGTGCGCGGTCCCGTCGCCGGCATCGTAGATCGGACGGTTCCAGCGGTAGACGGTGCCGTTGTGCATGCGCAGCTCGGCGAGTTCCGGCGGGCGCCCGTCGTCCAACACTTCGAACGGATCCTCGTCCGAGCACACGGGCAGCAGCGCAGGGAAGTATCGCGAGTTCTCTTCGAACAGGTCGAAGATCGACGTCACCCAGCGCTCACCGAACCAGACGCGGGGTCGCACGCCCTGATTCTTCAGCTCCTGCGGACGGGTGTCGGTGGCCTGCTCGAACATCGGGATGCGCGTCTCGTGCCACAGCGCCTTGCCGGCGAAGAACGGGGAGTTCGCCGCCAGCGCCACCTGCACGCCGGCAATTGCCTGCGCCGCATTCCAATACGCCGCGAACGACTCGGGCGCGACCTGCAGGTGCAGCTGCACGGAGGTGCAGGCGGCCTCGGGCAGGATGGTGTCGCAGACCATCGCGAGCTGCTCGGCGGGCCGGTCATCGGTCAGTGCGACGCCGTCCAGCTGCAGCTCGATGTCCTCGCCCCGCGCCGACAGGATCTGCTGGCCCAGCAGGCTATACCGAGGATCGGCCGAGAACCAGCGCTCGGTGAAGTGCGTCTCGTCGAGCGTCGGGAGCATCCCGATCATGGCCAGGCCGCTGTCGGCCGACCGCGCCCGACGGTCGGCGACCTCGAGCGAGCCACGCAAGACGTCCTCCAGCTGTCGAAGGTGCCCGCCTCCGATCGGCCTCGGTGCCACGTTGATCTCGACGTTGAAGCGCGCGAGCTCCGTCTGAAAGGCCGGAGAGGCGATCGCGTCGAGCACCGCCTCATTCCCGCGGGCCGGAGCGCCCTGCTCGTCGACCAGATTCAACTCGATCTCCAGGCCGAGCTGCGAGTCAGGGGCGTCGACGGCGGAGAATCGCCCGTCGGCCAGCATGGATGCCAGGGCATCGAGGCACCGCTCGGTCTTGGCGCGGAACTGCGTACGGTCCTGGCGCGTGAACGTCTGCGCCTCGATGCTGTCGCCCATACGCCGACGGTATCCACCGGGCGCCGCGTCGTCGAGGAAGGGTCGCCATATTTCACTACTGTGACGCCCGCCACGTTCCTGATATGTTTATCTCATGAGCACTGAGAACGAACGCGCGCTGGAGTCCGGCATCGTCACCGACCTCTCCGGGAAGATGACCTACGGGTCGTACCTCGCGCTCGACCAGCTGCTCACGGCGCAGCATCCGGTCAGCGTGCCCGAGCACCACGACGAGATGCTGTTCATCATCCAGCACCAGACGACCGAGCTCTGGCTGAAGCAGCTGCTGCACGAGCTCTCGTCTGCGCGGGAGCTGCTCGCGAGCGACGACCTGCGCGAAGCGCTGAAGCGGGTCGCCCGGGTCAAGAAGATCCAGGACGTGATGACGCAGCAGTGGGGCATTCTCGCGACGCTCACTCCGACCGAGTACGCGCAGTTCCGCGGCTCACTCGGCAACTCGTCCGGCTTCCAGTCGGTGCAGTACCGCGCGGTCGAGTTCGCGCTCGGCAACAAGAACGAGAAGATGCTGCAGGTCTTCCGCGACCACCCCGCGAACCTCGCGCTGCTCACGGCCGAGTGGGAGAAGCCGACGCTCTACGACGAGTTCCTCCGCTACGCCTCGCGCCGTGGACTGCCCGTGCCCGCCTCGATCCTCGACCGCGACGTGCGGGAGCCGTACCGCGAGACGCCGGAGCTCGTGCCCGCCATCCGCGAGATCTACCAGAACCACCAGGAGAACTGGGACCTCTACGAAGCTTGTGAAGACCTCGTCGACCTGGAGGACAACTTCCAGTTCTGGCGCTTCCGGCACCTCAAGACCGTCGCCCGCACGATCGGCATGAAGGTCGGCACCGGCGGCTCCAGCGGCGTCGGCTTCCTGCAGCGCGCGCTCGATCTCACGTTCTTCCCCGAGCTGTACGCGGTGCGCACCGAGATCGGCGGCTGATGTACGCCGCGACCTTCTTCGACGGCGACGGATGGCGGGACGGCGTCGTCGAGGTCGACGACGCCGGACGGGTCGTGCTGCGCGAAGCGGCTGCGCCTGCGAACCTGCCGCGCCTCTCCGGGCGGGTGATCGGCGGTTTCACCGACCACCACGTGCACCTGCAGCTCGTCGACCACACCCTGCTCGCGGGGTCCGTGCTCGGCCGCGCGGTCGACCTCGGCGCGGATCCCGAGGTGATCGCCCGGCTGGCCGTTCACAATTCAGTCCGTTCGTCGCCGGAACGCCCCTCAGCACCGGGCATCGGTCAGCCCGCCGAAGTTCTTGCTGAATTGCGCACGCCCCCGGTCGCCATCGAGTTCGCCGGGGCCTTCCTGACCCCGCCGGGCGGCTACCCGTCCGACCGCGACTGGGCGCCCGCCGGCTCGTTCCGCGAGATCGCGGACGCCCGCGAGGCCACGGCCGCCGTCGCCGAGATGGCCGCAGCGGGCGCGTCTCGCATCAAGGTCGCCAGCAACAGCCATGCCGGGCCGGTGTTCGACGACGGCCTCTTCCGCACCATCGTCGGGCTCGCCGCCGATCACGGTCTGCCCGTCGTCGCGCACGCGGAAGGCCGAGGTGAGGCGCAGCGCGCGGCCCACCTCGGTGCGGCTCAGCTCGCCCACGCCCCCTTCACCGAACGACTCACCGACGACGAGATCGCCGCGCAGGCGGCATCCGTCTCCTGGATCTCCACTCTCGCCATCCATGGCGGCGCCGACCTGCACATCGCCCTCGACAACGTCCGCCGCTTCCATGCCGCGGGCGGCACCGTGCGCTACGGCACCGACATGGGCAACGGCCCGACACCGGTCGGCCTGAACCCGCAGGAGATCGCCGCCCTCCGCGCGGCCGGCGTCGACGGCGTCGACCTGCTGCGAGCTCTCGCCCCCGCGGACCCGCGCGATGCGGCATCCGCCTTCTTCCTCCTGCCCGGCGATGCCGCGGATCCGCTCCGCGCCCGCCGGCTCACCCCCGCCGACCTGAAGGTGTGACATGACCGACACCCGCCTCTCCGCCATCCGCCTGCTCGACACGGCCCGCGCCCTCGACGCCGCCGACCCGCTCGGCACCCACCTCGACGCCTTCCTCGAAGCGCCCGGCGTGACCGCGTACCTCGACGGCAACTCCCTCGGCCGCCCGCTGCGCGGCATCCCCGAGAAGCTCGCCGCCTTCGTACGCGAGGACTGGGGCACGCGGCTCATCCGCTCCTGGGACGAGCAATGGATGGCGTTGCCTATGGAACTCGGCGACCGCATCGCGCGCGTCGCGCTGGGGGCCGCGGCCGGCCAGACCGTCGTCGCCGATTCGACCAGCGTGCTCATCTACAAGCTCCTGCGTGCGGCCCTCGGCGCCGCCGCCGCCGGACGCACCGAGCTCGTGATGGAGGCGGGCAACTTCCCGACCGACCGCTTCCTCGCTGAGGGCGTCGCGGCGGAGACCGGCATGACGCTGCGCTGGCTCGAACCCGACCCCGTGCGCGGGGTGACCGTCTCCGACGTCGAGGCCGTCGTGTCCGAACGCACGGCGCTGGTCTCGCTGAGCCACGTCGACTACCGCTCCGGGGCGCTCGCCGACATGGCGGGGATCACGGCGGCCGTGCACGACACGGGCGCGCTGATGATGTGGGACCTCTGCCACTCCGCGGGTGTCGTGCCGATGCAGCTCGACGCGTGGGGCGTCGACCTCGCGGTCGGCTGCACCTACAAGTACCTCAACGGGGGGCCGGGATCGCCTGCCTTCGCGTACCTGCGTCACGGACTCCAGGGCGTGCTGCGTCAGCCGATCCAGGGCTGGTGGAGCGCCGCCGACATCTTCGCGATGGGTCCGGAATACGCGCCGGCCGGTGACATCCGGCAGCTGCTCAGCGGCACCCCGCCGGTGACGTCGATGCTCGCGATGCAGGGGATGCTCGATCTGATCGAAGAGTCCTCCATCGCTGCGGTCCGCGCGAAGTCGACCTCGCTGACCGAGCTGGCCGTGCAGGCGTACGACGAGGTGCTCGCGCCGCTCGGCGTGCGGCTGCTCAGCCCGCGCGACCCCGAGCTGCGCGGCGGTCACGTGACCATCGGCCACCCGGAGTTCCGCGACGTCACCCGGCGCCTCTGGGCCGACGGGATCATCCCTGACTTCCGCTTCCCCGACGGCATCCGGCTCGGGTTGTCGCCGCTGAGCACCTCGCACGTCGAGACGGTCATGGGCATCCTGGCCGTACGCGATGCGCTGGAGTCCGATGGCGACTGAGCGAGCCGCTGAGCGAGCCGCCGAGCCCGACGGGCACCGTGTCGCGGTGCTCGACGACATCGACGCCCGCCCCGGGAGCACTGCCTCGCTGCTACGCACGCTGATCGGGGTCTACCTGCGGCCCCTCGGCGGCTGGATCTCGGCGGCCGATCTCGTCGCGCTGGCCGGCGATCTCAGCATCCCGACCGCGCAGGCGCGCACCGGCATCGCCCGATTGAAGCAGAAAGGTCTCCTGCTCGCCGAGCGGACGGAGGCGATCGGCTATCGCCTCAACCCGGCGGCGATCGGGATGCTGGAACGCGGCGACCGGCGCATCTTCGAGATGCGCGAGATGACGGATGCCGACACCTGGTGCCTCGTGTCGTTCTCGATCCCGGAGAGCGCACGGAGCGTCCGTCACCAGCTGCGTCGGCGCCTGCTGTGGATCGGTGCGGGCACGGTCTCCCCCGCGCTCTGGATCTGCCCCGGGCATCTGCAGGACGAGGTGCTCGAGATCGTCGACGACCTCGACGCTCGGGCGTGGGTCACGCTGTTCCAGGCGTCGGCGCCGGTGCCGCCGGACTCGCTGGTCGAGGCCGCCGCGCAATGGTGGGACCTCGCGGCGCTGCGCGCCGAGCACCTCGCGTTCCAGGAGTCTCTGACCACGCTGCCCGCCGAGCCGTTCGCGGCCCGCGTGCAGCTCATCGACCGCTGGCGGGTGCTGCCCTACACCGACCCCGGCCTGCCGCCGTCGATGCTGCCCGCCGACTGGCCCGGCCGGCGCAGCTTCGACGAGTTCGCGCGCCTGTCGGCGGCGCTGGCCGAGCCGGCGTGGGAGCACGTCCGCACGCTCACCCGGCGGGCGGCGCCGTCGTCGCCCTGACCACCAGCCGCGTCGGCAGCGTCACGTGCATCTCGTCGAGTTCCTTGCCCTCCAGCAGGGCGAACACCATGTCGGCCGCCACCGCACCGAGTCGACGCATCGGCTGCTGGATGGTGGTCAGGGGCAGCATGCGCCGTGACGCCTCTGGCACATCGTCGAAGCCGATGACCGAGAGGTCCTGCGGTACCCGCAGCCCCATCTCCTGCGCGACCTCGATCACGGCGATCGCGGAGAGGTCGTTGGCGGCGAACACAGCGGTGGGGCGGGTGGGTGCTGCCAGCATCAGGCGGGCGGAATCCCGCGTCGTCTCGAGCTCGTAGCGTCCGACCCCGATCAGGGCGGGATCCACGGGGATGCCGGCATCCGACAGCGCCCGCCGGTAGCCGGCATCGCGCAGCCCGGCCGAGCGAAGGTCGGGGCGTCCCGCGAGGAAGCCGATCCGGCGGTGGCCGAGCTCGATCAGGTGTCTCGTGGCGGCGAGCGCCCCGCCGAAGCTGTCGGATTCGACCGTCGGCAGGTCGGCCCGCCCGGTGTGCGGGTCGATCGCGACCACCGGGATCTCGGTGGCGGCGCCCACGACGGTCGGCGTGACCATGATCGCCGCGTCGATGAGCGTGCCGGAGAGCCGGCTCAGCGAACGACGCTCCCATCCGTCGCCCGCACCCGCGCCGTGACGCGAGCCGCTGTACGCGAGCAGGTCGAAGGCCGAGTCGTTCACCGCGGTTCCGACGCCCTTGAGGATCTCGGCGCTGAACGGCTCGAAGCCCGCCAGCAGCACGCCGATGACTCCGGTCCGCCGCGCCCGCATGCTGCTGGCGACGAGGCTCGACTCGTAGCCCAGCTCGCGCACCGAGTCGAGGACGCGCTGCACCGTGGCATCCGCGATCCCGTACCGGCCGTTCACGGCCTTCGAGACGGTCGACACCGACACCCCTGCCGCTTTCGCGACGTCGTGGATCGTCGTTCTCCCGCTCATGTCAGGTCAGCGTAGACCGCGGAACCGTCGGATGGAAACTGTTTTCGAAAACGTTTGACGATGCATCATCCGGACAGAAGACTCATCCCACCGCGGTCTCACCCGAGCTGCCGCGGGCGCCCCGCAGAGACGCGCGGCGCAACTCGATGAGGAGAACAATCACATGATCAGCAGAAGGCTCCCCCTCGTCTCCGCGGCGGTACTCGCCGTCGGAGCACTCGCACTCTCGGGCTGTACAGCGGGCGACACCGGCGATGGCTCCGGCGGTGACGGCGCGAGCATGTCGCTCTGGCACAACTCGACCACCGGGCCCGGCGTCGAATTCTGGGAGGCGACGGTCGCCGACTTCGAGAAGGCGAACCCCGGCGTCACCATCGAGATCCAGTCGATCCAGAATGAGGACCTCGACGGCAAGCTGCAGACCGCACTGAACTCCGGCGACGCACCCGACATCTTCCTGCAGCGCGGCGGCGGCAAGATGGCGGCGATGGTGAAGGCCGGCCAGCTCAAGGACCTCACCGACGCCATCACGGGCCCCGCATCCGAAGAGATCCCGGATGCCGCGTACTCGGCCAACAGCCTCGACGACAAGATCTACGCGATGCCGGTCGCCGTGCTCCCCGGCGGACTCTTCTACAGCCAGGACCTGTTCGACGAGGCGGGCATCACCGAGAACCCGACCACGATCGACGAGCTCGAGACCGCGACGGAGGCTCTCAAGGCCGCCGGCATCGACCCCGTCGCCCTCGGCGCGAAGGACGCCTGGCCGGCAGCGCACTGGTACTACTGGTTCGCGCTCCGCGAGTGCAGCTCCGACACGCTGGCCCAGGCCGCCGACGAGATGAACTTCGACGACGAGTGCTGGATCCGCGCGGGTGAGGACCTGCAGGACTTCGCGGACACCGAGCCCTTCAACAGCGGCTTCCTGACCACGACCGCCCAGCAGGGTGCCGCCAGCTCGGCCGGCCTCATCGCCAACCACCAGGCGGGCATGGAGCTCATGGGCGCCTGGAACCCCGGCGTGATCGGATCCCTGACACCCGACCAGAAGCCGCTGGCCGACCTCTCCTGGTTCCCGTTCCCCGAGGTCGAGGGCGGCGAAGGCGAGCCCGGCTCGATGATGGGCGGCGTCGACGGCTACTCGTGCTCGGTCGATGCTCCCGACGCGTGCGTCGACTTCCTGAACTACCTCGGCACCAGCGAAGTGCAGACGGCGTACTACAAGGCCTTCAACGCCCCGCCGGTCAACACCGTCGCCCAGGAGGCCGTCACCGAGCCGTACCTGCAGACCATCCTCGAGGCATACAACGCTGCTCCGTATGCGTCGCAGTGGCTCGACACGGTCTACGGCCAGAACGTCGGCAACGCGCTGAACGTGGCCGTGGTCACCATGCTGGCAGGCCAGGGGACGCCGGACGACATCGTCCAGGCTGTCAAGGATGCTGCAGCGAAGGCGTAAGGCGCTCGCCCGGCTGGAAGTGATCCTTCTGGCCGGGCCCGCCCTTCTCGTCTTCCTCGCCTTCGTGATCTTCCCCGTGCTGATGGCCGCGTTCTACGGCTTCTTCAGCTGGCAGGGGTACGGTCCGCCCACCGACTTCGTGGGTCTGAAGAACTACCTCACGATCCTGCAGGACCCGCTGTTCCACGACGCGCTCCAGCACAACGGCGTCATCCTGGTGATGTCGCTCGTGCTGCAGGGCCCGGTCGCGATCCTCCTCGCTCTGCTCCTGAACAGGCGGATGCGGGGGCAGTCGCTGATCCGCGTGCTGATCTTCGTCCCGTACGTGATCTCGGAGGTCGTCGTCGGGACCGGCTGGAGCCTGATGCTCCAGACGAGCGGCGCCCTCAACGCGCTGCTGACGAACATGGGCCTCGGGTGGCTGGCGAACGACTGGCTGTCCGACCCGGGTATCGCGATCTGGACGCTGATGGCGATCATCACCTGGAAGTACGTCGGCTTCGCCGTCATCCTCTTCCTCGCCGGCCTCCAGGGCATTCCCGAGGAGCTGCACGAGGCTGCGGCGATCGACGGCGCGTCGTACTGGCAGATCCAGTGGCAGATCACCCTGCCGCTGCTGGCTCCGACGCTGCGCATCTGGGCGTTCCTGTCGATCATCGGCTCGCTGCAGCTGTTCGACCTCGTCTACATCATCTGGGGGCAGTACATCGCCTCCACCGCCGGCACCTCGACGATGGCCACCTACATGGTGTCCGAGGGGCGCAACGCCGGGAACTTCGGGTACGGGAACGCGGTCGCCGTGGTCCTGTTCCTGATCTCGCTCGTCGTCGCGCTGATCTACCAGCGGGCCGTGCTGAAACGCGACACCGACGGCGCCCTCACCGGCGCCGGAAGCAAGAAGGGCAAGCGATGACCGCCACCGCCGCACTCGTCACCCCGCGGACCGGACGCAGCCGGAAGGCGAAGCCCCGGCTGCCCTGGGCGAACCCCGCGGTGTACTTCGTCGCGCTGATCGCCGTCGGCCTGATGCTCGCGCCGATCCTGTACATCATCATCGGCGGATTCCGCACGAACGCGCAGATCACCACCGACCCGTCCGGGCTGCCGCAGCCGTGGATCCTGTCGAACTACCTCGACGTGCTCACCGGTGGCATCTTCTGGCGGCAGGTGCTCAACTCGCTCATCGTGGCGCTCGCCACCACTCTGGGCGTCGTGGCACTCGGTCTGATGGCGGCGTACGTGCTCGCCCGCTACCGGTTCGCCGGTCGCGGTGTCCTCTACGCCTTCTTCGCGGCGGGGCTGATGTTCCCGCTGACGGTGGCGATCACGCCGCTGTACATCGTGGTGCGCAATCTCGGGCTGATGAACTCGCTCGGCGGGGTCATCCTGCCGCAGATCGCCTTCGCGCTGCCGACGACGATCATCATCCTGGTGCCGTTCCTGCGGGCCATCCCGGACGAGATCCAGGAGGCCGCCTTCATCGACGGATGCAGCCGCCTCGGCTTCTTCTGGCGGATGGTGCTGCCGCTCTCACTCCCCGGGGTGATCACGACCGGCATCCTCGCGTTCATCGGCAGCTGGAACGGCTACCTTCTCCCGCTGTTCATCCTCAACGACGCCGCTGCGTTCACCTTGCCGCTCGGGGTGCAGTCGTTCGCGTCGCAGTACTCGGTCGACACGGCCAAGGTGCTGGCATTCACGTCACTGTCGATGATCCCCGCGCTGATCTTCTTCAGCTTGTTCGAGCGGCGCATCGTCGGCGGACTCACCGGGGCGGTCAAGGGATGACCGCGGTGCACCCGACGACGGCACGGACGACAGAAGTGCAGAACCCCATGAAAGCGAACGACGTGCTCCCGCAGACCACCCTCCCCGCCCTCTCGCCCCGCGTGGAGGCGCTCCTCGAGCAGATGACGCTCGAGGAGAAGCAGGCGCAGCTCGTCGGATTCTGGGTCGACCAGGGCGATGAGGTGGTCGCCCCGCTCGCCGGCGAGAAGAAGAGCTCGACCCGGTACGAGGAGGCGAGCACCCACGGCATCGGGCACCTCACCCGCGTCTACGGCACGCGGCCGGTCGACCCGGTCGAGCGGGCGCAGTGGCTCTGGACGGAGCAGGCGCGCCTGCAGCGGGAAACCCGACTCGGCATCCCCGCGATCGTGCACGAGGAGTGCCTGACCGGACTCGCGGCGTGGAAGGCGGCGACCTTCCCGACGCCGCTGGCCTGGGGAGCATCCTTCGATCCGGAGCTCGTGGAAGAGGTCGGCGCGGCGATCGGGGACTCGATGCGCGCGCTCGGCATCCACCAGGGCCTGGCGCCGGTGCTCGACGTGATCCGCGACCCGCGGTGGGGACGGGTCGACGAGTGCATCGCCGAGGATCCGCTGGTCGTCGGCACCATCGGCAGCGCGTATGTGCGGGGCGTCCAGTCCGCGGGGGTGCACGCCACGCTCAAGCACTTCGTCGGGTATTCGGCCTCGCGCGCCGGACGCAACCATGCGCCCGTGCACGCCGGGCAGCGCGAGATCGAGGACGTGCTGCTGCCGCCGTTCGAGATGGCCCTCCGCGAGGGCGGAGCGCGCAGCGTGATGAACTCGTACACCGACATCGACGGCGTGCCGGTCGCGGCGGATCCCCGTTACCTCACGGGTGTGCTGCGGGACCGCTGGGGCTTCGACGGGGTGGTGGTCTCGGACTACTTCGCGGTCGACTTCCTGCGGAGCATGCACCGGGTCGCAGCGGATTCGGCGGATGCTGCGCGCCTCGCGATCACCGCGGGGATCGACGTCGAGCTCCCGTCGCCCGACGCGTACACGACCCTTGCCGACCAGGTGCGCGACGGGCGGCTGCCGGAGGCCGTGCTCGACCAGGCGGTGGCCCGCGTGCTCGCGCAGAAGGAGGAGCTGGGGCTGCTGGATGCGGACTTCTCCATGCCACCGGCATCCGTCGATCTGGACTCCCCCGCGCACCGAGAGCTGGCCCGGCGTCTGGCCGAGGAGTCGGTCGTGCTGCTCAGCAACGACGGCGTGCTTCCTCTCGACGCCGGTGCGCGGCGCCGGATCGCGGTGATCGGCCCCAATGCCGACAGCGCGGAGGCCCTGATGGGCTGCTATTCGTTCGTCAACCACGTGCTCGCGCATCACCCCGATGTGCCGGCGGGGATCGCGCTGCCGACCGTGCTCGACGCGCTGCGCGAGGAGTTCGCGGATGCTGTGATCACGCACGCCGTCGGCGGCGATGTCGAGAGCGCGAACCGCAGCGGCATCGCAGCAGCGGTCGCCGACGCCGAGGCCGCCGACGTCGCGATCATCGTCGTGGGCGATCGGGCCGGGCTGTTCGGGCGCGGCACGGTCGGCGAGGGGAACGACGTCGAGACGCTCGAACTCCCCGGCATCCAGCGCGATCTGGTCGAGGCCGTCGTCGCGACGGGCACGCCGGTGATCCTGATCGCGATGACCGGGCGCCCGTACGCACTCGACTGGGCCCTGCCGCCGCGCGCGGGCGCGGCGGGGGCGATGGCGGGTCTCGGCGCGGTGAACTCGGCGGCACCGTCGTCGGGGAACTCGAGGACGGATGCCGCGGGCGCCGCCCGACCGGCCGCCGTGCTGCAGGCGTTCTTCCCCGGCGAAGAGGGCGGGCAGGCTCTGACCCGGGTGCTCAGCGGCCGGGTGGTGCCGTCCGGACGGCTGCCGGTGTCGCTCGCCCGGTCGGCGGGCGCCCAGCCGTATTCGTACCTGCATCCGCTGCTCGGCGGCCGGGCCGACGTCACGAGCGCCGATCCGACCCCGGCGCGTCCCTTCGGATTCGGGCTGAGCTACACGACGTTCGCCCACGCCGATCTCGCGGTCTCGCTCACCGACGACACGGTGCGCGCAACGGTGCTCGTGCGCAACACGGGCGATCGGGAGGGCGCCGACGTCGTGCAGCTCTACGTGAACGACGAGATCGCCAGCGTCACCCGACCGGTGGCGCAGCTGATCGGCTTCCGGCGCGTCAGGCTCGCCGCCGGAGCCGAGGAGCACGTCACGTTCGACGTGCCCCTCGACCGCCTCGCGTTCACCGGTGTCGACGGCATCCGACGGGTCGAGCCCGGCCGGTTCCGCCTCTGGGTCGGCAGCGCCTGCGACGACGAGGAGACGGTGGCGACGCTCGAGGTCGAGTAGGCCGGGCGTCCACCTGCGCTCCCGAGGAGATCTGCACTGCGGAGGGGCCGATCGCCCGGATCGGTCCTCCCGAGTGCAGATCTCCTCCCGATCAGCCGGCGACCTCCCGGAGAAAACCGGTCACGTGCTCCTGCAGCCGCAGGATGCGCATCTCCCTGGCGAGCTCGCGGTCGTAGCCCTGGTACGCCAAGGGCGGCAGGATCCGCACGGTGTGGGAGCAGCCGAACTCCGCGCAGGTGAGGACGCCGACGGAGTCGCCCTTGCGGCCGGCGGCACCCGCCTTGCGCGCGACGAACAGC
The DNA here is from genome assembly GCF_030816505.1 of Microbacterium sp. W4I20. Classification (NCBI taxonomy): domain Bacteria; kingdom Bacillati; phylum Actinomycetota; class Actinomycetes; order Micrococcales; family Microbacteriaceae; genus Microbacterium; species Microbacterium sp. W4I20. The sequence goes on along the minus strand of NZ_JAUSYB010000001.1, from coordinate 3,445,069 downwards.
TGCACATCGTTGCGGAGCGTGACGTCCTCGCACCACGAGCACTGCGCCCGGGCGAGCACGCGCTGCTCGGCGCGTTGCAGCAGGACGCCGACCGGGGTGTCGTCGATCCGCGCGACGACGTAGGCGCGACGCGGCATCTTCGGGTCGGTCCAGCCGAGGTAGTCGAGCTTGTCGAAGTCGATGTCGGCCAGGTCGGCGGGCATGGTGAGGGTCGCGACCTCTTTGCGGGAGGCGTTGATGAAGGAGGCGCGGATGGCGCGCTCGTCGATGGGACGCATGAGAACAGTGCTTTCAGAGTGGTCGCCACGAAGGGCGAGTCGATCGGGGTGAGGTTTCCCGGGACGGATGCCGGGTATGACGCAGCACCGGGGACGGGGGTTCCGCCTCCGGCTGGTCCTCAGCCTCTGTCTGCGGCGCGGAAGGCGCCTGCAGCTCCGTTCTGCCCGGAAAGGGCACCTCTCGAAAACAGCACCCAGCGAGACTACACCCGTTTGTTTCACTGCGTGTCCGGTCGCCTTCCGCCTCAGAAGCACCCGACCTACGCTGTCGGAAACGCCCGATCCCAGAGCGTCCGATCCTGAAGGAGACCACCGTGTCCACGCCCTCGAACCGCCTGTCGCCCCTCTCGGTGCGTGAGCGTTCGGCGTGCATGTGCCAGCACGGCGACCGGTGCTCCTCCTTCGCTCCCGGCCACGCGCTGCACCTCATCCAGGCGCGCATCGCCTCGGCCACTCCGACCGAGTGGGTCGACGGCATCGTCGAGTCGGCGGATGCCGCTTCCGGCGACCTGGTCGTGCGCAGCCTCGACGGCGCAGCACACGCACTGTGGAACGGCTCGGGCGCAGCACTCGAAGCGGCTCCCGGCACGCCGGTGGCGCTGCATGCACGCTACGGCGTGCTCGCGATCGGCCGCACGCAGTTCAACGTCGCCGCAGTGTGAGCCGCAGTGTGAGCCGCAGCGTGAAGCTCGTCTGAGCGCGAAGGCTCAGGCGCTCGCCATCATCATGTCCTTCATGGCCGCGCAGGCGTCCATGCAGGCCTGGCACGCCTGAGCGCACATCCGGCAGATCTCGCTGTGGTCGGCGTGCTTCATGCACTCGTCCATGCAGACCTGGCACATCGCGATGCAGGCGTTGAGCATCGACATCATCGACGCCGGCGTCATCCCCTGCATCCGCATCATGGACCGCATCATCGTGTTGCACATGTCGGCGCAGTTCATGCAGGCCGGGGCGCAGTCCATCAGCTGGGTGGAGCAGACGGTACACGCCTGTTCGCAGGCCGAGCACGCATCCATGCAGGCCTGCATGACGGCCATGTCCATCATGTCCGCGTTCGGCATCGACTCCATGTTCTTCGACATGGCGCCCATCATCATCGAGTCCATCGCACACCGCTTCCTTCGCCGAGAGGTCCGCGGGCAGGACACCCGCCTGGCGCCAGGCTAGTCCTCCAGAGGGCCCGCGTCGATGGGTCGGGCGCTGTGACACGGCATCCGCCCGTTGTCAATCCCTTGGTCCGCATCGACGCGATTTGCGAGGGTAGGAGAGCAAACGATCCGTCTAGGAGAGGAGCAGCACATGAGTGCCGCAGATGACATCAAGAACGCCGCTGAGAAGGCCTCTGGCAAGGTCAAGGAAGGCGTCGGCAAGGTCACTGACAATGAGCGACTCGAAGCCGAAGGCAAGGCAGACCAGGCCAAGGCGGACGTGAAGCAGGCCGGCGAGAACGTCAAGGACGCCGCCAAGAACGCGTTCGACAAGTGAGGCCCGCCGACGGGCGGGCCTCACTTCGTGGGGTCAGGCCCGTCGGCTCCCACTGATCGCCCGGATCAACCAGGCGATCACAGCGATCGCCAGCAGAACCAGACCGACCCAGAGCAGGAACTGAAGCGACTGCACGAGGCCACCGGTGATCGCGAGGATCACAGCGATGACGATGACGATGATCAGCAGAATGTTCATCAGATTTCCTTTCGCCGGGGGCACAGTGCACCCGTCTACAGCGAAACAACGTAGCCAGATCTGCCTCTTCTCATCAGGGGCTTGACTCAGGTACCTCACAGGTGCGAGTGGAAAGGAGTTGGTGATCATGCCCGGCGGGCGCAACAACTCTCTGAAGGATCCGGAACTCTACGAGGAGCTCCGCGATGACGGGGCGTCGAAGGAGAAGGCCGCGCGCATCTCCAACGCGGCAGCGCGAGACGGACGCAAGACCGTCGGCCGTCGCGGCGGCGAGAGCGGCGACTACGACGACTGGACCGTGCCCGAGCTGAAGAAGCGGGCCAAGGAGCTGGGCCTGACCGGCTACAGCACGAAGCGGAAGTCCGAGCTGATCTCCGCCCTCAGGAACCACTGAGCCGCGGGTGGCGCGTTTCGGCATCGAGGAGGAGTTCCTTCTTCTCGACGAGCAGGCCCTCGTCCCTCTGGCCATGACCGACGGCACGCGTGAGCGCATCACTCGTCTCCGCACCGGCGGCACCGTCGCCACCGAGTACCTCACCTCCCAGCTGGAGACCGCCACCGAACCGGTGCACACCAGTGAGGCGGCGGAGACGCAGCTACGGCATCTGCGTGCCCTGGTGGGCTGGCACGCGCAGGAGCAGCACGCGATCGCCGCGCCGACCGGCAATCCCTTCGCGACGACGCGGTCGCCGATCATCTCCCCCTCTTCGCACTACGACGACGTGGCGCAGCGCCTGGCGCACCTCACCCGGGAGCACGAGGTCAACGGACTGCACGTGCACGTCGAGGTGCCCGACGTCGAGGAGCGGATCCGGGCTCTCAACCGCATCCGCGGATGGATGCCGGCGCTGCTGGCTCTGAGCGGGAACAGTCCCTTCGCGAACGGCATCGACTCCGGGTTCGCGAGCTGGCGCAGCATCCTGATCCGCCGCCTGCCCTCCTCGTGGTGCCCTCCGCGGTTCCAGGACTACGACGACTACGTCGCGCGCATCGATCAGCTCCTCGCGCTCGGCACCATCGGGGAGGCGACCTCCCTCTCGTGGGCCATACGGGTGTCGGAGCGGTACCCGACACTCGAGGTGCGTGTGTTCGACGCACAGCTCGAGCCCGAGGACTCCGTGCTCCTCGCCGTGCTCTGCCGCGCGCTCGCGCTGTCCGACGACCGTTCCCTGACGAGCGATCACATCGACGCCATCGACGCATCGTTCTGGACGGCGGCCCGCTCCGGGATGGATGCGCGCATCGTCGATCCGACGACCGGTGAGGTCGACGACGCCTGGACCGTGGTCGAGCGGATGCTGGCGGCGAGCGCTCCCGCTCTGCAGGAGTTCGGCGACGAGGATTACGTCGCCGCGGGCATCGAGCGCCTTCGCACCGTCGGCACGGGAGCGACCCGCCAGCGCCGCGCGTTCGCGGAGTCGGGTGTCGCGGGCCTCGCCACGCTCCTCCGCGCGGGTACTCCTGCGCCGGTTCCGGCTCCCGCACAGTCTCAACAGTCCTAGCCGTCGCCGTCGGCAGCCTGGCTACCCGGCGACGACCGTCCGCCCCTCCCCGTCCGGCCGGGAGTAGTCTCAGCCTGTGGCAGCATCCTTCGCCCCCGTCCAGCGACTCGTGATCTCGATCGCGGTCCTCGCCTCCTTCGTCACCTTCCTCGACGGCACGGTGGTCAACGTCGCGCTGCCCGCCATCAGCCGCGAGATCGGCGGCGGCATCACGACGCAGCAGTGGGTGGTGGACGCCTACCTGATCACGCTCAGCGCGTTGATCCTGCTGGCCGGATCCGTGTCCGACGCCTACGGCCGGGTGCTGGTGATGCGCATCGGGCTCATCGCGTTCGGGGTGGCCTCCATCGCCGTCGCGGCCGCGTTCGACCCGCTCACCTTGATCATCGCGCGGGCGGCGCAAGGTGCGGCCGGTGCGCTGCTGGTGCCGAGTTCCCTGGCGCTGATCACTGCCACCATGCGCGCCGAGGTGCAGGCCAGGGCCATCGGCGTGTGGACGGCATTCACCACGGGGGCCATGCTCGTGGGCCCGCTGCTCGGCGGCCTGTTCGTCGACTTCCTGTCCTGGCGCTTCGTGTTCCTCATCAACGTCATCCCGATCGCGATCACCCTGCTGCTGCTCGGTCGGCTGCACCTGCCCGAGCTGGAGCGTCGGGTGAAGGTCGACTGGTGGAGCGGGGCGCTCTGCGCGATCGGCCTCGGCGCGGTGGTGTTCGCCCTCATCGAGCAGCCGAACCTCGGGTGGCAGTCCCCGGCGATCTGGGCGCCCGGGATTCTCGGCGCCGCGCTGTTCGCCCTGTTCCTGGTGCGTCAGAAGACGTCGGCGGCTCCGCTCATGCCGCTGTGGCTGTTCCGGGTGCGCGACTTCGGCTGGGGCAACCTCGCGACCCTGTTCGTCTATGCCGCGCTCTCGCTGAACGGCTTCGTCGTCGGCGTCTACCTGCAGCAGGGTGCCGGTCTCAGCGCCACCGCGGCCGGGCTCGCCAGCCTGCCCATGACGATCCTGATGATCCTGCTCAGTTCGCGCGCCGGAGCGTGGGCCGGACGCTGGGGTCCGCGCATCTTCATGACCATCGGACCGCTGATCATGGCCGCGGGCGCGCTGATGCTGCTGACGGTCGGCACCGACTTCGACTACTGGTGGCAGGTGCTGCCGGCCATGATCGTGATGGGACTCGGGCTCTCGCTCACCGTCGCTCCGCTGACCGCCGCGATCCTCGGCGCGATCGACGAAGGGCACTCGGGCATCGCCTCGGCCGTGAACAACGCGGTCTCCCGCGTCGCCGGACTGCTGGTGGTCGCCATGCTGTCGACGATCGTCGGTGGCGCGCTCGACCTCGGCGGTTTCCACAACGCCGCCTGGGTCACCGCCTCACTGCTGGTGCTGGGCGGAGTCGTGTCGTGGATCGGCATCCGGCGCAACCCCGCCGAGGCCGCGCCGGCCGCTGCCGCGGCCTCCGATCTCGAACCTCATTGACGCTGTCGGTGGCCGCGCGCACACTGGAGGCACCGTCGTCCAGCGTCGTCTCGCCATCCGGAGGTCATCGTGAGCACCGCCCAGACTCCTCTTCCGCCCGTCGTCGATTCCGACACCTGGCAGCGCGAGCTCGACGCGCTGCGGGTGCGCGAGAAGGCTGCGACCCGTGAACTCGACGCGATCGCCGCCCAGCGGCGACGGCTCCCGATGGTGCGGATGCCGGAGTACACGCTCGTCGGCGCCGAGGGCGAGGTGCGGCTGACCGACCTGTTCGACGGGCACTCCCAGCTGATCGTCTACAACCACATGTGGTCGGACGGCAACGAGTGGCAGTGCCCCGGCTGCACCGGTTTCACCTCGCAGTTCACACGCCTCGACGTGATCGAGCGGTACTACGACGCCCGCTTCGTGATCGTGACGAACGGCCCGATCGACGAGGCGCTCGCCTACCGCGAGCGCGTCGGCAACACGATGGCGTGGTACTCGAGTGCCGACAGCAGCTTCGGGTCCGACGTCGATGCTCCGCCGAACGGCGGGTTCGCGGTGAACGTCTTCCTCCGCGACGGCGACGCCGTGTACCGCACCTGGCACACGAGCGGCCGCGGCACCGAGCGCCTCAGCTACCTGCAGGGCCTCGTCGACCTGCTCCCCTACGGCCGCCAGGAGGAGTGGGAGGACTCCCCCGACGGCTGGCCGCAGCACGGCACCTACACACAGGGCATCGGGTCGAAAGAGATCGCCGCGCTCTACGGCGCCGGCAGCTGACATCGGGTAGCTGAAGCGCTGCGCCCCGCGGACCTGAAAGAAGGGGCCCGCGCATCGCGCGAGCCCCTCCGTATCCGAGCCTGATTCAGCTGACGGGGCTGATTCAGGTGACGGGGCTGAGCGACTTCGCGACGTGCGTGTGCACGGCCTTCAGCCACGACACGAGGAACTCGACAGTCGAGTCATCGGTGACCTCGCCGTCTTCGGTGAAGAGCCCGTCGCGCATGTGGATGTACGCCTCCGGCTGCGACAGCTCAGGCGATGCGAGGAACGAGAGGATCGAGCGCAGGTGCTGCTGCGCCACCGCGGTGCCGATCGGACCGACCGAGCCGCCGATGACGGCGGAGGGCTTGCCGGCGAGGCTGTTCTGACCCCACGGGCGGCTCGCCGTGTCGAGCGCGTTCTTGAGAACGCCGGGAACGGAGCGGTTGTACTCCGGGGTCACCAGGATGATGGCGTCGGACGCCTCGATCGCCTGCTTGAACTCCGCGGCCTCTGCGGGGATCGCGCCGTCGTTGTCGGCGGAGTAGAACGGGAGGGCGGCGATCGGGATCTCGGTGAGGGTCAGATCGGCCTGAGGGGCGAGCTTCACCAGCGCGCGGGCGAGCCGACGGTTGATCGAGGTCGAGGAGATGCTGCCGACGAGGAAGCCGACGTTGTAAGTGGTCATACGGGCGAGGTCCTTTCAAGGGTCCATGCAATTGCATGTAACGGAAACGAGGATCCCTGCTCAGGCATTCCCGATCCGGCTGATGAATCCCATGAGAGTGATCGGGGCGAGCGATAGGGTGCCGGAATGCCCCCTCGCCCCGCCGCTGCTCGCATGAAGCGCACCGCTGCACACCCACGGCACGCCGCTGCCAGCCCACGGCATACTGCTGCTCGCCTGCGGCACGCCGCCGCGGCCGTCGGCATCCTGCTCGTGCTGGCCGGCTGCGCCCCCGCGACGGCGATCCCGGAAGCATCCGCCCCCGCCTCGCCGGCTCCCTCGTCGCATTCCAGGGACTGGACCGGCCTTCCGGCGGCAGCAGGGGTCGACTACCAGCTCGGCGGCGCGTACGAACCGGCCGACGGCGTCGGCATCGTCGGGCGTGACCGCGCTGCAGAGCCCGCTCCGGGCGTCTATTCGATCTGTTACGTGAACGGGTTCCAGACCCAGCCGGGCGAGCTCGAGACGTGGGATGCCGAGCTGCTGCTGCATCGCGACGGGGACGTCGTCTTCGACCCCGACTGGCCGGACGAGGCCCTGCTCGACACCTCGACGGCGGAGCGTCGCGAGCGGATCGCGGCGGTCGTGGTCCCGTGGATCGAGGGATGCGCGGATGCCGGCTTCGACGCGGTCGAGTTCGACAACCTTGACACCTACACGCGCTCCGACGGCGCCCTGTCGCTCGACGACAACCTGGCGCTCGCCACCGCGTTCGTCGAGGCAGCGCATGACGCCGGGCTCGCCGCCGGGCAGAAGAACTCCGCCGAGGATGCCGCGGCGCTCCAGGCCGACGCGGGCTTCGACTTCGCCGTCACCGAGGAGTGCGCGGTGTACGAGGAGTGCCAGGCCTACACGGCGGTGTACGGAGAGGCCGTGATCGACATCGAGTACGCCGACGAGCTGCCGCGTCCGTTCGCGGAGATGTGCGCCGACGAACGATCGCCCGCGTCGATGGTGCTGCGCGACCGCGATCTGCTCACCCCGGCCGACGACGGCTACGTGTTCGAGCCCTGCCCGATGTAGCCCTGCCCGATGGAGCCTGCCCGATCTAGCCCTGCCCGTGTGAAGACCAGCTGATCCCGACCATGTCAACGGGAGGGTCACGCGGCCGTCTGTGAGCGAGTCTGGAATTCGACACATCCCGACCAGAGAGGACGCACCATGACCGACCCCCAGACTTACCCCGAGGACTCCGGCCCCTTCGACGCCGCCGCCGAGGCCGCCGTCGAGACGCCCCAGGACGAGAAGGTGTTCACCGCCGACGACGGCGTGGACCACGAGAAGGGCGAGACCGACCCGCTCGAGGAGGGCGACTGACCCCTCGCCGCTAGGCTGACCTCGTGACGAGGACGCGGGGGGCGGCAGCTGGTGCGCGGGATGCCGCGGCCGGCGCGGCCCGTACCGTGTTCAGCCGACGAGCTGCACCGTTCTGGATCGCCGGCGCCGCGGTCATCGGGCTGCTCGCGGGCTTCATCGGGTTCGGCGGCCTGGCCTCCGCATCGAAGACGCCCACGGTCGTCGCGACCGGTGATGAGGCGCGCACGTCGCTGTACTCGGTCACGGTCCTCGATGCAGAGCTCACCGACGCCGTGGAGAGCCAGTTCCTCGAGGCGGAGCCCGGCGAGACCCTGCTCGTGATCACGGTGCGGCTGGAGAACCTGTCGGACCGCGCCGTCGGCGTCGAGCGCTCGGCCGACCGCGTCGAGTCTCGCATGATCGTCGGCCGGGAGCCGATGCTCGAGCTGTCCGGCATCACTGCCGTCGGCACCGCGCGATCCTGGCGTGCCGACGGCGGGCGGCGCTCGGTCATCCTCCAGCCCGGGGTGCCGGCCGACGTGACGATCGCCTGGCCGGTCGCCGACGACGCCGCCACGAAGGACGCCCTCGCAGACGGAACCGCGCGGCTCGACGTCTATGACGCGGTCGAGCAATCCGGCCAGGTCATCCTGGCGGCGTCGACGATCTCCTGGCGACGCGACGAGCTCAGCGCACAGCTCGACCTCGAGGTGGCACCGTGACGCGGCGCGGGTCGCGGCTCGGCACGCGGCGCGCGATGCCCTGGATCGTCGGGGCCGGACTGGTCGTCGCCGCCGGAGCGGTGACCGCCGTGACGCCGCCCGAGCAGGCCCTGCTGGACCCGTTCGCGGTGAGCGGCTCGGTCGGGCAGACCGTGACGGCCCGCACGTTGACCGCCACCGTCGTCGAGGTCGCACGCACCGAGCGCGTGACCATGCCGGCGAACGAATGGGAGGCCGAGGGGAATTGGGTCGTCGTCGAGCTCGCCGTCTCGGCCCCGACGACCGAGGTGGGCGCCGCGATCGGCGTGGCGAGCCTCGAGATCGACGGCCGCCTCTACCAGGCGAGCGAACGCCCGCCCGCCACTCTCGTCGGCACGAATCTACGGGTGGGTACCGACACCGTCGGGATGCTGGCGTTCGAGCTGCCCGATGACCTGCGCTCCGGCAGCGGCGAACTGCGACTGAGCGGTCGCTACCCGACGCCCGAGCTCGACGACGTGATCGCCTTCCCCCTGCACCTCGACCGGGTCGAGACGACCTCGAGCATCGAGATCGAACAACCGCGCCTGGGGAAGCCATGACCGGCTGGTGGCGGAGACAGCGGGTCGCGCTGGCCGCTCTGGTCGTCGCGGCAGCGGCGGTCATCGGCGTGCACGTGTGGCTCGACGTCGTCCCGGCATCGGGCGGCCCCTCGGTGATCGAGGCGGCAGACGGAGCAGCCGATGTCGCCGGGCAGACGCTCGAACTCGGCTCCGCACGCTGGGACGAGTTCGAGGCTCCCGAGGGTTCCCGTACGCTCAGCATCCGGATCGACGCAGGCGGCGGACCCGACTCGACGACGTGCGGTCAGCCGACTCTGGCCGAGGTCGGAGGAGAGCGCGTGTGGAGCAACGCGCGCTCCGCGCTGGAGGTGCCTTACGACGCGGGCGAATCCGCCTGCCTGGCGGGCTCAGGGCCGTACGTCATCCTCGCGGTGTTCCTGCTTCCCGACGACGCCGACGGGCCGTTCGTGCTCGACGTCGCCGGCGACGGTGAGATCGTTCGGTTCCCCGTCGAGCCCTGACTCTCGCGTGCCCAGCTCTGCGGCAGGTCGACCGATGACGGCGTCGAACGCGGTGGCCACGATCGCGACGCGCAGCGGTTCGGCGATCACCCCGACGGCGACGAGCAGGAGCGGCAGGAAGCTCGCCCAGAACGATGTCTCCTGTCCGCCGAAGAGTCCGAGCACCGCGCGGGAGCCGAACCGCTCCGCTGCCGCCCAGAGCGCGTAGGCGAGAGCCAGGCATCCGAAGATCACCGGCCCGCCACGCCAGATCAACGCGACGGCCGCCCACAGCTCCTCGAAGCGGCGTGCGACGATCTTGAAGAGACGCGAGGCCGTTCCGTGCAGGGTCTTGTCGAAGCGGCGGAGCACCGGCGGCGTCGCGTCGAACGAGGTGCCATAGGTCACACCCGCGACGGTGAGCCAGGAGGCGGGCACCAGGACCGCGGCGACGAGGAATCCGAAGACCCACCCCGCGCCTTGCCACAGCGTCGCCAGCGGGGCGATGTTCGCGGCGACCCAGTCGCCGATCCCCTCGAGCCAGACCACGCCGGCCCGCCCGGCGAACCACTCCTTCGTGTCGGCCCACCACTGGCCCACGAGCGTGAAGAGCATGAAGGTCCAGAGCACCTCGGTGTACGCGGCGACGGCGAGCGTCCACGACGGCAGACGATCGCCGAAGCGGGCGAGCAGGAGCCGCACCGCGAGCGCGATCACGAGCACCGCGACCGACAGCACGCCGACCGAGACGATCCCGCCGCGGTCGCCGAGCTGCTCGAGGTCGTATCCGGCATCCCGCAGCGCGATGTCGCTGGCGATGCGGAAGAACTCGATGAGATCCGCGTCGAGCATGCCCCACGCGGCAGAGAACGCGAAGAACGGGAGGATCGCGGTCAACGTCGCCTGGACGAAGCGCCGCGGCCCGGTCTCGCCGGTCTGCGCCCCTTGCTCTGCGCGACTGTGCGGCAGCGACGGCTGCACCGTGAGGTACATCGCGACGTAGGAGACGAGGCGGGCGGCCACCGCGAGCGGCAGGATGAGCAGGCCGCCGAGCGTGGTGAGGCCGCCGACGAACCCGGCCAGCTGCACCAGCAGCTGATGCACGGCCTCGCCGCCGAGGTACCAGGCCGCGAGCGCGGGCCAGTGCCGCGCGAGGATGCGCCCGAAGGTGCGGAGGGCCTGGAGCATGCCCCCACCGTATCGGGTCGCATGCCTGACGGAGGGGCGTGCGTCAAGTCCCTACAGAGGGCGCATCGTGCGCCGCAGAATGAGGGCGATCCATCCGATGGGAGCCCTTCCACATGACCGCATCCGCCCTCGTCTCCGACACCGCCGTCGCCTTCGCCTCGCGCGGGCCGCTCAGCGACGCCGTCCTCCGCGCGCTCACCGGAGGTGGAGGTGACGCGGAGCATTCCGCCCTCGCACTGGAGGCGGTCACCGCAAGCGCCGACATCCTGCGCGACGACGATGTGCAGCTCGCGCTGTTCATCCTCTACGCCTCGTCCTACGGCTCGCTCCCTTCGATCGACCCCTCCCTGGAGTGGGACCCGCACCTGATCACCACGCGGCGCATCCTCGAGGATGCCCTCGAGCGCACGTTGCGCGAGGTCGTCCCGATGCCCGCACTCCCCGAACCGACGGTCGACGCGGTGGGGCGGTCGCTCTTCGCCCTCGCCGCGGCCGACACCGGCCCCAGCCTCTCCCGGCACATCGCGAAGAAGGGCACGCGTGAGCAGGCCGAGGAGATGCTGATCCAGCGGTCGGCTTACACGCTGCGGGAAGCCGATCCGCATTCCTGGGCGATCCCGCGGCTGACCGGCCGTGCCAAGGCGGCGCTGGTCGAGATCCAGTCCGACGAGTACGGCGGAGGTCGACCGAACCGGGTGCATCAGGTGCTGTTCGCCAACGCGATGCGCGCGGCCGGCCTCGATGACACCTATGGCGCCTACCTCGACGATCTGCCCGCCATCACGCTCGCGTCGTTCAACATGATGTCGATGTTCGGCCTCAACCGGCGGCTGGTGGGCGCGATCGTGGGTCATCTCGCTGCTTTCGAGATGACCTCGTCGATCCCGTGCCGCCTGTATGCCGATGGGCTGCGGCGGCTCGACTTCCATGAAGACGTCGTCGAGTACTTTGCCGAGCATGTCGAGGCGGATGCCGTGCACGAGCAGATCGCCGCACGCGATCTCGCCGGCAGTCTCGCGGAGGACCGCCCGGACCTGCTCGAGGACATCATGTTCGGGGCGGCCGCCTGCCTGGCCGTGGACGGCTGGACCGGAGAGCACATCCTCGGTGCCTGGACGGCTGGAGAGTCGTCGCTGCGACAGCGGGTGTCCCTGTGAGCGCGGCGGGCGAGCGGACCACGATCACGCCGTACCCCGACGGCCCGTTGCTCGTGCGCGGCGACATCGAGCTGCAGACGCCCGAGGGCGAAACGATCACGCCGCACCGTCGTACGGTCGCGCTGTGCCGGTGCGGGCTGTCGGTCATCAAGCCGTTCTGCGACGGAACGCACAAGGCAGCGGGGTTCCGTACCGAGGAAGAGGGGATGAGCCATGGACAGTGACATCGAGGCGCGCCGCGCGATCGTGACCGGCGCCGATTCCGGGATCGGACGAGCCACCGCCGTCGCTCTCGCGGCCGCCGGCATCGATGTGGGGATCACCTTCCACAGCGACGAGCGGGGCGCCGAAGAGACGGCCGAGGAGGTGCGGAGCCACGGCGCTCGGGCCCTCGTCGTCCGGCTCGACACCTCCGATGTGCCAGGGTGTGGCGGGGTGATCGACGGCCTGATCCACGAGCTCGGCGGTCTCGACGTGTTCGTGAACAACGCGGGAACCGGAACGACCACGCCCTTCCTCGACATCTCGCTCGAGGAGTGGAACCGGGTGGTGGACACGGATCTGACCGGAGCGTTCGTCTGCCTGCAGCACGCGGCTCGGGCGATGGTCGCCGCGGGTCGGGGCGGTCGGCTGATCGCGGTGACGAGTGTGCATGAGCATCAGCCCATGGTGGGCATGAGTGCGTACGACGCGGCGAAGCACGGGCTCGGGGGTCTGATGAAGAACCTCGCGCTCGAGCTGGGCTCGGCCGGCATCAGTGCCGTGAGTGTCGCCCCCGGCGAGATCGCGACGCCGATGACAGACCAGACCGACCAGGATCCTCGGGGCGAGGACCGTCCCGGCATCCCGCTCGGTCGGCCGGGTGATGCCCGCGAGGTCGCCGCCCTGATCGCGTTCCTCGCGTCCCCCGAGGGGGCCTACATCTCCGGGGCATCGATCGCGATCGACGGTGGGATGCTGCAGATGGGCCCGCAGGCGGGAGCGGCGATCACCTCGCACGACTGGCGCACGGTGTGACGGCTGACGGCTGACGGCTGAGCTGCGTCCGGTCGTCCTTCTCTCCACGGGCATACCGATGGAGAGAAGGTGTCTTGTCTATGCGTGGGCGAGGTCAGGAACCCGTGGTCGCGAGGTACGCCAGGTCCCGTGAGGGTCCCACCATTCGGGTCCGCGGATCTCGGGGATCCCGTCGTTCATGCGGATCTCCCACCCGGACCAATCCAACGACCGGTGATGCCACCAGCACAACGGGACCCCGTTGTCCGTGTGCGTCGGCCCACCGCGGGCGTGTTCGGTGACGTGGTGGATCTCACACCACGATGCCGGGACATGACACCCGGGAACGAGGCATTCTCGGTCGCGGGCGATGATCGCCCGCCGTTGATGCACCGTGAACACGCTGTCCGTGACCGAGATCCCCACAATCCGACCCTCGTCGAACAACACGCGTTGAATCGCCCCGTTACATGCGGTGTGCGCGGCGACATGCAGTGGGACGGGGGCTTGGGACCCGGCCATCGTCGCCCATCCCCGACCCGCGGCGAGATCTTTCGCGTCGACATGGACGACCAGGGTCGGGGCGGCCCCACCGAGCGAAGGCATGTCCTGGTGGCGGGCCGCGATCCCCAGCGCTGCCGCGAACGCGTCGTGGCGCTTCTGGCCGGCGGTGCGCCGGTCGATCGGCTCATCCTCGAAACCGTCGTCGAATGCGGGCTCTCCCGAACCCTCGCCTGCGGAGCGCCGGCCCGCGGAGTCGCGGCCTGAGGAATCCGGGCCCTCTGAGTCTTCGAAGTGCACGCCCGGGTGCGGGGGTCCATCCGTCTTCGGATTGTTCTGCGCATCGATCACGGACTGGAACTGCGCCGCAACATCCGGAAGCACATTCCCCCGGATCGAATGCAACCCGTCACGAAGGCGCCCGATCGTCAAGAACCGGTGATTCTGCGCACCCCGATCCGACGGTTCGGGGCCATCGGGGTCGAGCGTCATCGCCACCGACTGCGCAAACTGGCGCAGATCCTCCGGCGTCACCGGAGGCCCCGGAACCGCGTCCCCATCCACGTCGACATCCGCATCCGCACCCGCATCCGCATCCCGCTCGGCATCCGGGTCAGCATCCGCGTCGACCCCATGACCTTCATTGTCGTCCGTCCGGTACCCGCGCGCATGATCCGCCAACAGAGCATCCGCCGCAAGCATCGCCGCCCGCCCGACCTTGTGCGCGGCCTTGTCGATCGGACCGATCGCCGCAAGCAAACCCGCGACCCCGATCACCCCGTCGAGCAACGCCTCCCGCATCGCCGGGTACCGGGCCTCCAACCGCTCCCCCGACGACGGGCTGATCTGTCGGCGCACCGCATCCGCGGCCTTCCCCACCCTCGTCGCGCCCGCGACATCCGTGCGCAACACCCGCTGCAAAAGTTCGTTCTGCCCACGACACCCGAACGAGTGCGCGAAGTCCACATCCGCCGACGCGACCGACTCCACCACCACCGCCTCGATGCGACGGAACGCCTCCCCCGCAACCCGGAGCACATCCATCCGGTCCGCATCCGGCAAACCCGCCAGCACGTCACCGGACAGCACCGAATCGAGGTCGGTGACGACCCGATCCAGGAGCTCCGTGGTGCTGTTCATACCCCTATTCAACCGAGGGCCACCGCCATTCCGACCCCGGAAATCACCAGATCAAAGGCGTATTCCCGATATGCCGGCATACGCTCGCACCGGGTACGGATCCGGACCCTTCGACAAGCTCAGGGACCCAATAGCCACCCGCTCAGCACCGGACGTGCGCGACGCTTCAGGGCTCTGGCTCAGCAGCTTCCAGCTCTGCGAACAATCGAGCCGGCGCCGTCTCCGAAGACTCCGGCCGCATAGTACGACTCCATCGCCGTGCGGTCGAGGGGGGTGAGCGATCCGGTTCGTCGTCTCACGATGAGCCGACATCCACACACGCCCTCAGAGTCGAAGGAGATCCCCCGTGTACTTCCACGTTCAAGAATTCATCAACGAGATCGCTCAGGACGAGCCGGATCCCGCCGCGGCGAACGCGTTGCAGGAGGGTCTCGGCGGACAGTTCGGTGAGATGCGCACGATGATGCAGTACCTGTTCCAGAGCATCAACTTCCGCGGCCCCTCCGGCAAGCCGTACAAGGACCTGATCCAGGGCATCGGCACCGAGGAGATCAGCCATGTCGAACTGATCGGCACGACGATCTCGCGGTTGCTCGACGGCTCGCCGCAGTATCAGGGCAAGCCCACCGACCCGGTCGACGAGCCCGGGGCGGGAGGCGCGACACCGCTCCGCATCGCGGTCGACACGAGCAACATCCACCACTACCTCGTCGGTGCACAGGGTGCGCTCCCCGTCGATGCGGCCGGCAACCCCTGGATGGGGAGCTACGTCTACAACTCGGGCAACCTCGTGCTCGACCTGCTCTACAACCTGATGCTCGAGTCCACGGGGCGCCTGCAAAAGTGCCGCCTGTACGAGATGACCGACAACAAGACGGCGCGCAGCACGATCTCGTACCTCATCGTGCGCGACCAGGCGCACGAGAACGCCTACGCCAAGGCGCTCGAGACCCTCGGCGTCAACTGGCCCACGTCGTTGCCGATCCCGAAGACGAACGCCGAGCAGTTCCCCGAGGTCAAGAAGCTCCTCGATCTGGGCCTGCAGAGCAAGCAGTACTCCTTCGATCTCACCGCGCAGTCGGAGGCAGGGAAGATCTTCCAGGGGGCTTCCCCCGTCGAACGACGGCACCGAGCTCGACGCGAGCGAACAGGCCCCGGTCGGTGCGCCGATGACGATCTCCCCCGAGCGCCTCGAGGAATTCTCCCCCGGTGCCGACGAGGAGCTCCGCGCGCTGATCGAAGCGACAGCCGCGATGGAGATGGCTGACATCGACGCCACGTTCGGCCGGATGAAGTGAGCACAGCGACGGGCGGCCGACATCGTGCCGGCCGCCCCGTTGCGCGTTTCCCGAGCGCGGGCCGCTCAGTGGTCGGGCAGCTCGACCTTCTCGTTCTCGGCGTCGTACTGCTCGCCGGTGAGCTTCGACTTCACGAAGCTGAAGAGCGAGGCGATCTTGCCACCGGGGCTGTCCCAGTACTCGGCGGACTGGGCGTCGAACTTGAGCAGGCCGACGTCGGGGTCATCCGGCCCCTCAGGGAACCAGGCCTCGACCGTCGGGCTCCACAATTCCTTGATCTTGGCCCGGTCCTCGACGAGTTCTGCGGTTCCGGCCAGCGACACCCATGCGTCGTTGGAGCTGAGGGAGACGCCGACGCGCTCGTCGGCCTGGATGTCGATAACGAGCGTCGCGCTCTTCGACACGAGGAACCAGAGGTCTCCGTCGAACTCCGCCTCCTGCACGGTGAGCGGGTGGGCGACGAGCCTCCCCTCGGCGTTCCGCGTCGTGAACATCGCGAAGCGGAAGTCCTTGATGAGTTCAGCGACCCGCTGGACGGGCGTGGTGTCAGTCATGAGTGTCATCCCTTCGGCGCCGCGAGGGCTGCGGCATCGATGACATCATCGGTCGCGCATCGCTCAGCTGACGAGGGGGTTGCCATCCGGCCGAGCGGACGTTACCCCCGCGGTTCGGAGGGCGCATCGATCCGCTCCCGGCGCGAATCGCGCGACGCGAGCGCATACGCGGGCACGGCGATCGCGATGACGACGACGTGCATGAGCATCAAGGCATACACGCCGACGTCCGTCGTGCCGGGGATGAACCGCAGGAGCAGAAGCAGCACGTCCGGCACGAACGAGACCAGGGCCACCACCGGAACGAGCACCGCGAGTACACGGCGCGGGTCACGGGCGCGGCGGTGGACGAGCCGCCACCCGAGCCAACCCACGCCCACGCCCAGGATGCTGAAGAGCCCGTACGCCGGGAGGGTGAGTGGCCCGTAACCGGCCGGTGCACCCAGCACCCCGGCAAGAGCGGCGATGAGTGCGTTGCCGACGATTGCGGCGAGCGCGGCGACAGACAGGATGACGATCGTGCGCGCCCGGGAAGGCCGCCCAGTGTGGACGTCAGCTGCGGTGGTGGTCATGAGAACTCCCCGTCTCGCCCCGGGCCAGCCCGGAGATCCTTTACGGTTCCGATCGGTACCGTTATGCGATACGGTACCAAGCAGTCCCGGAATGTACAATGACTTCTCGTGACGATCGATCAGGCACCGAGGACGACGGGCCGACCGCGCGACCCCGAGGTCGAGCGCAGCATCCTCTCCGCGACCCAGGATCTCCTCGTCGAAGAGGGCTACCCGGGAACGACCATCGCCGCCGTCGCCGCCCGCGCCCAGTGCGGCAAGTCCGCGATCTACCGCCGCTGGGCCACGAAGGTCGACCTGGTCGTCGCCGCCGTGGGTGACCTGCACGTCACGTCCGAGTTGCCGGACACCGGGGATCTGCGCGAGGACCTGCTCGCGGTGGCCATGCACTTCGCGGGCGCCGACGAGCGCGCGGGCCGGGTGCTGGCGAGCCTGCTGAGCCACCTCGGGCGCGACCCCGAACTGCGCGAGGTCGCGTACCGCGCGATCGGCGAGCCACCGGTCGCCGCGCTCATCGCCGTGATCGAGCGCTGGATCGAACGCGGCGTCGTGTCGCCGGACGCCCCCGTGCGCCTCATCGCCGGCATCGTGCCCACGGCCGCGTTCGGCAGCGTCACGCTCCGCCAGCGCGCCCTGGAACGTGCGGCCGTCACCGAACTCGTGGACCTCGTGGTCATCCCCGCGCTGCATGCGGCGTCGTCATGAGGCGGGCCGGCGCCGGCATTCGCTCACGGGGCATCGCCCTCTCCGCAGTGCTCGCGGTCTCGGTCCTCGCCGGGTGCACCGCCACTCCCCTGCCCGACACGGGTGACGCGAACTCGCGAACAGGCGACGTCGCTCCCGTGATCCGCGTCGATCAGGTCGGCTACGGCCTCGGCGAGACCAAGCGCGCGTTCGTGATGGGAGCTGCAGACGACCTGGACGACGCCCGGTTCGAGGTACGAGACGACGACGGTGCGGTGGTTGAATCGGGTGAGCTCGGTGCGGATGCCGGACCATGGAGCGACACCTTCGAGGCGGTGCGCGAGATCGACCTGAGCAGCGTCGACGCAGCCGGTCGCTATTCGCTCGAGGTCTCCAGCGCGGGGCACGACGCCGTGACGACCGCGTTCACGGTGGCATCCACGGCCGACCTCCTGCATCCCCTGGCGGATCTGAACCTGCAGTTCTTCCAGGCTCAGCGCGACGGAGCCGATGTCATCCCTGCGGTGCTCGACCGCAAGCCCTCGCACCTGCTCGACCGAGAGGCCACGGTCTACCTCGCCCCGAACTATGCCGACGGCGGCGAGACTCTCGTCGACGATCGGCTCACCCCCGCGGGCCTCGATCCCGTCGACGTCAGCGGCGGCTGGTTCGACGCAGGCGACTTCCTCAAGTTCACCGGCACGAGCGCCTACGCGACGTCGCAGCTGCTACTGGCTCTGCGCGGCGAGGGCGATCCGGCACTCGATGCCGAGGCGGACTTCGGTATGGACTGGCTGGACAGGATGTGGGACGAGCGGACGCGGACGCTCTTCCTGCAGGTCGGCATCGGGAACGGGAACGACAGTGTGAGAAGCGATCACGACGTCTGGCGGCTGCCCGAGGACGACGACCTCTCCGACGCCAAGCCCGGAGACCCGGACCACACGATCGCGCATCGTCCGGTCTTCGTCGCGAACGCACCGGGCGAAGCCCTCCCGCCGTCGGTCGCCGGCAGGGTCTCCGCCGCATTCGCCCTGGATGCACAGCGCGCCGCCGCACGCGGCGACGTCGCGCGAGCGGAGGCCCGCCTGCGCACCGCGTCCGCGATCTACGCACAGACCGACACGTCCCCCGCAGAGGGGCCGGCCCTGGCGACCGCGATTCCGGCCGAGTTCTATCCGGAATCCTCCTGGCAGGACGACCTCGAGTTCGCCGCCGTCGAGCTCGCGACAGCCGCAACCGCCCTCGGCGACCCCCGCGCCGCGGCCTGGCAGGAGGATGCGGCCGAGTGGGCGGCGCGATACATCGAGTCGGACGCGACCGGCACGCTCGGTGTCGCCGATGTCAGCGCGCTCGCGCACGCCGATCTGATCGCCCTCGACGACCCGACGACGCCCGCGCTGCTCGGCGATCTGCGACGTCAGCTCGACGCGGGCGTCGCTCACGCCGCGAGCGATCCCTTCGGGGCGGGTGCCAGCACCCTCGACTTCGACGCCGTCCCGTTCACGTTCGGGCTCATCACGACCGCCGCGCTCTATGAGACGGCATCCGGCGACGCCTCGTATCGGGACTTCGCGACCACCCAGCGAGGATGGGTGCTCGGCGCGAACGCCTGGGGCACCACGTTCATGATCGGTGCCGGAACGACCTATCCCCGCTGCCCCGAGCACCAGGTCGCGAACCTCACCGAGACCGACGAGGAACTGCTCGGCGCGGTGGTCAACGGCCCGAACGCGGCCGACAAGCTCGACGACCTGAACCGGTTCGAGACCATGCGACCGTGCGAGGCCGACGGCGCCGACGGGGTCCCCTTCACGGTCTTCGACGGCCAGGGTTCCCGGTATCTCGACGACGTCGGAGCGTGGCAGACCGTCGAGCCCTCCCTCGACTTCACCTCGACCGCGCTCCTCGCGTTCGCGCTCACCGCAGCGCTGCCCGCGTCGACGACGCCGTGAGCCGCCGTACGCGGTGAGTCAGCTCCGTGCGTCGCCGCGCTGCTGCGACCACCGGGGCGTCAGCCCCGCGCCCACGATGCCTCTGATCAGGAGGACGAACGTGTTCGCGCCGCCGAGAGACGACGCCCGCTCGACATGCTGCCGGGCGTCGTCCGGTCGACCCAGCATCCAGGACAACCAGGCGGATGCTGCGAGCGCGGTCGCCGCCTCACTCTCGACCGACGCGCGGGCGGCCGCCCGCTCGCAGGTGAGGAGCGCGGCCTCCAGCCGGGCGAGATCCTTCGGGGGCACGGCACCGAGGAGGACCGCGCCCGCGTCGGACGCCTGGCGCTCTGCGCGGTCGTGGCCGTGCTGGGCCGCGAGGGCCGCGAGGCCGGTCTTCCGATCCGTCGCCCACTGCACGAGTGCGACGGTGCGGAGTACGGGAGACGTCAGCAGCGCGGTGAGGGCGGCCAGCCGGTCCGCACCGGGCAGGCGCTTCCGCGGTGTCACCAGCTCCTCGAAGAACTCCGTCACGTCCTCGATGCCAGGATCGGGGTCTGCGCCCTTCACGAAGCCAACTCCTGCACGCGTTCTCCCCTCGACGTCGAAAAGCAGGACGCCCGGGCACCCGGGACGCGCTCGTCCAGCCCCCTGAGACTGGCAGGTCTCGCTATGACCCCGCGCTGAGCGGCCCTGCGTGTCTCTCCTGCGTCAGCCGCAGCGCAAACCTGCAGGTCCGGGACTGTCAGGTCGTGCCGCCCGCGTATGTCTCCCCCACCGGGACCGCCACCCCGAGCACATTGCCGGGCTGCGCGAGCGGACATGCCCACGCCGGGTCGTACGCGCACGAGGGGTTGTAGGCGAAGTTGAAATCGAGCACGATCGTGCCTTGCGCGGCATCCGATCCGAGGTCGGCACCCTTGATCGTGTCGATCAGATACCGGCCGCCGCCGTACGTGCCGCCCGGGCGTCCGGCGAGCGCATCGCGCACCGGGATGAACAGCCCGCCGCCGTAGGTCGTCAGGCGCCAGACGTCGAGGGACCCGGTGTCGGGGATCTCGACCTTCCCGATCCGCTCGAACGGCACGACGCCGTCGGTTCCGGTGGCGAAGTCGAAGCCGCCGGGGTCGGCGGGGACGATCGGCAGCTCGAAGCGCCACTGCGGGTCGTAAGAGGCGATGGGGAGCCCCTCGAACATCACCCGATCCTCGGGCAGCAGCGGGGTCGCCGGGTGGTGCAGCATCAGCTCGTCACGCTCGATGCGCCAGAGCTCGTGCGCCTCCTCGGGCGAATCGGCCCGCCGGACCGCGTCGTACAGGGCGAAGACGCGACGGCGCCAGTCGACGACCTCCGCGGCGGTGCGTGCGTTCGTGGTCGTCATGGTTCCAGGCTAGGGGCGGCAATGTCCGCGCAGGCCGTTATCTTCACCGTGTGGCGGAACCGGTGCAGCAGTGGTGGGCGAGACGGCAGTTCTCGCGCGGCACGACCGTGCCCTACGCGGTCGGTGAGTTCCGCACCGCCTGGGCCTCCTATCCGGAGCTCATCCGCCAGTACCACCCCGAGCTCAACAACGGGATCTCGCTGTCGCAGGTGCCGCTGGCCGCCGATGTGCTGCTGTGCTGGGAGTGCGCGGTCGGTCATCGGTTCGCCGCGACGCCGACCGAGCAGCGGGAGCGGCCGGGACGCGTGCGCCGGCGCTCGGCGTGGTGTCCGGAGTGCTCGACCCTCGCCCGGCCGCAGCCGGTCGTGCTGGGCGAGGCGCGGGCGATCCCCGCCCGGCCGCGGAAGCCGGCACCGGCCCTATGCACGAAGACGCCGGATCTGCCGAAAGGGACGGCGTTCCACAGCGCGTGCGCGCCCAAGCCCGCGTCGGCGGCGGAGGAGCGGCTGCGCGCAGCACTGACGGAACGCCTGGACTTCACCGGCGGCCTCAATGCGGTGAAGGTGGTGCGACCGTTCTTCCGGCACACCGAGGTCTGGCCCGACATCCTTCTCCCGGAACTCCGCATCGCGATCGAGTACGACACGGTCGGAAGGCACGGACTCGAGCACGTCGGCAAACGGGAGGAGACCGACCGGCGGAAGGACCGTGCCCTGCGCGCTGCGGGGTGGGAGGTCGTCCGCGTGCGGATGGGCGCGCTCGAGCCGATCGGACCGTACGACCTCCAGCTCTCCGCGGTGAGCGCGAAGGGAGTGGGGCGGATCGTCGACCGGCTCCGCGACATCCGCGGAGCCCTGATTGTCGACGCCTACCTGCGCGACACCGGTCAGTCGCCGAACTCGGCCAGCAGCTCCGCGAAGTGATCGAGGTCTTCGGCCGACCAGCGTCGCAGTCGCTCCCCGAGGCGGGCCTCGTAGCGAGAGCGCGCGAGGGCGACGCGTTCCTGTGCCAGATCGGTGGCGACGAGGACGCGCGCCCGGCGATCGTCCGCATCGCGGACGCTCTCCACCAGCCCGAGCTCCTCGAGCTGACGCACCTGTCGACTCACGGCCGACTTGTCGGTCTGCAGGCGCTCGATGATCGCACCGGCCGAGGTCGCCGCACCCGTCGCGATCGACGTGAGCACCTGGTACCCGAGAGGCTGCAGATCGGGGTGCACGGTCGTCGCGGCTTCGCGCCAGCTCACCCGGATGCGGGCGAAGAGCCGGCCGAGCTCATGCTCGACGCGGGAGATCGCCTGATCGAGATCACCGTCTGCCGCACCCTCCGTGACATCGGCGGGTGCGCCGGATCCGGCGGGTTCGTCGGAAGAGGCACTCATGGTCGCCATGATACGGCGAAGCCCCGCCGTCGATCCGACGGCGGGGCTCTGGGGCCGCTACTTGACGAGACCCGCGGCGGACAGCCACTCTCCCGCTGCCGTGGCAGCCGAAGCCTTCTCGTCGCCCTCGACGCGGTCGCGAAGCTCGATCAGGTCGTCCGTGGTGAGCTTCGCCGAGATGGCGTTGAGCACCTCTGCGAGCTTGTCGGAGTAGATGTCCTTCGAGAGCAGCGGGATGATGTTCTGCGCCGAGATCATGTTCTCCGGGTCCTCGAGCACGACGAGGTCCTCGGCCGTGAGAGCCGGAGAGGTCGTGTAGATGTCGGCGACCTGAACGGTGCCGTCGACGAGTGCCTGCACGGTGTCGGGGCCACCGAAGTCCTCGTATGGCACGAAGGTGACCTGCCCCGGCTCCACCCCGACGCCGTAGACGTCACGCAAACCGGGGATGCCGTAGCCGAGTTCACCGAACTGCGGGTTCGAGGCCAGCGAGAACGGCTCCAGCGCCTTCAGGTCGCCGATCTCGGTCAGATCGTTGTCCTCGGCGGTCTTCTTCGTGACGACGTAGGCGTCCTTGTCCTCGGCCGCAGCCGAGTCGAGCACCTGCAGGTCGTCGGCCGCCACGGCATCCGGCAGCGCTGCGTCGACATCCTCCGTCGTGCGCTCGGTGTACTCGGTGTCGTAGTAGGCCAGGAGGTTGCCGTTGTACTCCGGGATGAGGTTGATCGAACCGTCCTGGAGGGCCGGGATCGTCTGCTGGCGCGGCCCGATGTTGAACTTGGTCGACACATCGAAGCCCTCGGCCTCGAGCGCCTGCGCGTAGATCTCGCCGAGGATCTCGCTCTCCGGGTAGGCGAAGGAACCCACGACGACGGCATCCCCCTTCGCCGAGTCCCCGTCCGATGACCCGGCGGGAGCGGTCGGGTCGGTGGTCGCGCATCCGGCGAGTGCGACCGTGGCGGTGACGGCCAGCACGCAGGCGGCCAACCAGTTCTTGCGGGCTCGAGAGGTCATGCGGGTGTCCTTTCATCGACGTTCGGAGCCATCGCGGCATCCGAACGGTTCCGCTGTGAACGCCGGAGCGGTCGGGATGACTGCCCGGGCGTTCGGGTGAGACGCTGGAGGAGCGCGAGCAGGCCGTCGACGCTGAGCGCGAGGACGGTCACCAGCAGCGCGCCGCCGAGGATCATGGTGTAGTCGTTGAGGCCGATGCCGGCCGAGATGATGCGTCCGAGGCCGCCGAGTCCGACGTACGAGGCGATCGTCACCGTCGCGATGACCTGCAGTACGGCGGACCGGATGCCGCCGATGATGACGGACAGGCCCAGGGGGATCTCGACCCTGAACAGGATCTGCAGCTCCGTCATCCCGATCGACCGTGCCGCGTCGATCGCTTCGCGACTGACGCTCTCCAACCCGGCGTAGGCCCCCGCGAGCAGCGAGGGAATCGCCAGCAGGACGAAAGCCGTGATCGAGCCGACGAGAACGGCGGGAGTGGTACTGAGGCCCGATCGCAGCACCATGGTGAGGAAGAAGAGCAGCCCGAGCGTCGGCAGAGCGCGCATGGCACCGGTGAAGCCGATCACGAACTGGCGCCCGCGCCCGGTGTGCCCGATGAAGAAGCCGAGCGGCAGGGCGATGAGCATCGCGATCACGACCGAGACGCCCGAGTAGACGAGATGCTCGACGAGCCGGTCTCCGATGGGCAGCGGACTCTGCGAGCCAGGCACCCAGTTGGCGGGATCGACGATCCACGCGATGGCCTTGATCAGGAAGTCCATCAGACCCCCTGTCCCGGGGGCGACACGAGCGGGCGGGCGCTCTCGGCGTCGGTGATGCCGCCGGCGCCGCGAGGTACACGCACATCGGCGGCCCTGCTCCACGGCATCAGGATGCGCCCGAGCAGCACCAGGATCAGGTCGAAGACCAGAGCGATGAGCAGGCTCATGACGATCCCGACGACGACCTCTTCGAGGATGCCGCGCTGCTTGCCGTTCTGGAACAGGTAGCCGAGGTTCTCGGAACCGATGATCACGCCCACCGAGACGAGTGCGATGGTCGACACCGAGACCACGCGGAGTCCGGCGAGCAGCACGGGACCCGCGAGAGGGAACTCGACGCGCCAGAACCGTCCGCCGTGGGAGAAGCCGATCGCCTTCGCGGATTCGATGATGGACCGATCGACGGATCCGAATGCGTCCGTCGCGGAGCGCAGCATGATCGCGACCGCGTAGATCGAGAGCGCGACGACCAGGTTGGTGTCATCCAGGATCCGGGTGCCGAGGATGACCGGCAGCATGACGAACAGCGGCAGGGACGGGATCGTGTACAGCAGGCTGCCCGCGGTGATGATGAAGGTCCTGGCGGTGCGATTGCGGCTGGCCACCCAGCCCAGCGGCACCGCGATCAGGAAGCCGAGGATGATGGGAAGGATCGCCAGACGGATGTGATTGATCGTGAGATCGAAGATCAATCCGAGGTTGGAGGCGATCCAGTTCACCGAGGTACCGTTCTGTGCGGTCTTGCCTAGTCGAATGAAGCGGGAAAGTCCTTCGACTGAACCACAGAAAAGGCTGTTCGACAAACCGGCACGTCACGGACGAGGCCCCACCGTCATACGGACAGTGGGGCCTCGGTCGGCACCGTCCGGGCGCCGACTCGTCTTCGTTCAGATCTCCGAGAGCAGTTTGAAGACCTTGGATGCCGCGTGGATCTCGTCCTGCGTGAGCTCCGCCACCACGGTGCGCAGACGCGTGGCGTGGTCGCGACGCAGCTCGGCGAGCACGGACCGGGCCGACGGGGTCGCTGTCAGCACCCGCAGCCGCCCGTCGCGCTCGTCCGGCCTCGACTCGATCAGGCCCAGCTCCTCCAGCATCCGCACCTGGCGGCTGATGACGGACTTGTCCATCTCGAAGAGCCCGGCGAGCTCATGCGCGTTCGCGGTCCCTGCCCGGTCGATGAACGTGAGCAGCTTGTACCCGCCCACCTGCAGCTCCGGGTCGATCCGCGCCGCCGACTCCTTCCAGAGCGTCCGAGTCCTCGCGAAGATGAGGTTCAGATGCGTCTGCAGGTCGCCGAGGGCTGCGTCCACGTCCGAAGACGTCGCGGCTTCCGAGGTGATCATCTCAGGCCTTCGAGTCCCGGTCCTCGCGCTCCAGCACGGTGACCGAACCCGTCGCGGGCTTCGCCGACTCGAGGCCGGAGATCCGGATCGCTCCGGTCGACATCGTCGCGCCCACCTCGGCCTCGGAGACCTCGAGGACCGATTCCTCGGCCTGCTCGCGCAGCTGCTCGGCCGCGTTCTTGGTCGACAGCGGCTTGTTGCGGATGAACGCGATAGCGATGACCGCGATCACGGCGAGCGGGATGGCGATGATGAACGCGTCGCCGATGCCGTGGCCGTATGCGCCCTCGACGATCGCGCGGATCGTGTCGGGGAGCTGGCCGACCTTCGGGACATCGCCGGAAGCGAGGTGCTTCAGCGCGTCGACCTCGGCGGGCGTCGTCGGCACGAAGCCGTCGAGGCTGTCGGTGATGTAGCCGGCGACGCTGGTCGACAGCAGTGAGCCCATGACGGTCACGCCGATGGTGCCGGCGATCGTGCGGAAGAAGTTGACGTTCGACGAGGCCGCACCCAGCTGCTGCGGGGCCGTGTCGTTCTGCACGATGAGCGTGAGGTTCTGCATGACCATGCCGAGACCGGCGCCGAGGACGACCATGTAGGCGGCCACGAGCGGGAACGGGGTGTCGTAGCGGAGCGTCGCCATCAGGCTGACGCCGACCGTCGTCAGGACCGAGCCCGTCAGCATCCAGCCCTTCCACTTGCCGAAGCGGCTCACGAGCTGACCGATGATGATGGAGGCGCCCATCTGTCCGATGATCATCGGGATGGTCATCAGGCCGGACTCGGTGGGCGTGGCGCCACGGGCGAGCTGGAAGTACTGTGCGAGGAACACCGAGGTGGCGAACATCGAGACGCCGATGGCGATGGACGCGATGACCGAGAGCGTGAAGGTGCGGTTGCGGAACAGCGACATCGGCACGATGGGTTCCTTGACGAAGAACTCGACCGTGATGAACGCGGCGATCGCGACACCGGCGGTCACGGCGAGCATGATGCTCGTCGAGGAATCCCAGTCGAACTGGCTGCCGCCCATCGACACCCAGATGAGCAGGGTCGAGACGCCGACGGCGAGCAGGACGATGCCGAAGTAGTCGATCGACACCTTGGTGTCACGCTGCGGCTTCGGCAGGTGCAGCGTGAACTGCAGCAGCACGAGGGCGAGGATGGCGAACGGCACGCCGACGAAGAAGTTGGAGCGCCAGCCCCAGACGTCGGTGAGGAGACCGCCGAGAAGCGGGCCGCCGATGGTGCCGAGGGCCATGATGCCGCCGACGACGCCCATGTACTTACCGCGCTCGCGCGGCGAGATGATGAGGGCGACGGCGATCATGACGAGCGACATCAGGCCGCCGACGCCGATGCCCTGGATCACGCGGACGGCGATCAGCATGTTGGTGTCGGTCGAGAACCCGGCGATCACGGTGCCGACGGTGAAGATGATGAGCGAGACCTGGACGAGGATCTTGCGGTCGACCAGGTCGGCGAGCTTGCCCCAGATGGGGGTGGAGACCGCGGTGGCCAGCAGGCTCGCGGTGATGACCCAGGTGTACTGGGACTGGGTGCCGCCGAGGTCGGCGATGATGACCGGCATCGAGGTCGACACCACGGTTCCCGAGAGCACGGCGACGAACATGCCGACGACGAGACCGGAGATCGCGGTGAAGACCTCGCGCGGAGAGCGCACGGTCTCCGCCGCAGCGGAAGATGAGTGGTTAGTCACAGTGGATGGCTCCTGTGTAGAAAGTTGATAAGAGTCAACTATACGCCTGTAGTTGCCAAACCGCAACTATCGACCTGAAGCAACCATCGATGGCGCCCGGGTCTCGATGTCCCTGGTGCGTGCGACGATATGCACGTCGACAGGAGATCGGATGCGGGACGAGGCCACCGTGCTCCACGCCGATCTCGACGCGTTCTACGCCTCGGTCGAGCAGCGCGACGCGCCCGCCCTGCGCGGTCGGCCCGTCATCGTCGGCGGCGGAGTGGTGCTGGCAGCCAGCTACGAGGCGAAGGCCCGCGGCGTGCGCACCGCGATGGGCGGGCGACAGGCTCTGCAGCTGTGCCCGGATGCCGTCGTCGTCCCGCCGCGGATGGATGCCTACTCGCAGGCGAGCCGCGACGTGTTCGCCGTCTTCCGCGACACCACTCCCCTGGTGGAGGGTCTGTCGATCGACGAGGCGTTCCTCGAGGTCGGCGGGCTGCGGCGCATCGTCGGCACGCCCGAGCAGGTCGCCGTCCGACTGCGGGAGCGGGTGCGCGCGGAGGTCGGCCTCGCCATCTCGGTCGGCGTCGCACGCACCAAGTTCCTCGCCAAGGTCGCCAGCGCCGTCAGCAAGCCCGACGGCCTGCTGGTGGTGGAACCCGACCGGGAGGAGGAGTTCCTGCTGCCGCTGCCGGTCGAGCGCCTGTGGGGCGTCGGCGCCGTCACAGCCGAGAAGCTGCACCGCCACGGCGTCCACACCGTCGGCCAGCTGGCCGAGCTCGAAGCCGCCACCGCCGAACGGATGCTGGGCAAGGCGACCGGCGCGCACGTGCACGCACTCGCGCGGCTGCGCGACCCGCGACCGGTCGACACGACCCGGCGCCGTCGGTCGATCGGCTCCCAACGCGCTCTCGGCAGCCGACCGCGCTCGGCCGGGGAACTCGATCTCATCCTCACGCAGATCATCGACCGGCTCGGCAGTCGCCTCCGCGACGGAGACCGCGTCTGCCGCACGGTGGTGCTGCGCCTCCGCTTCGGCGACTTTGCGAAGGCCACCCGGTCGCGCACCGTCGGCGTCCCGACCGATCGCACGTCCATCCTCCTCACCGTCGCACGTCTGCTGCTCACGGCCGCTCTGCCCGAGATCACGGAGCGCGGCATCACTCTCCTCGGCATCTCGCTGTCGCAGCTCGATCGCGCCGAGAACATCCCGCCCGAGCTCCCGATCGACTGGGACGAGGGCCAGGGGCTCGACACGGTACTCGACGCCGTGCGCGATCGCTTCGGATCCTCGTCGGTGGGCCGCGCCACGCAGCTCGGCCGCGATCCCGGCTGGTCGACACCGGTGCTGCCGGAGCACGAGTGAGCTCGCCGCGCGTGCGCGGGCGCGCGCCGCCGGCCCGACCGCCGGTCGTCAGACGCGGCGCTGCACCGGGTCGAGCGGCACGCGGGCGTTCAGCACCACGAGCGCGATGACCCCGACCGTCGCGCTGGCCGCGGGGATCCAGAACAGCTGCGGAAGACCCAGCCAGGTCGATCCGACACTCCCCGCGAAACCTCCGACCGCCGCGTTGATCGCATAGGCGCTGAGGAAGAGGCTCGAGGCCATCCCCACCCGCGTCGGTACCAGCCGCTGCGCCACCGTGATGCCGAGCACGCCGAACGTGGCGATGACGCCGGCCATCAGCAGCTGACCCACGACGAGCGGCACGAGGTGCGGGACCACAGCCCCCGCCGCGGAGTACGACAGATGGGCCGCGACGGCCATCAGCGCACCGACCGTCAGGACGCGGGCGAAGCCGAACCGGCTCGCGAGCTTCGCCGCCAGCGGCATCAGCAGCAGCTCGACGAGCGGCTGCAGGCCGATCACCGCACCACGGACGCCGTCGTCAACGTCGAGCTCCCCGTCCATGTACAGCGGCAGGTACGCGAGCTTCACCGTCTCGCCGCACATGATGAGGACGTAGATCCCGGTGAAGACGAGGAGCGGCAGGAGCGAGCCTTCGCGGTTGCGTCGGCCTTCAGGCCGGGCCGACATCGGGGGCAGCACGACGGCGGCATCCGATGCCGTTCCCTGCGCCTCGGACGGCGCCGGTGCGCGCAGCGCCGTCGACTTCTCCCGGGTCACGGGCGGGGTCCGCACCCCGATCAGCGGAACGAGGGACAGCAGCACGCTGATGCCGGTGACGAGGAGCAGTGGCCGCAGCCCCAGCACCGCGCCGAGGACGGCGCCGAGCACCGGTCCGACGATCCATCCCAGCGCCATCGCCATGCGGATGATGGCGACGACCTCGTTGTCGGCAGGGGTAGGTGAGCGGTTCAGCTCGTCGCGCACCGCCGCCTGCAGCTGGGCGGCGCCGGCGCCCGCCGTGCTGAGGAGCAGCATGTTGATGGCGAACGGCATCCAGGCCTGCATCGCGAACGCCATCAGCACCCACCCGATGAACCCGGCGATCGCTGAGAGCCGGAAGACGAGCAGCCGCGAGCCGGCACGATCCGAGAGGGAGCCCACTGCGTACCCGGCGATCGGGGCCAGGAGGTTGGTCAGGAAGTACAGGCCGGCCTGAGCCTCGGTCAGGTGCAGCTCCTGCACGAGGAACAGGGTGATCTGCGGGACGGTGATGGAGATGCCGATCCCCGAGATGACCAGGCTGATGAAGGCGCCACGGAGCAGCCTCGAGCGGAGGATGTACCGAGCGGCGGATTCCGGTGGTGCGGCCACCACTACTGAGCCCGAGCCGGACTCGACTCGGAGAGCACCGCGCGCGCCGCGATGCCGATGATCGCGCTGTAGGTGGGGTACGCGAATCGGACTCCCGCGAGAGTCGACACGTCGACGCCGGCGGCCATGGCGGTGGTGACCGACTGGATGACCTCGATGGCGTTCTCGCCGACCGCGTGGGCACCGAGGATGAGCTCGCGCCGCCGGTCGGCGATGAGCTTGAGGAATCCGATCTCGCGGTCGTCGATCACGGCGCGCTCGAGGCTGGCGTAGGGAACGGAGACGACGACGCAGTCGGTGTCGCGCTCTCGCGCCTGCTCCTCGGTGAGTCCGACGCCGGCGTAGTCGGGGTCGGTGAATCCGCCGGCGGGCAGCAGGTGGTGTGGTGTGCGGCGGTTGGCGCCGAGGACGGCGTTCTCGGCGGCGGCCTCGCCCTCGAACTGGGCGGCCTGCACGAGCATGTCGCGTCCGTTCGCATCGCCGACCGCGAAGATGTGCGGCACCACCGTGCGGAAGTACCGGTCTGCGGGGATCGCCGAGCGCTCGGTCACGATGCCGGCGTTCTCGAGGCCGAGATCTTCCACGTCGGCCGGCCAGCCGGTCGCCATGATCACGGCGTCGAACGTCGAGGTGCGTGTCTCCCCCGCCTCCCGCCAGTCGAGTCGGAGGGCGCCGTCCTCCGTGCGTTCCAGGCTCGTCACCGTCTCGATGCCCGTGTGCACGTCGATGCCCTGGTGCGCGAACGCGCTCTCGACGGTTGCGGCGATCGCAGCATCCGATGCCATCAGCACCCGGGGCGCGACGTCGAGGAGGGTCACCTCGGAGCCGAACGACGCGAACACCGTGACGAGTTGCGCACCCGTGTTGCCCGCGCCGATCACCCCGACCCGGCGGGGCAGCGTCGGCAGCGACAGCACGTCCTCGGGAACGGTGGCCAGCTCGGCACCCGGGATCGGCAGTCGTCTCGAGTGACCGCCGACGCAGAT
The DNA here is from genome assembly GCF_030816505.1 of Microbacterium sp. W4I20. Taxonomy (NCBI): domain Bacteria; kingdom Bacillati; phylum Actinomycetota; class Actinomycetes; order Micrococcales; family Microbacteriaceae; genus Microbacterium; species Microbacterium sp. W4I20. Next base: position 3,414,269 of record NZ_JAUSYB010000001.1, on the reverse strand, counting down.
CAGGATGGAACCGGCGGTGATGCGCCGCCCACTGTCGAGCACGAGCGTGTGATCGTCGACGAAGCGCGCGCGCCCCTCGTGGATCAGGTCGATGCCGGCCTCGGCGAACCGCTCTGCCTCGCGCTTGAGGGAACGCACCCGGTCGACACGTTCGTGGACACGCTCGACGGTCGTGGCCCAGTCGATCGTCGGCGTCCCGACCGAGACGCCGTAGTCGTCGGCATGGCGCGACTCACGGATGAGGCGGGCGGTCTTCGCCAGCACGCGGGTGGGCACACAGCCCGTGTTCACGCAGGTCCCACCGGTGCGGCCGGCCTCCAGCACCACGACCTGCGCACCCAACTCGGATGCTCGCAGGGCCGCGGCCGTGCCGGCGGGGCCGGCGCCGATCACGGCGACGTCGTAGTGCTCGCGGAACTCGGACATGCTGCCTCCTGCGGGGTGATCCCGGACACGTGTCCGGGCCGGCGACTACGACGTACGCGGCGACCTACGCGTCGGGGTTCTCGAGAACCTCGTCGACGAGGGAGATGCCGCCGGTCGAGTTCGCCGATTGCATGAGCTCCTCGATCCACTTCACGTTGAGCTGCGGGGTCTCCGGCTCGTCGAACGTGAACCGCAGCGGGATGGAGGGGTGCAACCAGATCGTCGAGCGACCTGCTGCCTCGTCTTCCGGGTGCCGCCACGAGAGCGTGAAGCTCTCATTGCGTCGCAGTTTGGTGGCGATCACGACTTTGAGATGTGCCAGCGCGCGGTCCTCGATGTGGATCGGGTCACTCGCGCCGCCGTAGAGAATGGTGCCCATGGATAAGAAGATAGTCGTCGGTGAGCCGCTGCCGCGCTAGTCGAGCTCGTAGCCGGGGTCGGCCGGCATCTCGAGCGATCCGCTCGCCGGAGATTCGACGCTGCGGGTGAGATCCTTCAGCCGGGCCACCAGCTCCGCGTCCTCGAGCTCGGCCCCCTGGTCACTGACGGTCCGGGAGACGATCTGGCTCGCAGGGCCGATGAGGAACTTCGCGGTGACGACCGAGCCGTCGTTCTCCCGGATCGGTATCTCGACGATCTCCGCTCGCTCATCGTCTCCCAGCGCGCGCCCGTAGGCGAGGAGCGCACTGGCGATCTCATCCCCCGTGACGAACTCGTCCCCGCCATACGTGATCAACTGCATGATGCATTTCTACGGCATCACGTCCGGATCCGATCGCCCCTTGCCCGGGTGACACGAGGCTGCTAGCTTCCCCACCTCGCGTCAGGCGAGTGGCGTTTGCTCCGCATGCGAGTAGCGTGGGCGCATGCCGGAACGTTCGCAGGACAAGCAGCGTGACTCGGCGGCCGGCCGACTGAGCCGCGACCTGATCGTCCGGACGGCCCTCGGGCAGATCGACGCGGTCGGCGCGCAGACCCTGTCGATGCGATCGCTGGCACAAGAGCTCGGCGTCGAGGCGATGTCGCTCTACCGCTACGTCCACGGCAGGGAGGATCTGCTCGAGGGCGTCACCACACTCCTGATGGGCGACCTGACCGCCACCTTCGACGACGAGATCGCGGACCACTGGCAGGGCTTCCTGCAGACGGTCGCGCATCGCGTGCGGCAGATCGCGATCGATCACCCCCGGGCGTTCCCCCTGGTGGCCACCCGTCACCCCGCGGCCCCCTGGCTCCGTCCTCCGCTGCGCAGCGTGGAGCTGGTCGAGCTGTTCCTCGACACCCTCATCGGGCACGGCTTCTCGGATCAGCAGGCCGTGGACACCTACCGATCGTTCAGCAGCTTCCTCCTCGGCCAGCTGCTGCTGGAGTCCGCTGTGCGAGGGGCCGAGATCAGTCCGCTCGAAGAGCCGCTCGATGAGGGCGGCGCCGATGTGCCGGAGAGCGACGGCGAGGCCGAGGTCGACGACGACGCGCAGATCGTGCGCCTGCGACCCCTGCTGAGCGAGGACCGCAGCGATGAGGAGTTCGAGGCGTCGCTGGAGAGCCTGCTCGATCGGCTGGGCGCCGAGCTCTCGCAGTAAGCCCCGCGCTGCGTCCCTGCCCGACGCGTCTCTCCCCTGGGTTTCCCGCCCGTTTGCAGATCGCCGACTTACGGTGTAAACAAGAGCAGGCATACGCTGTAAGTCGCAGATCGGGAGTCAACACGCACAATGGGGCGATTCATCTACGAGGGCAACGTCAAGACCGAGATCGAAGATCGCGCGCTGACCCACCTTCAGCTGGTCATCACGGCGAAACTCCGCCGCGGCGAGCCGTTCAACTTCACCTGGCGTGAGGATCCCAGCATCGGCGGCGGACGCACGACCGTGTGGGTCCACGCCCGCAGCTCCCTGGTCTTCAAGTACAGCGGCAGTCGTCAGCCGGCGATCAACCGGGAGTGGATCGAGGCTCTCGCCTTCACCGCGAACGCCCCGAGCGGCCTCTACCTCGTGCCGGAGCCCGCCGAACAGAAGGCAGCCGGCCGCGTCGAGGTGCCCACGTAGAAGGGTCCGTCAGGGCTGCACGACTCGCACCCAGGCGCGGTCGACGCCCTCCGTGTCGGTCAGGTTCACCTGGATCGGTCCCGCGTACGGCAGCTGGTAGGTGTACTCGCCGGCCGGCGGACTCGCACAGTCGAAGGCACCGTCGGCGATCACGCGCTTCTCGCCGTCGGCCGTCATGACCTCGAACCCGACATCGTCGCCCTCGCACTGCCCTTCGACCGAGAACGGTCGATCCGCCACCAGCACCGCCGGTCCCGCGATGATCTCGCCCGACGGGTCGTCGCCGTCATACTTCAGTGCGATTCCGGCCTGCGTGGGGTCGTCCGTTTCGGGGTAGGCGAAATCCTCTGCCGCTGAGGGCGGCGCCTCCGACGTCGGAGAGTCGGATGCCGCAGGTCCCGGGGATCCCTCGGGTCCGGCGCCTGCGTCCGGGGCGCACCCGGTGACGACGCACGCCAGCACGAGGACTCCGGCCGGAACGAGGATGCGGACACGATCACGAGTGTTCATCGGTGCAGGCTACCCACACCGACGGGTGCCCGGTCAACCCCGTGCAGCCGCCGCGGTCGTCATGGCATCCTCGGGACGTCGACGGAAGGGATGTCCGTATGGGGTCGTTGGAGGAGCTGTGGCTGGTCCGGCATGGAGAGAGCGTCGGGAACCTCGCCGCCACCGGAGCCGAGGTGGCGGGCGCCGAGGCGATCGAGCTCGCCGACCGGGATGCCGACGTACCCCTGTCCGCGACCGGGATCGCACAGGCGCGAGCACTCGCAGCCCCGCTTCTCGCAGCGACCGAGAGACCGCAGATAGCGTGGCTCTCCCCGTACCTCCGGGCTCAGCAGACGTTCGCGTTGAGCGTCGAGAACGGCCCCGCCATCGATCAGGTCCTCACCGACGAGAGGCTGCGAGACAGGGAGCTCGGCATCCTCGACCTCCTGACGTGGCGGGGCGTCGCGGCGCGGCATCCCGAGGAGGCAGCCCGACGCGCACGGCTGGGCAAGTACTATCACCGGCCGCCCGGGGGCGAGTCCTGGGCGGACGTCGCCCTGCGCCTGCGGTCGTTCCTCCACGACACAGCGGATGCCGATGCGCGCGTGGGACTGGTCGTGGCCCACGACGCGGTCGTCATGCTGCTGATCTCCCTGCTGACCGGGATGGACGAGCCCCACCTGATGAAGTTCGCCGCGTCGAACACCGTCCTCAATGCGTCCGTGACGCGACTACGCGTCGAGGAGGGGCGATGGCAGCTCGTCGACTTCTCCGACGTCCGCCATCTCGCAGAGCTCGGCGCCGACATCACCGTGCACCCGGGGAGCCCCGATGTCCAGCCCGCGTGAGCCGCAGAAGGTCACTCCCACCCTGCTGCGCGAGTGGGGGCTGCCCGACCCGGGCGAATCGAAGAAGTCCCGCGGCGAGGCGATGATCATCGGCGGCTCGCGTCTGTCGGCGGGCGCCGTGGTGCTGGCCGGCGAGGCGGCGCTGCGCGTGGGCGCAGGACGAGTGGGCGTGACCTGCGACGGGGCGATCGCCGATGTGGTCCGGATCGCCTTTCCAGAGGCCGGCGTCTACGAATCGCCCGAACCGGGGCAGCCCGCTGACGCCGTGTGGAACGATGCCGTGAAGAGCTCTGACGCTGTCCTCGTCGGGCCCGGGCTCGACGACCCCGCAACGACGCGGGAGTGGTTGGAGCGTGTGTCCGGCCCCGACACGGGATGTCTCGTGGTCGACGCCTTCGCCGTCGGCGTCTTCCGAGATGTGCGCCGCTCGGATCTGCCGGAGTCTCTGGTCATCAACGCCAACCTCGACGAGGCGGCGATCCTCCTGGGCAGAGCGGTCGACGACCTGTTCACCGACCTGCCTCGTCTGGCGCGGGAACTTCACGCCGTGATCCACTGCTACTCCGCCGTGGCCTCGCCGTCGGGAGAGGTGTGGATGCTCGACGAGGGCGGCCCCGGGCTCGGAACGGCCGGCTCCGGAGACGTCCTGGCGGGGGCGATCACCGGCCTCGCGGCTCGCGGACTCTCCCCGGAGCGCGCCGCCGTCTGGGGAGCCTGGTGCCACGGCCGCGCGGGCGACCGTCTCACCGAGCGGATGGGTCTGGGCTTCCTCGCCCGCGAGCTCGCCGGCGAACTCCCCGCCGCGGTCCTCGACGCCGGTTCCTGATCAGCGAGGCCCCGCCGTCGGCGACGGGCGGCGTCCGCGCCGCAGCGCGACCAGCGGCATGTCCACACCCGACGCTCCGTCGGTGTCGGAGAACACGAGGCGCGGTCTCGCCGCGGCGTCCACGCGCGCGTAGGTGGGCGATGCGTCGTTCGAGACCTGCAGCCGGATCCGGTGTCCGCGGCGGAAGACGTGCGCCGTGGGCGAGAGGCGGATGTCGACGGTTCGCCGCTCGCCGGACTCCTCGTCGCGGAGATCGCGATCGTCGGATGCCGGCACGGTGCCGTCGCAGACGTTGCTCGACCCACCCGTAGGGCTGACGTCGCAGAGCCGGACGAACCACGGCCGTCCGTCCGAGCCCGCAACCGCGAGCTGCGCGGTCGGCCATCCGGCGATCGCGATGTCGTGCTCGATCGGCGCCGTCGTGTACGTCAGCACGTCAGGCCGCTTCTCACGTGCGCGCTGGTCCTTGCGACCGGCATCCGCGCGGAAGAGCGTCCGGCCTCCGACGGCCGGCGCCGGGGAGCCGTCATCCGGCAGTTCTCGTTCGCCGGCCGCGCCCTCGGGCATCTCGGAGCCCGACTGCGTCAGGCTGCCGTCGGCACCCAGCGACCAGCGAGTCGGTGCATTCCGCGGAGGGTACGCGGGCATGTTCACCCACCGCCGCACCCCGCCGAACCAGATGCGGGCGTCGGATCGGTCGCGGGCGCCGGTGAATAGTTCGACTGTCTCCCGCAGGGCATTCGTGAACAGGCCCAGGGAGCCGTGCACCCACGGCCCGATCACGAGCCGCACCGGCCGACCTGCGTCGCGGATGCGGATGTAGTCGTCGACCTGCGCATCGAGGAACAGGTCGTACCAGCCCGCGACCTGCAGCAGCGGCGGCACCGAATCCCCCTCGCCGTCGAAGTCGATCCGGTCCCACCACGGGTCGCGGTCGTCGTGTGCGAGCCAACTCCGGTAGGGCTGATCGGGCTCCCCGAAGGCCCGGATGTCGGCATCCTGCGCGTAACCGTCGCGCGTCGCCGCACGGATGGTCCGGGTCTCGAGCAGCTGCGCCCGTCGGAGATGGATGCCGGTCAGCTCCTGGTGGCGCAGGCCGTAGCGCCAGGAGATCCCGTTGCTCAGGCCGAACCGCCCCGAGGGCCAGATCACCGCGCGTCGGAAGTCGGTCGAGGTGACCGCGAGCGCCATGGCTCCGATCGCGCGCGGAGACCTCCGCTTCATCGCCCAGGCCGTCAGCCCCAGGTAGCTCACCCCGAAGAGCAGCCATTCGCCCGTCGCCCACGACTGCGCCTCGAGCCAGGTCAGGAGGTCGGCGCCGTCCTGCTCCTCGTCGAAGAACGGGATGAACTCTCCCCCGGAGCCGAACGTGCCGCGGCAGCTCTGCACGACCACGGTGTGCCCGCGTTCGGCGAGCAGCCGGGCGATGACGTCGGTCTGCGTGCGGCCGTAGGGCGTGCGGACGATGACGACGGGAGCGCCGGTGTCGCCGCCGTCCGCGAACCAGCGATCCGCCAGCAGCACCGTTCCGTCGGTCATCGTCACGGGCAGGTCGCGCTCCACCGACACCGATCGCGCCGTGGCGGGCCCGAGCCGGGCGATCCGAGCGATGGTCCAGGTCGAGAGAGTCATGCGGGCCATCCTGTCAGACGGAGGGTCGCCGCAGACCCTCACCGGTGCGCGTGATCGACATCCCTCTGCAGCAGGTCGTCGTAGGTCTCGCGTCGCACCACGACGCGCGCGGCACCGTCGTCGCAGAACACCACGGGCGGCCGGAGCGCGGCGTTGTAGTTGTTGGCGAGGGTGTAGCAGTACGCACCGGTCGCCGGAACGGTGATGATGTCTCCGACATGGGGATCGACCAGAGGGGCGTCCCGCACCAACTGGTCCCCCGATTCGCAGAAGCGCCCGACCACGTCGACCGTGGTCGCCCGGCCCTCTTTGCCGAGCACGGCTGGCTCGAATGCCTGACCGTACAGCGCCACCTCGAGGTTGTCGCCCATGCCGCCGTCGACAGCGACGTGGGTGCGCACGCCGCGCTTGACCGTGGAGATCCGATACGCGGTGATGCCGCTGCGACCCACCATCGACCGACCGGGTTCGACGATGAGGTCGACGTCTTCTCCGAGGTGTCGGTGCATGGCGCCGACCATCCGATCCGCGTAGTCGTCGACGGACGGCGCCGCGTCGGACCGGACGTAGCGGATACCCAGCCCGCCGCCGAAGTCGTACACGGGGAAACGTTCGATCATCGACAGCGCGCGGACCTCCGCCTCGAACTGATCGAGATCGAGGATCTGCGATCCGATATGCGCATGGATGCCCTGGAGGTCGATCATGGACTCCCGGCGGATCCGCGCGATCACGTCGTTCACCTGACCGGAAGGCACGCCGAACTTCGAGCTGTCATGCCCGGTCGACAGAGAGGAATGCGTCGATGCGGCGATATGAGGACTCACGCGGAGAAGCGCTGGCACGGGCGACGTCGCGAGACGGGCGATCCGGTCGACGTCGTCGAGGTTGTCGATGACGATGTGGCCGACACCGGCGTCGATCGCCGAGGAGATGTCCTCGTCGGTCTTCGCGTTGCCGTGAAAGACCATCCTGCCGGGCTGAGCCCCCGCGGCCCGGGCGATCACGAGTTCACCCGTGGACGCGACATCCACTCCGCAACCCTCCGCCGCCAGCACGCGGATGACCGCGGGCGCCGGGAAGCTCTTCGACGCGAACATCACCGTCGACCGTGCGTGGCGAGAGGCGAACGCATCGATGTAGCGCCGGGCCTGGATGCGCAGCGACGCCACGTCGACCACGTACAGCGGTGTGCCGAAGCGCTCGACGACGTCGGCCACGGCGACACCGCCGAGGGTGAGACGACCGCCGTCGTCGAGGGTCGCGGTCTCGGGGTAGAGCGAGAGATCAATAGGGGCGGATACCGGGGCAGTGTTCGTCACGATGGGTTCCTGTGTGCGGGCGGGCGGGGGAAGGTCGTCTCCGGTCACTTCGATCGCCGGGCGTAGACGGCGGCCGTCGCGGTGCCGAGATACTCCTCGGGACTGAGCCGCGCGAGGACGGAGTTGCGCCGTCCGTATCCGAAGTAGACGACTGCTCCGACCAGCATCCATGCGGCGAACACGAGCCAGGTGGTGGCCCCGAGCGTGACGATGAGCGCCGCGCAGAAGAGGAAGCCGAGGATCGGCGTGACGGGATACAGCGGCACCTTGTAGGTGCGCGTGAGGTCTTTGCGCTTCTGGCGCAGATAGATGACCGAGATGTTCACGAGGCCGAAGGCGAACAGCGTGCCGATGCTCGTGGCGTCGGCGAGCTGTCCGAGGGGGATGAGCGCCGCGGTGATCGCGACGGCGATGCCGACGATGAGCGTGCTGGCGATCGGGGTCCGGGTGCGCGGCGAGACCCGTCCGAAGATCTTCGGCACGAGACCGTCGCCCGCCATGGTGTACAGGATGCGGGTCTGACCGTAGAGCACGGTGAGGCAGACGCTGGCGATGGAGATGACCGCTCCCACGGCGAAGACCAGCGCGATCCACGGCTGCCCGGTGACGGTGTTGAGGATGGTGAGCAGCGAGGCCTCCGAGCTGCTGAACTCCGTCCACGGCTGGGCTCCGATCGCCGTCACCGCGACGAGGATGTAGAGCACCGTGACGATCAGCATCGAGGCGATGATCGCCCGCGGAAGGTCGCGACGCGGGTTCTTCGCCTCGTCCCCCGCGGTCGACGCCGCGTCGAATCCGATGTAGGAGAAGAAGAGGCGGGATGCTGCGGCAGAGACCCCGGCGGCGCCCATCGGGGCGAGCGGCTCGAAGTTGCCGGCGTTGAAAGCGGTGAAGGCGACGGCGATGAAGAACACCAGCAGGGCGATCTTGACGATCACCATCACCGTGTTGACCCAGGCGGTCTCCTTCGCGCCGCGGACGAGGAGGACCATCGACAGCAGGACGATGACCGCCGCGGGAACGTTGATGATGCCGCCCGATCCGGGAGGCAGCGCCCACGCGTCGGGGATCACGAACCCGAACTGTCGAATCGCATCGTTCACGTACTGGCCGGCACCGACGGCGACCGCGGCGACCGACACGGCGTACTCGAGCACGAGGCACCAGCCGCAGACCCACGCGAGACCCTCCCCCATCGTCGCGTAGGTGTACGAGTAGCTCGATCCGGAGACGGGCACGCTTCCGGCCATCTCGGCGTAGGACAGGGCGGAGAGGAAGGCGCAGATGCCCGCGATCACGAAGGCGATCCAGACCGCCGGACCAGCGATCGGCACCGCCGTGGAGAGGACCACGAGGATGCCAGTCCCCAGAGTCGCTCCGACGCTGATCATCGTCAGCTGCCACATTCCGAGGCTCCGACGAAGACCGGAGCCGGATCCTGCCGCCTCGTTCTGCGCGACCATCGTCTCGATGGATTTGCGCCGGAGGAGCTGAGCTCCCAGGGATATCCCGGGAGAAGACGAACTGGGGTGGATGGTCATCGACTGTCCTCTTTTCGCGACAGCACCATGCTGACCGTCACAGTGTGACGAAGGCGCGCGGCATGATCGTCAGACGGAAGTCCAAGAAAGCGCGCAATCCTTCATGCAGAATGCTGAAGTCAGGCACGGCGCGAGCGAAGGAGCGGATGACATGGGCGAAAGAGACAGCCACCTCGATCTCGGAGGCGGGCAGCTCACGCTGCGACTCGGAGCGCTCGGGGTGCATCTGCTCACGGCGGCGAACGGGCGGCGGCTGACGGCAGCCGGCGTGAACCTGTGGGACGCGAGTTCCGGGTCGCGGGCCGTACAGGATGCGGTCGTCCTCGCTCCGGGCATTCAGCGGGTCGAGGAGATCGCCCGGCTGGTCACGCAGCTCGCCGAGCGCGGAGCGGCGGCGCTGGTGATACGTCCCACGGATATTGTTCCCGCTCACCTCCTGGCCGAAGCGGACGAGACGGGGCTCCCGGTCTTCTCCGTCGATCCGGACACCGACTGGCTGCAGGTCATCAGCCTCCTCACCGAGATGCTGCGACCATCGGAGTCGGAGGGCGCCCACTCCGAGCCGCAACGCGGCGATCTCTTCGAGCTGGCGGACGCGATCGCATCGACCGTGGGCGGGGCGACGGTGATCGAGGACATGCATCGGCAGATCGTGTCGTACTCGACTCTGCCCGGACAGCCGATCGATGAAGATCGACGCGAAGGAATCCTCGGCCGGCAGGTACCGAACGTCGACGAGAACGACGAGCAGTACGCGCGCCTCTACCTCGACCTCCGCGCGCACCGCCTGGCGGCACGCGCGGGCGCGCTCGATCGCGTCGCCGTCGCCGTCATGGCGGGCACCGAGCCGCTGGGTTCGATCTGGGTGATCGACGCCGACGGAACCATCGACGACGACGGCATCCGCATCCTCGAGAACTCCGCCAAGATCGCCGCCCTTCGACTGGTGGAAAGACGGTCATCGTCGGACCTCTCGCGCCTGCGCGCGGCGACGCTGCTGCAACGCGCACTGGACGGCGGCGACGACGCTCGTCTCGTGCTGGACGAACTCGGGTTCACCGACGGCGGCGCGATGGTCGTGGTGGCGCTGCGCATCGAGCATCCCGCGGCGGCGACCCCGACGAGGATGGCCCGCTTCGTCGAGTTCGTCGCCAACCACGCGCACAGTCGCGAGCGCCCCGCGCAGGTCGCTCTGATCCGAGACGTCGTCTACATGGTCGCGGAGGTGCGCGGTGAGGAGGACATGACGGCCGCTGCGCTGGAGCGTCTCGCGGGACGGATCGAGCTCTGGCTTCAGGTGTCGCTGTTCGCATCGTGCGGTCCGATGGTCGAGGCCGCGTCGCAGATCACCAAGAGCCGGATGGATGCGGATGTGCTGCTCATGCTCGCGCCGGCGCTCGACCGACGGGTGCTCGTCGCCGAAGAGATGCGGAGCCACCTGGCACTGCGTGACATCGCCTCCCTGGTGCGTCCGTCGGACGAGTTGCGCTCCCTGCACGCCACCGCCCTGCTCGCGAATGATCGCGTCACCGGGACGGAATACGCATCGACCGTGCTCACGTACCTCGAGAATCATCAGGACGTGATCCGGGCGGCCGGGGCGCTCTTCATCCACCCGAACACGCTCCGCTACCGGTTGGCGAGGATCGCGGAACTGTTCGGGATCGACTTCGACCAGGCCGACGATACGCTCCTGCTCTGGCTGACCCTCCGCCTGCACTCGTTCGACTAGGCCGTTGGAGCGGCATCCAACGCATACCGTTTGCGATTGCGCATCCGTCCATAGGACCTGCCCGACGCGGCCAGCAGACTGAGGCGCACCTGGGGCGCCGACCTCCTGAGCAAGCCGTCGACCACGACGGTGAACAGGAGGGTATCGGCGTCGCCACAGCCCGCCTCCGCTCGAAAGGCCCCTCATGTCGTCACCCCTCGAAACGCCCCGCACGCACAAGGTGCTCGCCTCGGTCGTCACGGTCGCCCTCATGGTCGGTCTCGCCGGCTGCACGGGAGATGCCGGCGTGGGGCCTGCGGATCCGACGGGCGATGCCCAGGATTCGCCGCTCGCCGACGCTCTGGATCAGACCCTTGACGCGACGCTGCAGGATGCGGGCGATCAGGGAGTCCAGGCGGTGCTGATCCGCGACGGCGTCGTCGTCTGGTCGACCGAGCGCGGCGATGCCATCATGAACGTCCATCCCGCGCTCGCCGTCGACTCGAACACCCTCTTCAACCTCGGCAGCTTCGGAAAACTCGTCCTCGGTACCTTCGCGCTCGCCCAGGTCGAGGAGAAGAGGCTCGAGCTCGACACTCCGATCGCCGAATACGTCGGCGACGAGATCGCCGGGTCGGACGTCGTCACCCTCCGGATGCTGCTCTCCCATACGAGCGGCTACGGCAATGTATACGCCGACCCTGCGGTCACGCCGCTGTTCCCGCCCGGCACCGAGGGGGCGCCGATCGGGACCGCACCGAGCGAGTACGAACCGGACCGGGCGTTCACCTTCGAGCAGCTGAACGCGGGAATCACAGCTCCCGTGGATCCCGGTTCGATCTACGAGTACCAGGACACGAACTACATCGTGCTGCTCCGGGTGCTCACGGAGGTCTTCGGCGGCGAGGCGGAGGTGACGGAGGCCGTGAACGCCTTCCTCACGGATGCCGGAGCACAGGATGCGGAGAGCGGAGCGGTCATGACCTGCGACCGCGACGCGGACTCGACGATCGAACATTTCGCGCACGGCTACACCCCACTCGCGAACGACCTCGGGCTGCAGGACTACAACACCGCGTACGGCGCCACCGGCGTGCCGAGCGACGAGTTCGGCTTCCCCTTCGGCGACGGCTTCTTCGCCGGCAACGCGCTCGGCGCGGCGAGCTTCCTCGACGCGCTCTTCACCGGCGAGACCGTGCTCGACCCCGCCACCGTCGAGATGATGATCGAGCCCACTGAGCAGGCGCTCGCCGCCGACGACACGACCGGGCTTTCCACCTCGCGCAAGACGATCGATGGCATCGAGTGGCAGGGGCACGGAGGATCCTTCGGCGGATTCACCTCGGCGTCCTTCACCGACATGGAGTCCGGCGCGACCCTGGTCGTCCTGACCAACCGCGGACGGCCGTCCCCCACGGTCGCCGCTTCGCTCTGGGAGGCGCTGGCCGCGACGTACGCGGAGAGCGGCGACTGACGGCGCGAGAACCCCTCGAGCTCCTCGACGCCGAAGAGGACGGACGCGCCATTTGAGAAGATGATCGGATGATCACTGTTCACCTGCGCTACGAGATCGACCCGGACAAGCTCGACGACTTCACCGAGTACGGGCGCACCTGGATCCGGCTCGTCGCGAAGCACGGCGGAACCCACCACGGCTACTTCCTGCCGAGCGAGGGCGACAGCGACGAGGCCTTCGCCCTGTTCACTTTCCCCTCGCTCGCCGAGTACGAGATCTACCGGACCGCCTCGAAGACCGACCCCGAGTGCATCGAGGCCTTCGACTTCGCGCGCAGGACGCAGTGCATCCGTCGCTACGAGCGCCGCTTCCTTAGCCCGGTCTTCGACTGAGTTCAGTGCGGATCCCACGCGCTCAGGGGTGAGCCGCGGCGGCGCCGCGACCCACCCCGTGCGCACTGCCAGTCAGCCGAGGTGGCGACGGATGCGTCGCATCACGAGCGCAGCACCGCCGGCGAGGACGGACAGGATGCCGACGGCGAGCAGCGGCCAGGGCTCGGCACCCGTGTTCGCCAGGCCTCCCGGCAGCGCGCCATCGCCCTGACCCGGTCCGGACGCGCCACCGCTTCCGCCGGAGCCGCTACCACCAGAGCCGCCCCCAGTGCCGGATCGAGCGGTGACCGTCAGCGGCAGCGTCACCTCGCTGCCGTCCGCCCGGATCACGGCGAGCGTGTGCGGGCCGGCGGGGGTGGTGGCGGGAATCGTCACGCTCTGCCGGAACGCGCCACCGCCGTCGACGACGGCCTTTCCGAGCGCCACCGGATCCGACCGCAGTTCCAGCGCCAGCGTGCTCTCCGGCTCGAACGCACTCCCGGAGACCGTGATGCTGTCTCCCGCGCGAACGGTCTTGGTGCTGAGCGCGATCGACGCGTCGCCGCCCGGCTCCGGCACCTGCCACATGGTCGGGGTGAGCGGTGTCACGGTGATGCTCTCGATGGTGGCGGCGCCACCCCGGGACCAGCCGGAGACCGCCGTCGCCCCCGCTTCCGGGAAGACCTGATCCGTGATGGTCAGCATCCCGTCGTCGGTGAAGAGCTCGACGGATGCCCGGTCCAGGTAGAGCTCGAGCGTGACCGTGCCGTTCTCCTCGAGAGCCAGCGGCGCGTCGGAGACGGATGCGAACGACGGGTTGAACCCGACGACGCCCGACTTCGTGCGGTCGATGAAGACGCGGCCCGACCGGGTGTCGTACCCGATGCGTGTTCCGGTCTCACCGTCGGAGAAGACGGTGATGCCGGCCGAATCCGCGTCGCCGGGGCGGAGGACCACATCCAGTTTCGCCACCTCGGCGTCCAGTCCGAGTGCCGTGTCGCCGTCGATCCGGACGTCGTCGAGGGTCTCGGCGGCCTTCGTGTCGAGCTGACCGTCGATCTGCTCCACGACCCTCTGACTCAGGCGCGGCCCCTCCGAGGTGTCGGTGAGCGCGACCTCGCGCGGCAGCGCCATGGATCCGCGCCACGTCGGGGTCGGGATGTCGCCCGCATAGTCCCAGTTGTTCATCCAGCCCTGCATGATCCGGGATCCCGAGGGAGTGCCGTAGTACGACACCGAGGCGTAGTAGTCGCGACCCCAGTCGAGCCAGTCGTAGCCCTCGAGGGCGGTCTGCGCCGGAGCATCCGAGAAGGTTACCTGGTCGAACAGCAGGTGGCCCCAACCCTGTCGGTTGTTGTCGACCGCCTGGATCGTCGCGGTCTTCCCGCGCAGATCCTCGACGTCCCACGAGGCCCAGTCGAGGTTCTCGCTGTTCGATCCGGTGGCGCTGCGCACCACGGCCCCGTCCACGATCAGGTTCACCGCCGTCTCGTCCGAGCGGGGTGTGGACTTCTCGTCGCCGATGACCAGATGGTCGAACGTGAGGTGTGCCCAGCCACCCTTCGCGTCATCGCGGATGCGCAGCTGCGCCTCCGCGCTCTCGAACTCCGAGACGTCCCATGAGGTCCAGGTCAGGTCACCGGCGTTGCGGCCCGTCTGACTCCGTACCACCTCCCCGTCGACGAGGAGTTCGGCCTGGAGCGTGCCGTCGTCACGGCGTCCGCCGCCGAGCAGGAAGGAGACGTGGTTTCCGTCGATCGTGAAGGCCGGCGACGTCATCGTTCCGACGTTGTCATCCTGGTTCGGCCCGCCCTCGAAGGTGTTCACGCGCTTCTCGCCGAGGAAGAATTCGCCACCCTGCGTCGAGGGGTTCCGTGCCGCGTCGATCGCGAAGTCGCCGGTGAGCTCCCAGCCGGTGCTCTGCAGGGTCTGCCCCTCTGCGAGCTCGAAGTCGAAGACCGTCCGACCAGCCGGAGGCGTGTTGCCCAGCTGGCTGCCCTCGACGTGCGGGTGCTTGCCCCCGCCGACGAGCAGGTTGATGTAGTCGTCGTCGATCGTGAACTCGGGCGACTCGAGAGTGCCGATCGCCCAGTCATGGTCGAGGAAGCTGTTCGCGAATCCCTCGCCCACGAACCCGGTGACGGGGCTCTGCCCGTCGAGTGGACCGGTCGCGGGCGCGGTGCCCCAGGGGCCGTCGAAGCGGTTGCCGGGTTCGTTCGAGACGGTCCAGCCGTCGTAGTCCCCCTCGTCGAAGCCCGCGAAGGTCGTGCCCGACGGCACCTGCCCCGGAGCATCTGTCGTCTCCGAGGTGAAGCTCACGCCGTCGAAGTCGCCGACGAAGTACTGTCCGCCGCTGCCGCCGTTGACGGAGCCCGGGTTCAGATTGACGACCATGACCCACTTGGTGTTGTCCGGGTCGCCGTCGACCGGCAGCTCGAACAGGTCGGGGCACTCCCAGATCCCGCCGACGGAGTTCGCGGGACCGAAGTCGGAGAGGTGCTCCCACGACTTCAGGTCGGTGCTCTTGTAGAGCACGACCTGGTGGTCCGTCGCCTCCACCGTGGTCATGACCCAGTACGCGCCGGCCGGGCCGTCGTACCAGAACACCTTCGGGTCGCGGAAGTTCGCCGACTTGCGGTCCAGCACCGGGTTGCCGTCGTACTTGGTCCAGGTCTGTCCGTCGTCGAGGCTGTACGCGAGGGACTGTGCCTGGATGCCCGGATGCTCGGGATGCTGCGGCGTGTACGCGGAGGTGTAGATCGCGACCAGGGGCTGGGAGCCGGCGGGACCGAAGCCCGCGGAGTTGTTCTCATCCACAACGATCGACCCCGAGAAGATGTCCTCGATGGACTCCCCCGCATCGTTGAACGTCTGCGGAATCGCCAGCGGCTGCTCCTCCCAGTGCAGGAGATCCGTCGAGGTGGCGTGCCCCCAGCTCATGTTGCCCCACCCGGTGCCGGCTGGATTGTGCTGGAAGAACAGGTGATACGTGCCGTCGACGTAGACCATCCCGTTGGGGTCGTTCATCCAGTTCTTCTCGGGCGTGAAGTGGATGAGCGGACGGTACTGCTGCTCGGCGGGATTCGGATCTCCGGGGTTCGTGTCCGCGGCTGCGGCGGGGATGACGCAGCCGAGGGCCAGCAGCACGCTGAGCGCGCCGCCGATCATGATCTTTCCGGGGTTTTCGGCGGTGCGGGGCCGCGTCCGACGCGGACGGATGGGTGCAGGCAACGGTGCGCTCTCCTTCGTGCATGAGGCGAGTTGACATCGATGTCAACCGCTGGTGCAGGAGCTTAGGGCCCTTCGTCGACGAAGCGCAACCCCGGGTCAGACCCGTCCGCGCGGCGCGATCTCGCCGCTGCCCCGCTGCACGAGCGTGACCGGCACGACGGTTCGCACGGGTTCGTCGACCTCGCCGCCGAGGCGTGCGAACACCCGTTCGGCCGCGTGCTTCCCGATGAGCTGCGGGTCTTGCGCGACCACGGTGACACCGGGATCCATGAGGTCGGCGAGCGCCACATCGTCGAAGCCGACGAGGGCCGTGGAGTGCGAGAGTCCGGCTGCTCGCAGGGCGTGCAGCGCGCCGATCGTGATGAGGTTCTGCGCGCTGAAGGCGGCGGTGGGGGGCTCGTCCGACGCCAGGAGCCGGGCGAGTGCGCCCTCGGCATCCGTCGCCTCATGCAGGCCGGTGACGATGAGGTCTTCGGGCACCGGGACGCCCGCCGCCGCGTGGGCGCCGAGGTAGCCCTGGCGGCGCTCGCGGGCGGTGACGAGGTCGAGACGGTCGGTGAGCAGCGCGATGCGCCGGTGTCCGTGAGCGATCAGGTGCGCCGTCGCGGCGGCCGCTCCGGCGCGGTTGTCGCTGGCGACGGTGTCGACGTCGGCTTCCAGGGGCTCGCGGTCGACGTAGACGACGGGCAGGCCGCGGTCGCGGAGCAGCGACAGGTACTCGGGGTGGTCGCTGGCCGTGGTCAGGATCAGCCCGTCGACGCGCCGCTGCAGGAAGGCCCGCACCGCCTCGGACTCGCGCCCGGCGTCGTCGTCCATGCTCGAGGCGAAGACGGCGACCCCGCGGGCTGCCGCGATGTCCTCCACCGCACGGTGGATGGCGCCGGCGAAGGGGTTGTCCACGCTGCCGACGAGGAGCCCGAGGGTGCGGGTGCGGCCATCCGCTCGACGGAGGCTGCCCGCCTGCAGGTCGAGCTGGTAGTCGAGCTCTCGAACCGCCTTCCACACCCGTTCGGCGGTGGCCTCCGTCACGTTCGGCTCGTCGTTGATGACTCGTGACACGGTCTTGATCCCGACGCCGGCGAGCGCTGCGACGTGCTTCATGGTCGCCCTGGGCTGTTGCGGCGTCGATGTCGACATCGTTGTCACGCTTGCGTCTCTTTTCCTCGAAGGTGACTTGACTCTACTTCAGCGATCGAGTAGAACTGCCTTTGACATCGTTGTCAAACGGGCGACGACGGCCGAAAGGAACTCAATGAAGAAGCTCACCCCACGATTCCCCCGCGTGCTTCTGGCAGCGGTTTCGGTGTCCGCCGGTCTCGCGCTGACACTGACCGGATGCTCCGGCGCCACCAACGGCGCAGGCGGCGGATCCTCGGAGGACACGATCGGCGTCTCGCTCATCGTGAAGACCAACTCCAACCCCTTCTTCGTCGCCATGCAGGACGGCGCGAAGGCGGCCGCCGAGAAGGACGGCGTCTCGCTCACCCTGGCCGCCGGCAAGGAGGACGGCGACGAGGACACCCAGATCCAGGCCATCGAGGCCGCGATCTCCAAGGGCGACCAGGGCATCCTGATCACGCCCAACGGCCCGGCCGTGCTCGACGCGATCGAGAAGGCCCGCGACGCCGGCATCTTCGTGATCGCGCTCGATACGGCACCGGATCCCGCCGACGCCGTCGACATCACCTTCGCCACCGACAACTTCCTCGCCGGCCAGTACGTCGGCCAGTGGACCGCCGAGAAGCTCGACGGTGCAGAAGCGGTCATCGGCCTCGTCGACCTGTTCGACGATAAGGCCGTGAGCGTGGACTACAACCGCGACCAGGGCTTCCTCGATGGTCTCGGCATCGAGCTCGGCGACGACCAGGTCAACGGCGACGAGGAGTCCGAGGGCTCCTACACCGGCGGCAAGGGCGGCGACTACACGATCGTCGGCAACGAGGCCTCGCAGGGCGCCGAAGACGGCGGCCGCACCGCGATGGAGAACCTGCTCGCCAAGAACCCCGACATCAACGTGGTCTACACGATCAACGAGCCCGCCGCCTACGGCGCGTACCAGGCCCTGGAGGCCGCCGGCAAGGACAAGGACGATGTCCTCATCGTCTCGATCGACGGCGGATGCGCCGGTGTCGGTCAGGTCGAGGACGGCATCATCGACGCGACGAGCCAGCAGTACCCGGTGAAGATGGCCGAGCTCGGCGTTCAGGCGATCGTCGACCTCGTCAAGGACGGCACCAAGCCCGAGAACTCCGAAGGCCTGGACTTCTTCAACACGGGCGTCGAGCTCGTGACCGATCAGGCCGTCGACGGCGTGACCTCGATCGACACCGCCGAAGCCTCCGGCATCTGCTGGGGCGGCGAGTAAGCATCCCCACGGGTGCCGCGGTCAGCATGCGCTGCCCGCGGCACCCCCGGAACGAACATTGGATCTGACATCGTGACGCAAACAGCCCCCACGTCCTCCCTGGACCTCGCGGCGGAGTTCCTCGACCACCGCACGCCGGTGGATCGCCTCCGCGGCATCCTCCACCGCTACCCGGCCATCAGCCCTGCCGTGGTGCTCGTCGTCGCGGTCATCGTGTTCGGCACCATCAACCCGCGGTTCTTCGCGGCGGCGAACCTGTCGCTCGTGCTCGACCAGGTCTCGGTGGTCGGAACCGTCGCGATCGCGCAGACCCTGATCATCCTCACCGCCGGCATCGACCTCTCTGTCGGCGCGCTGATGATCGGCACGTCGATGGTGATGGCGCAGACCGCCGCGAACAACGGCCTCCCGGCCCCCATCGCACTGCTCGCCGGCCTGCTGGCCGCTCTTGCCGCAGGAGCCCTCAACGGCCTGCTCGTCACGCGGGTCAAGCTGCCCCCGTTCATCGCGACGCTCGGAACCTTCAACGTCTTCATCGCCCTGACCCTGCTGTACAGCGGGGGCCAGACGATCCGCAAGTCGGACATGCCGGAGATGCTCACCTGGACGTCGACCTCGTTGCCGCTCGGCGATGTACGACTCACGGTCGGCGTGCTCATCATGCTCGCGCTCTACGCTCTCGTCGCCTACATCCTCGGCCGCACCGCCTGGGGTCGCCACGTCTACGCCGTGGGCGATGACGAAGACGCCGCGCGCCTCGCGGGCATCTCGACGAAGAAGGTGCTCTTCAGCGTGTACATCGCGGCCGGCGCCATCCTCGCCGTCGCCGCCTGGATCCAGATCGGGCGCTCGGGCGCCGCCAGCCCCAACGCCGGCGCCGACCTGAACCTCGACTCGATCACGGCCGTGGTGATCGGCGGCACCTCGCTCTTCGGCGGCCGCGGGATCATCTGGGGCACGCTGCTCGGAGCGATCATCGTCGGAGTGTTCCGCAACGGTCTCTTCCTCGCCGGCGTCGACGGTCTGTACCAGACCCTCGCCATCGGCATCCTCGTCATCGTCGCTGTCGCCATCGACCAGTGGATTCGAAAGGTACGCAAGTGACCAACGCAACTGAAGCTCCCTCCCTGGCGCCGGTCCCCACCGGCGTACCCGTGCTCGAGGCCAAGCGCCTCGTCAAGACCTTCGGCCGCGTGGTGGGACTGGACGGCGTGAGCCTGCAGCTCCACGCCGGCGAGGTGCTCGCGATCATCGGCGACAACGGCGCCGGCAAGTCGACGCTCATCAAGTGCCTCACCGGCGCGTACATCCCCGACGACGGGCAGCTGCTGCTCGACGGCAAGGAGGTCCACTTCAAGGGACCTCAGGATGCGCGGAACGCCGGCATCGAGACGGTCTATCAGAACCTCGCCGTCTCTCCCGCCCTCGACGTCGCGTCGAACCTGTACCTCGGACGCGAACGCCGCAAGCCCGGCATCCTGGGTTCCGTCTTCCGCGCGCTCGACACCGCGGGCATGCGTCAGGACGCCCGCGAGCAGGTGCTCAAGCTGGGCATCTCCACACTCCAGGACGTGACGGTGTCGGTGGAGAACCTGTCCGGAGGCCAGCGCCAGGCCGTCGCCGTCGCACGGGCCGCGGCCTTCGGCTCGAAGGTCGTCGTGCTCGACGAGCCCACCGCCGCCCTCGGCGTGCGCGAATCGAACCAGGTGCTCGAGCTGATCGAGAACCTGCGCGGCAGCGGGGTGCCCGTCATCCTCATCTCGCACAACATGCCGCACGTGTTCCAGGTCGCCGACCGCATCCACATCCAGCGCCTGGGCAAGCGCGCGGCGACCATCACGCCGCAGTCGCACAACATGACGGATGCCGTGGCGATCATGACCGGAGCGGCACAGGCATGACCGACGACCGGATCGTCCTCTCCGCCGAGTTCACGGCGCGGCCCGGCGCGGCTGACGAGGTCGATGCCCTGATCACGGAGTACGCGGCGACCGTGCGGGCCGAGCCGGGGAACAGCGCGTTCGACGTGTACCGCCGCGCCGAGGACCGGGACCGCTTCGTCGTCTTCGAGATCTACCGGGATCAGGAGGCGTTCGACGCGCACCTCGGTGCGGAGGCCGGGCGCACCTTCAACGCCCAGCTCACGCCGCGGATCGTCGAGCCGCACAGCATCCTCTCGTTCCTGACGCCCGCCGGGCGTTCATGAGCGGTCAGGTCCTCGTCATCGGAGAGGCTCTCGTCGATGTGGTGCACCGCGGGGATGGCCGCATCGACGAGAGCCCCGGCGGGAGCCCGGCGAACGTCGCCCTCGCGCTCGGCCGGCTCGGCGACAGCGCGCAGCTCCTGACGCAGCTCGGCGCGGACACGCACGGTGCGCAGATCCGCAGCTGGCTGGCAGACGCGGGGGTCGAGGTCGTCTCTTCCGACACCTCGCGGACCGCCACCGCCACCGCGCACCTCGACGAGACCGGTTCCGCGCGCTACGAGTTCGACATCGCCTGGTCCGTGGCCGATGTCTCGGCAGCGCGCGAGGACCCCGCCGGCATCGTGCACACCGGGTCCATCGCCGCTCTGCTCGCTCCCGGCGCCGGCGTGGTGCGCACCCTCCTCACCGAGATGCGGGGGTCGTCGCTGATCACGTACGACCCCAACGTGCGGCCCGCGCTCCTCCCCGACCACGCCCGGGCGGTCGTCGACGTGGAGAGCTTCGTCACCCTCGCCGACCTCGTCAAGGCCAGCGATGAGGATCTCGCCTGGCTCTATCCGGGAGTGGATCCCCTCGAAGCTGCCTGGTCCTGGCTGCAGCGCGGGCCATCGGTGATCGTGGTGACGATGGGCGCGAGCGGGGCCTTCGCGGTGTCCCGCGCGGGGGTGACGCGCGTCCCCGGACAGCGGGTCGAGGTCGTCGACACCGTCGGTGCGGGCGACACCTTCATGAGCGCCCTGATCCATGGACTCCTCATGCTCGGCCTCGACTCCGCGGATGCGCGGGCGAGACTGCGCGACATCGAAGAGGACTCGCTGGCCGAGCTCTTGCGGTTCAGCGCGCGGGCAGCGGCGATCACCGTGTCCCGGCCGGGGGCGGATCCGCCGCGTATCGGGGAGCTGTCTGAGAACGTGCCCGCGCGGTTCTGAAGGAGTGCCTCGTTTGATCCAGCACTCCTCGGGTGACCTCTTACGTCTACCACCTCGCGCCGCTCGGCTCCATCGCCTTTAGAGCGGCAACCACCTCGGATTTGGTCAGGTACGAAAAGTGGTCCGACTCGATGACCTCCTGTTCCGCGGTGTATCGAAGCGCAGATATTGTCGGGACGACATAGTCGTTGTCGGATTGCGTCTGGCCGTCAGCACCTCGGAACGAGCGGTCTGTGAACCCTGAGATCATCTTCACAGCGAAACTGTCGGTTGGCGCGTCCGGCGCCATCCGGCCGCCAAACGCTCGCACATCGAGATTTTCGCTCGTGAAGAACTCTCGGATCAGTAGGAGTGCCGCAGAATCCGTCTCGGACATATCGCGGAGCCCTGCCGGAAGTTGACCGCGAATCACGAAGCCCGAGAGGCGTGTCACCAGATCGAACCCCATCCCGGAGAAGGTTTCCAAGGAGCCGATGAGCGTGAGCGCCCCGAGGAGACCGCCTGCGGCGCTCGTGATGACAGGTGTGCCGCCGAACGGGGTCCCGAGGGCGAGCAGGTCGGCACGAATGTCCGGAGTCTCCCGCCTGAGCAATCCCATGGCGAGGAGCGCGACGAGTCCTCCACGCGAGTGGGCGACCAGTGTCACTCGCTTGACGCCGACCGCTGCTATGGCAGCGCTCAGGCTCCGGGCGTTCGTGAGTACGGGCAACCACGTGTCGTGCTCGAAGCGCGTCAGGAATCCCCTGTTTCTCCCTCGGATCCGCTCGATCTCACGCGCCATCGGGATGGCACACGCCATCGTGCCATGCACGGCCACGAGCAGATGTGTATCCGGGCCCAGCGTGCCGGGCTCAAGCGCGCCGAGTTCCGGTGCTTCGGTGGCGGCCCGCCACGGCAACGACCTCAGGGTGGCGCGAGACAACCGCCATTCGGCAGTCGGGTCGGCTAGCGCTTGCGACTCGGCCCCCACGGTCCAACAAACTCGACCGACGAGCACCGCTCCCCTCACCAGCGCCTTCCTCGGAAGCAGCCACCTGCCAGCGCGTTGAATCAACGTGAGGTCCGTGACCCGCGTGTTGGAACCCTCATACACACGGAGAAGCAAGGTCGGCCGAAGACCCGCCACGCCGAACGGTCGGAGTTGGTCGATTATCGCAGCACGATCGACTAGAAGTTCCTCAGTTTCCACCTCTTCGATCTCCACAGCACGCCCGCCCTCCCGAACCGGGACGATGAAGGCGTGACGGAGAAAAGCTGCCGCACCAAAGCCCTCGAGACTCCACCGAACTATTCCTCGACGCATGGCCTCCAGCCGGAAGCCGGAGGGGACGTTTTCCGGGCCGAAGGCCAAAGCCCACCCCGCGTCGATGTTCCCTTTCCACATCCCGATGCCCTCCGGGTTGAACAATTCGCCCAGTGGGCTCGTGGTCTGCACGGTCTCTCCCAGCACGACGTCAGAATCGTAAGCGTCGGACAGGGCTCGCCTTAGGAGATGCTCGTTCAGACCGTCCGCCCCCACAGCTCGACCAGTCGCCGAAATAGGTCCTCGGAGGAGTCGGATTCTGGTGGGCGCAGATGCTGCGCGGAAGCTGCCCTCTCTGAGAGCGCAAACGATTCTTCGACCAGGTTGTCGGCGGAAGGCCGCAGCCCCTGATTGACGAAGCTCGCCGCAAGCGTCTCAAAAGAATCGCCCGACGGCTGAAGCGTTCCGCGGATTCGGTACATGGCCAGACAGTACATTCCCTGCGCCTCGGGCACTAGGCCTTAGGCGAGCACGCGATCCTGGCACGCGCGGCCGTTTCTTCCCGTCGTCAAGGGGTTCCAGCGAGCTCGCCGGCCCGCCTAGCGTTTCGCCATGGCTATCGAACTGAACCGCCCCGCACTGAAGCACGCCCGTTCCCTCGTCCGCGACGGCAAGGTCGTCAGAGACGAGCGCGACGACTGGTCCGAGGCGGCGCCCAGCGCAGCGGACGAGAACCGGTTCATCGAGAAGCACGGCTGGACCGAGTTCTCCCACTGGCACCTCGGCATCGACAAGAGCGAGAATCCCGAGACGAAGCAGGCCTACAGCTTCCCGTTCGGCGACTTCGACAAGGTGCGTCGGTCCGGCGTCATCTCGGGCGAGAGCCGGGCGGGGCAGTACGACCACACCGAGATCAGGGATGAGCTGCGCAAGCTGCTCGAGCTCATCGACGCCGCAGAGGACTGACAGCATCCTGGCGCTCGTCGACCTCCCGCGATCGAGGGCTATACGCTGATGCTCGACTCGACTCCGACCGAGCGGACGCGCACCGATGACCTCTTCCCCTGATCTGCCGAAGCCCACCGCCGCCTCCGCTTGGGCGCCGCTCGCCATCCCGGCGTTCCGCATGCTGTGGTTCGCGCAGCTGGGGAGCAACATCGGCACCTGGATGCAGACGGTCGGAGCACAGTGGTACCTCGTCGACGCGGCCGCCGGAGCGACGATCATCTCCCTCGTGCAGACCGCGAGCCTGGCGCCGGCTGTGCTGTTCGCGCTCCCCGCCGGGGTGTTCGCCGATTCCCTCGATCGCCGGAAGCTGCTGATCTGGGGATCCGCGGCGAGCGCTGTGATCGCCGCGGTGCTGACGGTCATCGCCGTTCTGAACGCACTGACCCCCTGGACCATCCTGGGCTTCACGTTCCTGCTCGGGATCACCTCCACGCTGACGTCTCCGGCCTGGCAGGCGATCCAACCCGAACTCGTCCCCCGCCCGCTCATCGGCGCTTCGTCCGCGCTCGGTGGTGTGACCGTGAACGGCGCCCGCGCTGTCGGCCCCGCTCTGGCCGGGGTGCTGCTGTCGTTGTTCGGCGTCGCCGTGGTCTTCGGCATCAACGCGCTCAGCTTCGTCGCGGCAGTCATCGCACTCTGGTTGTGGCGGCGGCCTCCGCAGAGCGGACTCGATGACCGCGAACCGTTCACGGCCGCGCTGCGAGCGGGCGTGCGGTACGTCGCATCCGCCCACCTCGTACGCCGCATCCTTCTGCGATCCGCCCTCTTCGCTCTTCCCGCCAGCGGGCTGTGGGCGTTGCTTCCGGTGACGGCCTCTCGGCTGGGCCTCACCTCGAGCGGGTACGGGTTCCTTCTCGGCGCACTCGGCATCGGCGCTGTGCTCGGCATCTTCGTCCTGCCCGTCGCCCGGAAGAGATTTTCGGACAACGCGGTGATCGCCGTGAGCGCGCTGCTGTTCGCCGGCGGGACCCTCGCGGCGGCATGGCTGCCGTTCGCACCGATGCTCGTGCTGCTCGTCCTCGCCGGCGTTGCCTGGATCGGCACGCTCACGGTGCTGAACGCCGCCCTCCAGCTGACCCTTCCGCAGTGGGTGCGATCACGCGGAGCGTCGATCTACATCCTCGTCTTCATGGGGACGATGGCCGCCGGTTCGTTCGGCTGGGGCGCGCTGGCCGGAGCCTTCGGCACGACGACCTCGCTCGCCGTGGCCGCGGTGCTTCTCGTCATCGTCGCGGCCAGTGTGCTGTGGTGGCCGCTTCTGCCCGGCACCAGCACCGTGGACCGCACCGTCTCGATGTCGTGGCCGACGCCGACTCTCGTCCACGAGCCCCAGCCGACCGACGGACCCGTGCTCGTGCAGATCGCCTACACCGTGTCCGCCGACAACATCGATCCGTTCCGGAAAGCGATGCGGCTGGTCGAGAGCTCCCGGCGTCGCACCGGCGGCTACCGATGGACGCTTCTCCGCAGCGGCGAGGAGCAGGACGTGCTGCTCGAGTCCTTCATGGTCCCCTCGTGGGGAGAGTACCGTCGGCAGCAGACGCAGCGACTGACCGGACGCGATCGCGAGATCCAGGCAGCCGCCCGGGCGCATGTCGACGGTGAGCCCACCGAGCGGCATTACTTTCCGGAGCCGTCGCCGCCGAGGGAGAGAGCCAGGGCTCAGCGCCGCGACGTGTGAGTGGCGAGGATGACGAACGCCCTGACTACTCGCCTCTATTGGCCGCGCCGGACAGCAACCACCTGTCCCTCGTCGCCTTCCCGACTGAACCAGGAGGAAGGGTCGAGGGAGAGGCCGAAACGAGCGACAGCTCCGGTGATCATCTTCCGGACCTGCGAGCTGCCACGCTCCGTGGAGATGTCGTCGATCTCCACCTCGAACGCGTCGTACGAAAGCGGGACGCGGAGCGAGTCCGCATCGTCGGCGCCGATCAACTGCACCTCCCGTCGACCCGACGTGCCGATCGACGCGTCGCTGACGATCACGTGAAAGTAGTTGATGGCACGCTTGCCTGAGCCGCGCACGTCCTGCAGCATGGGAGCCGGCGCATTGCCCTGGCTCGGGAGAATCGGGTCCATGACCGTGCCTTTCGGTTCTCATTCAGGATGGCACGACCTGGCTTCCCCTGTGCTGGAGCACCCGAGTGGCGGCATTGTCCCGCCCGGTCGATGTCGGTGCGCGCCGTCGCGAGGCGCGTTCGCATGCGCGGGGTCGTTCGTGTGGGTCGACACGGAAAAACCCCCTCACGAAGAGGGGGTTTCCATGGCGGTGACGGTGGGATTTGAACCCACGGTAGGGGGTTACCCTACACAACTTTTCGAGAGTTGCACCTTCGGCCGCTCGGACACGTCACCGCGGAATAGCTTACGCGAGACGGGCCGTGTGCGCGAATCCACCGGCCACCGGATCACTCACCAGGCGGAGGCGACCTCGGCGTGCGTGCGAAGGATGCCCTCGGTCGACCCGGCCGGAGCCCGTCCGATGCCGCACTCGGTCGCGACGCCGAACCCCGACACGAAGGCGGGTGCGGCGGCGACCCGTCGCGCCGCACCCTCTGCGCCGTCCTCGCGGTGCACGAGCCCGAGGTACAGCTCGGCGACCGGGACCAGCGAGGCGAGCGGCGCGAAGTAGCCCTCGTCGTCGCGCTCGATCGGCACGGGCAGGTGCAGCCAGGTGATCTCCCGGGCGGATGCCGCGACCACCGCATTCG
The DNA here is from genome assembly GCF_030816505.1 of Microbacterium sp. W4I20. Lineage (NCBI taxonomy): Bacteria > Bacillati > Actinomycetota > Actinomycetes > Micrococcales > Microbacteriaceae > Microbacterium > Microbacterium sp. W4I20. Next base: position 3,387,909 of record NZ_JAUSYB010000001.1, on the reverse strand, counting down.
CGTAGCGGACGAGGTTTCCGGCATCCGTCGGCTCGAAGAAGTGCTTCTCCCCCGCGTCGCCGTAGCAGAGGTGCACGCCGACCTCGACGTCGGATGGCACGGCGTCGATGAGGTCCGCGAGCCGCGACACCAGACCGTCGAACGGGTCACCCGGCCACCACGCCTCCATCACCGCCCCGTACCAGGCGGCGCGCTCGAGGATGCCCATCTCACTCGCGACGTCCCACTGCACGGCGAGGTCGTCGTGCGGGATCGCCGCGAGGATCTCGTCGAGCTCACGCAGGATGGCGGCGGTGTAGACCGGCTCGATGTCCGCACGGTCGTCGCCGCCGAAGAACGAGGAGATGACGGCGAGCGGCGTCGGCAGCGACACCTGGAAGCGGATGCCGGGAACCACGGCACCTTCCTCGCGCAGGCGTGTGAACATGGCGTACGACTCGATCGCGGCCGCGGCGTAACCCAGTGGCGGGAGCTCGATGGCGGCAGCATCCGTTCCCTCGGCGATGCGCAGTCCGCGCGCATCGATGCCGGCGGGGAACGGGATCGGCTGGTCGCCGACGCGCTCGATGCCGTCGGCCTGACCGATCACGTCGGGCTGGAACATGATCCAGTGGAACCGCTTGCCGACCTCCCCATCGGGGATGCGTCGCAACTGCGGACCGAGCAGCGCAGCCGCGGTGCGGATGGTGGTCTCGGCATCGTCGAAGTTCACGCTGCCCACGAGGAGGGCTCCCTGCGGCTGAGTCATCGCTCCAGAATATCGGCGGAGGCTGTTCCGTCGGTTTTCTCCGGCGCACCCTCCGACAACGGCGAGGCCTCCCGAGTTAGGATGGCCTAAGCACCCCGATGGAAGGATGCGCACCATGGGCTTCATCACGTCCGACGCGCTGGCCGACACCGGCTACGTTGTCCTCGACGATCAGGCCGTCACCGCCGATCCGTCCGAATGGCGGGATCTGGAGTACGTGCGCTGGCGGTCCTCGGGCATCACGCGCTTCGCGCCGCTGACCAGCTACGCGGGCGCCGTGGACTGCAACGGCTTCTGGAACCACACTCCCCCACGCACCGACAAGGACGGCGTCTGGATCCCCTCGCAGGTCGCGACCGCCCCGACCCTGCAGCAGTGGGCGCTCGAGCCGGGTGCCGGCGTCGGCCGCTGCCGCGTCATCGAGCTGCAGCCGAACGAGTACGCCGACGCCGTCTACAACCTGCACCAGGACGACAACAACCGCCTCAACGACGAGGGCACGGGCTGGGTCGTGCGCGGGTTCTTCAACCTGTCCGACGACACCGAATCGATGCTGCTCCTGCGATCCGACCGGTTCGACCCGGCGACCGAGATACGGCTGCCGCTGCGTGCAGGCTCGCGGATCGTCGTCGACACGCAGCGCTTCTGGCACGCGGTCTGGCACCGGGGGACCGCTCCGCGCTACGCCCTGATCACCTCGTGGACGAGCGGACCCGAACTCGACGCGTACATCGCGGCGCACCACGGCGACCCGCACCCCGCGACCGTCGAGTTGGATGCGCAGTTCGTCGACGATGCGCAGGTCGAGCTGCACCGCCGCATCGAGGAGCGCCGCCGGGCGTTCGAGGCCCAAGGCATCGTGATGGAGCCGCCGACGCCGCTCTACGGCTGACCAGGTCGCCGCGTCACACGGTCCGGCCGTCCTCCAGCCGCACCACACGATCGACCGTCCCCGACGGCGGTTCGACGTGCGAGATCAGCAGCACCGACTGCTCGCCGGTCGCGCCGAGCAGGTCGCGCAGCAGCGCATCGGATGCCGCGGGATCGACACCTGCGGTCGGCTCGTCGAGCACCAGCACCGGGAACCCGCGCAGCAACGCACGGGCGAGGGCGATGCGCTGCGCCTGACCGCCCGAGACCAGCGCGCCGCGTTCGCCGACCCTGGCGTCGAGGCCGCCGCGCTCCCGCGCCCACTCCCCCAGGCCCACGCGGTCGAGCACGTCCAGCAGCTCTTCGTCGGTCGCGGTGTCGCGCGCGAACAGCAGGTTCTGGCGGATGTCCTCGTCGAACAGCTGCGGACTCTGCTCGCACAGGCCGATCGTGCGCCGCAGGGCCGGGCCGGAGATGGCCGCCGCATCGTGGCCGTCGAGGAGGTACTCGCCCTCGACCCGCAGGAACCCGACCAGCACCGCCGCGAGCGAGCTCTTCCCCGCCCCGCTCGGACCTGCCACGAGCACCCGCTCGCCCGGCCGGAGGTCGAGGTCGACGCCCTTCAGCGCCGGCGCACCGCCCGGCCAGTGCGCGCGGACTCCGCGCATCCGCAGGGTCGGTGCGGTGTTGATCGTGCTGTCAGACCCGCCCGTCTTCTCCCCCGCGTCCGGACGCAGCTCGTCCGGCATCCGCTCCGGCAGCACGTCGACGATGCGTTGCGCACTCGACCGCACGCTGCGCCAGGATGCCGCGGCCACCGGCACCGCTCCGAAGATCTCGAACACGACCATCGGCACGAGCACGACGACGGCCAGCCACGGCCCGTCGATCGCTCCGGCGGCGAGGCCCGGCGCCGCGGCGGCGAGCGCCCACACCGAGGCAGCACCGGCGACGGCCGACACCACTCCCGCGGCGATCGCCTGCGCGAGCGATGCCCGGGCGACCACGCGACGGAGGTCGGCATCGGCAGCGGCGATGCGGACGCGCGCCTGTGCCTCGGCGCCGTACGCGAGGAGCACGTCGAGACTGCCGAGATAGTCGACGAGCGCGGCCGAAAGGTCTGCGCGACGAGCTGAGACGAGCGCCTCGGCACGCGAGCCGATCATCCATCCGAGCCCGATCGCCGCGGCCGCCGCGACGAGCAGGCAGACCGCGAGCGTCAGCGCGGCCGACGGCGACACGAAGGCGATGAACCCCACCGCGCCGACCGCCACGACACCGGCGACGGCGAGCGGCTGCACCACGCGGAGCGGAAGGTTCTGCAGGTTCTCCACGTCGTCGACGAGGGCGGCGAGCACCTGTCCGCGATCGGTCGAGCCGAGGCCGGCGGGCGACAGCGGCACGAGGCGGCGCACCAGGTCGGCCCGGGTCACGGCGAGCTGCCGGAGCGCCGCGTCGTGCCCGCTCAGCCGCTCCAGGTAGCGCGTCACCGCGCGCGACACCGCGAAGAACCTCACTCCGACGACGGCGATCGACAGCGGCACGAGCGAGTCGACGATCGACGCGCTCACGATGAGCCAGCCGCTGACCGCGAGCAGGCTGACGGCGGCCGCAGCAGACAGCGCACCCCAGACGAGGCCGGGCAGGAACCGCCGCGCCGGCGGCTGCGCGAGCCGCAGCACCTCTCGTACCCGCGCGCCGGCCTCACGCCGGGTTCCCTGAGCCTGTCGAAGGGTCATGCGCTCACCCCCAACGCCACGACTTGATCCGCGATGTGCCGCGCCGACCGGCGGTGCGAGACGAGCAGGATCGTGGCGCCGGCATCCGCCCGCTCGCGCAGCGAACGCCACAGCCGCGCTTCCGTGTCGGGGTCGAGCGCGCTCGACGGCTCATCCAGCGCGAGCACCCGCCGAGGATCGGAGGTGTGCCGGTACAGCGCCCGGGCGACGGCGACGCGCTGCGCCTGCCCGCCCGACAGGCCGGCACCCTGCACTCCGAGCAGTTGCTCCGGCCGGATCGTGTCCGCGCAGGCGGCATCCAGCGCCGATCGGACACGGAGCGAATCGGGCTCCGGGTCGCCGAGTGCCACGTTCTCCGCGACCGTTCCCCGCAGCAGGCCGGCCTGCTGCCCCGCCCACGCCAGCCACGCGGCCGGTTCGAGTTCGCGGACGTCACGGCCCGCGAAGACCGCGCGGCCGTCGAACCGGGTCGCACCGCGCAGCGCGGCCAGCAGGCTCGACTTCCCCGCGCCGCTCGGCCCCTCGATCAGCGTGATCGCGCCGGGTTCGGCGGTGAACGAGACGGGCGGAAGGTCGCGCACGCGGAGGTCGGCGACCACGAGCCCGCGGTCGTCCGTGCAGGATTCAGTCAGAACTGCCGTCACCGGGGCGGAAAGGCCCGAGTCCCACCCGCCGGCCGAAGTTCTGACTGAATTGTGAACGAGCGCCGGCTGAGACCCCGCCGCATCGAGCACCTCGAACACGTCTTCGGTCGCCGCAACCCCCTCGGCCGCCGCGTGGAACTGCACCCCGACCTGGCGGATCGGCAGGAACGCCTCGGGCGCGAGCAGCAGCACGAACAGCCCGACCTCGAGCGACAGGTCGCCGGACAGCAGCCGGAACCCCACAGCCACCGCGATCAGTGCGACCGCGAGCGAGGCCAGCAGCTCCATCGCGAAGCCCGACAGGAACGAGAACCGCAGCACCTTCATGGTCTCGCGGCGATACTCGTCCGCGGTCGTCTCGATGCGGTCGGCCGCCCGCTGCTCGCGCCCGAACAGCCGCAGCGTCGAGAGCCCCTGCACCGTGTCGGCGAACCGCACCGCCAACCGCTGCAGCGTCTGCCACTGCCGGGTCTGCACGGTGCGCGTCGCGATGCCGATGAGGATCAGGAACAGCGGGATCAGCGGCAGCGTGATGATCGCGGTCAGTCCGCTCGGCCAGTCCTGCCACCACATCACCGCGACGATCACCGGCGTCGCGATCACGGTGAGCACGAGCTGCGGGATGTACCGGGCGAAGTACGCGTCGAGCGCCTCGAGCCCGTGGCCGGCGGTCACCGCGAGCGCGGTCTGGTTCCGCTGACCCAGCCACCCCGGCCCCAGGCGACCCACGGCCGCGATCAACGCCGCTCGCAGCTGCATCCCCGTCTTCGCCGCCGCACGGGTACCGGCCGCATCCGACGCCGCGATCAGGATGCCGCGCAGCAGCGCCGCCGCGAGCAGCCACAGCAGCGACGACGTCACGTTCCGCCCCGCGAGCGCGCCGGTGACGGCATCCGTCAGCAACCAGGCGAACGCGATCGTCACGGCCGTCTGCACCACGCCGATCAGCGCGGATGCCGCGAGGAACCCCCGCGCGGCACCCGCGTAGCGCAGCAGCCGCGGATCGACGGGTTTCATGCGTGCGCCGGTGCCGCCTCGATGGAGGAGCGGGTGACGCGCTTGCGGAAGATCCAGTACGTCCAGCTCTGGTACGCGATGACCAGCGGGAGGGCGATCAGCGCGGTCCAGCTCATGATCTGCAGCGTATACGGCGTGCTCGACGCGTTGGCGATCGTGAGGCTGAACGCGGGGTCGATCGTCGAGGGCATGACGTACGGGAACAGAGCGAGGAACAGCATCACGACCGCGAACAGCACGGTCGCCGCTCCCGCGGTGAAGGCCCGACCGTCGCGCCCGCGCACCGAGAAGAGCACCGCGGCGATCAGCGAGACCGCGGCGAGCGCACCCGCGACGACGACCAGGAACAGCATCGGCGCCGCACGCCCCGAGGCGATGCCGATCGTCCACAGCACGGTACCCGCCGCCACGAGGATCGTCGGCACGGCAGCGATCTTCACCAGGCGCCGCGCATCGTCGTGCACCTGCCCGTCGGTCTTCAGTGCCACGAACAGCACCCCGTGCAGGAAGAACACCAGCAGCGTCGTGGCGCCGACGAGCAGCGAGTACGGGTTCAGCAGGGCGAAGAAGCCGCCGACGTAGATGTGGTCCGCATCCAGCGCGACTCCTTGCACGATGTTGCCGAATGCGACGCCCCAGAGGAACGCGGGCACGGCCGAGCCGATCACGATCATCCGGTCGAAGCGCCGCTTCCACGCGGCATCCTCCCGCTGGTGCCGGTACTCGAACGAGACGCCACGCAGGATCAGCGCGAGCAGGATCAGCAGCAGCGGCAGGTAGAAGCCGCTGAAGAGCGTGGCGTACCACTCCGGGAATGATGCGAACAGCACGGCGCCCGCGACGATGACCCAGGTCTCGTTGAGGTCCCAGATGGGTCCGATCGTGTTGATCACCTGCCGCCGCGAGACGTCGTTCCGGCCGAGGAACGGCAGCGACATCCCCACGCCGAAGTCGAAGCCGTCGAGCACGAAGTAGCCGACGAAGAAGAAGCCGACGAGCCAGAACCAGAGTGTGGCGAGATCCATGATGCTCCTCCCTCTCAGTAGACGACCGACGGCAGCTGGGCCGTCTCATCGTGGGGTTGCTCTTCGGTGTCGGGACCCTTCTGCGCCGCACGGACGATGAGACGGATCTCGACCACGGCGAGCGCGGCGTAGATGGCGGTGAACGCGATCAGGGAGATCAGCACCTCGACTCCGGAGACTCCCGGCGAGACGCCGTCGCGCGTGCTCATCAGTCCGAAGACGATCCAGGGCTGCCGGCCCATCTCGGTGAAGACCCAGCCCATGATGTTGGCGAACAGCGCGAGCGGGAATGACCAGATCGCGAGCTTCCACATCCACGGCGCCGGTTCCTTCTTCGCGCTCTTGCGGGTCAGCCAGAGTCCGATCACGGCGACGAGGCCCGCGGCCATGCCGAGGCCGATCATCCAGCGGAACGCCCAGTACGTGATCCACAGCACCGGCGCGAACTCGGTCAGCCCGGTGGCCGCGTAGGTCTGCGCGTACTCGGCGTTGAGGTCGTTGATGCCGTGCACGCAGGCGTCGAGCGTGTGGGTCGAGAGCAGCGACAGCAGGTACGGCACGCGGATCGAGAACAGCTCGGAACTTCCGTCGGGGGTGCCGAGCGTGAACAGGCTGAAGGAGGCATCGGCTCCGCAGACCGTGTTGAAGGTCGCCTCGGCAGCCGCCATCTTCATCGGCTGCGCGGCGTACATCGCCAGCCCGAGCTGGTCACCGGTGAGCACCACGCCCGCAGTCGAGAAGATCATCGCCCAGAGGCCGAACTTCAGCGAGATGCGCATGGTGTCGAAGTGCTGGCCGCGAGCCAGGTGCCAAGCCGACACTGAGATCACGACTCCCGCCGCGAACATGAGCGCGCCGAAGATCGTGTGCGGGAACGCGGCGAGCGCGACGGGGTTCGTCAGCAGCGCCCAGAAGTCGGTGAGCTCGGCGCGGTTCGTCTCGGGGTTGTAGACGTAGCCGACCGGGTTCTGCATGAACGCGTTGGCCGCGATGATGAAGTACGCCGAGAGGATGCTGCCGATCGAGACGCACCAGATGGTGGCGAGGTGCAGCTTCTGCGGGAGCTTGTCCCATCCGAAGATCCACAGCCCGATGAAGGTCGCCTCGAAGAAGAAGGCGAGCAGCCCCTCGAAGGCGAGCGGGGCCCCGAACACGTCGCCGACGAAGCGCGAGTAGTCCGACCAGTTCATTCCGAACTGGAACTCCTGCACGATGCCGGTGACCACGCCCATCGCGAAGTTGATGAGGAAGATCTTGCCGAAGAAGCGGGTCAGGTGCAGGTAGTGGACCTTGCCGGTGCGCACCCACGCGGTCTGGAAGATCGCCGCGACGAGCGCCATGCCGATCGTGAGCGGCACGAACAGGTAGTGGTAGACGGTCGTCAGCCCGAACTGCCACCGGGAGAGGACGAGCGGGTCAAGCCATTCCATGCGCGGCTCCTGTTCGATCGGTCAGTCTCACCGTGCAGTCGGCCGGTTCCGCCGAGGCCTGCACGCAGTCGGCCGTCAGCGGCCCGCCCGCCTCGTTCAGCACGCCCTGCATGAGGCCGAGATGCACCTGGCACAGCATCGGCCGGGCATCCGGGCTTCCCGCGGCGTGCGGGCACGGGCTCAGGTCGACCGTGAGCCGGATGTCGTCCACGATCGGCTCGAAGCCGCTCTCCTCCAGATGCTCGACGAGGGCGTCCAGCTGATACGTCGCCTCGCGGCCCAGAGCGGATGCTGCGGCGGGCAGCATCCGTCGCATGAGGTCCCCGCGACGGGCGGCGGCCTTCGCCTTGTCTCGGGCGACCGGACTCGACGCGTCGGGGGCGCCGGTCGCGGCGCGGTACAGCGTGCGCGGGCGGCCGCGGGTGGTGCGATGCTCGATCGTCGGGATGACGTAGCCGCCCTCGATGAGACGCTGCAGGTGCTCGCGCACCGTGTTCGCGTGCAGACCGGTGGCTTCGCAGAGCTCGCCGATGGTGAGCTCGGCCCGGCGCTGGCCGCGACCGGCCTCGAAGAGCAGGTGCAGGAGCTGCACCCTGGAGTAGGTCGAGATCGGCCCGCAGACGGGCCCGCCGTTGCGCATGACTCCATCATCCCAGCGCCGTCTCGGCGGAATGGGCAGTTCGGCCGTGAATAATGCCCTGGCCGATAGGGATGTCCGATCCCGCCGATAGCCTGGGTGCATGGCCACCCGGAAACCCGCTCCTCCCGCGTACGTCTGCACGGAGTGCGGGTGGACGACGGCGAAGTGGGTGGGGCGCTGCGCCGAGTGCCAGCAGTGGGGAACCGTGCAGGAGCAGGCCGCACCGACCGGCATCCTGCGCCGGGTCACCGCCCTCGCACCGACCACCGAGCGCGCTGCTCGGCCGATCACGCAGATCACCACCGAAGACGCCCCGAGGCGCACCAGCGGCGTGGGCGAATTCGACCGGGTGCTCGGCGGGGGCATCGTGCCGGGAGCCGCGATCCTGCTCAGCGGCGAGCCCGGCGTCGGCAAGTCGACGCTGCTGCTCGAGGTCGCCGCGCAAGCGGCGCGCGCCGGACGCCGAGTTCTCTATGCGAGCGCCGAGGAATCGCCCGCCCAGGTGCGACTGCGCGCCGAGCGCACCGGCGCCCTGCACGACGAGCTCTACCTCGCGAGCGAGACCGACCTGGCGACCATCCTCGGGCACATCGACGAGGTGCAGCCGCAGCTCGTCATCGTCGACTCGGTCCAGACCGTGTCGTCGTCGCAGATCGACGGGGCGGCCGGGCAGCCGAGCCAGGTGCGCGAGGTCGCGTCCGCGCTCATCCGGGTCGCGAAGGACCGCGGCCTGCCGATCATCATCGTCGGCCACGTGACGAAAGACGGCCAGGTCGCGGGCCCCCGCGTGCTCGAGCACCTGGTCGACGTCGTCTGCCACTTCGAGGGTGACCGCGAGACCTCGCTGCGCTTCATCCGCGCACTCAAGAACCGCTTCGGCCCGACCGACGAGGTGGGATGCTTCGAGATGACGGGCGCCGGCATCTCCGAGGTGCCCGACCCCTCGGGCCTCTTCCTGTCGCAGGGCGCCACGGCCGAGGGCACCTGCGTCGCCATCTCGCTCGAGGGGCGGCGCGCTCTGCCCGTCGAGGTGCAGGCGCTCACCGTGCCGTCGTCCGCCCCGAACCCCCGGCGCATCGTGCACGGCGTCGACTCGTCGCGCGTGGCGATGGTGCTGGCGATCCTCGAAAGGCGCGCCGACGTCAAGACGAGCAACCTCGACGTCTACGTGTCGACCGTCGGCGGCGTGCGCTTCACGGAGCCGGCCGCCGATCTCGCGATCGCGATCGCCGTGGCGGGGTCGGTGAAGCGCACATCGGTGCCGCGCACGGTCGCAGCGGTGGGAGAACTGAGCCTGGCCGGAGAGATCCGTCCCGTCACCCAGGCGGCGCAGCGCCGCTCGGAGGCCGCGCGCCTCGGCTACGAGCAGGTCGTCGACGACCGGTCGAAGACCCTCGTCGGAGCGCTGCGAGACATCAAGGCGCGCGACCGCTCGCCGCGCGAGCAGCGCGACATCCCGCCGTTCTGACGAAGCGTGGATGCCGCTATCTGGGTCCCTGAGCCTGTCGAAGGGTCGGTCCCGAGGGCTCCGACAGGCTCAGCCACCCAGGCCGGCGGTTACGCGTCGAGCGCCTTGAGGAGCTCCGCGGGCACCGCCTGCATGGGGTGGGGGCCGGCGATGTCGAGGAACACGGTGGTGATCGGGTGGGCGGCGAGGAACTTGCGCAGCCAGTCCGCCGTGTAGACACCGACGCCGGGAGGCAGGTTCGCCGGCTTGTTCTTCGCGTCGCTGAAGAGCAGCAGCGCGAGGTCGCCGGTCGTCGAGTCGCGGTACGTCCACACCTCACCGGTGTCGAGCGGGTTGTCGCGGGCACCCGGCGAGATCAGCGGCACGACAGTGGTGCCGTTGCGCAGCGCCAGGGCGACGGCGGCGACGTCCTGCTTCTCGAGCGCGAGCGCGAGCGCTTCCGATCGGAAGTCCTCGGGTGCGGGCTTGTTCTTCGAGGCCTTCGCCTTCTTCGCTGCCATGTCTCCAGCTTATTCACGGGCGCGGCGCAGAGAGCGGCATCCCGCTGCGAGCGAAACCGGCGGGGAGATGATTGGGGCCCTCTCGAGTCCCACATTGGGGACTGGGGTACTCGAGAGGGCCCTCGACTCTCGAACGGCGATGTCGAAGCGCTGGGGACGCTGTAAATTCGACGCCACTGGGGATGGCTTGTGCCGCTAGTGCGGAGAGTCACTCAATGGTATCCCAAAGAACGTCGGCTGTCTGCACCCGATGCACAAAACCTCTGACTTCGAGGTATTCCGAATCGGCGAGCCTCGCCGACGGCGGTTTTCGAAGCTGCGGAGTCCGATCGCTACGAACTGCGATCCCGGCCACCGGCTTCGGCGATCCGGCGATCCAGGAACCGACGCTCCGCTTCCGACGGAGCAAGCTCCCGCGCACGTCGGTAGTGCGGCAATGCGTCGACGTCGCGCCCGGCACGGCGCAGCATGTCCGCCTGCGCAGCGGGGAGCAGATGGTAGTTCTCCAGCCGAGCATCCTGGAGCGCGTCGAGGAGCGCGAGGCCGGCGAGGGGACCTTCGGCGAGACCGACAGCGACCGCCCGATTCACCTCCACGACCGGCGACGGTGCCACGCGGGCGAGACGCCCGTACAGCTCTGCCACCCGCGCGAAGTCGGTCGATTCCGCGGAGGACGCAGTCGCATGGTGTCGCGCGATCTCCGCCTGCAGCCGGTACGGGCCGGCGACCCCGTCGAAGCGACGGCGAGCGGATTCGGATGCTGCGAGGGCTGCCACCCCGTCGCCGATCATCGCGGCATCCCACCGCGATCGATCCTGGTCCTCCAGCAGGATCAGGTCGCCCGCCTCATCGAGGCGCGTGGCCGCGCGCGAGTGCTGGACGAGCATGAGCGACAGCAACCCGAGGACCTCGGGGAGCTGCGGCGAGTCCGCCATCAGGCTCGAGAGCAGTCGCAGCAGTCGGATCGCCTCGTCCGCCAACGGCGTCCGCACGAGTTCGGCCCCGCCCGAATAGCCCTCGGTGAAGAGCAGGTACAGCACCGCGAGCACGGCCTGAGTGCGTTCCGGCAGCTGCGCGGGCGCGGGCACGCGATAGGGGATCCCGGCGTCGCGGATCCGGGCGCGGGCGCGCACCAGTCGCTTCTGCATCGCGGGTTCTGACACCAGGAACGCCCGGGCGACCTCGTCGACCTCGAGCCCCGCGACCGTGCGCAGGGTCAGCGCCACCCGCGCCTCCATCGGCAGCGCGGGATGACAGCAGGTGAAGATCAGTCGCAGCCGATCGTCGTCGACCACGCCGAGCGGCTCCGGCACCGCGGGCGATCCCTGGGACTGCAGATCCTCCCGGTCGATCTCCGCCTCGACCGCCGCACGCCCGACCGTCCGGCGCTCGGTCGCGGCGCGGCGTAGCGCATCCATGGCCGCGTTCCGGGCGGCGGTCGTCAGCCAGGCCGCGGAGTTGTCCGGGATCCCTCGTTCCGGCCAGGTGGTCAGTGCGCGGGTGGCGGCATCCTGCACCGCATCCTCCGCGAGCTCCCACTCCCCCGTGCGACGGATGAGCGAGGCCACGATCCGCAGCCGTTCGGCGGCGATCGTCGCGCTGAGCACGCGGCGCACCTCGACGATCGCCGCCCGGTCGTTCATCCGTTCACTCCATCGGCCAGACCGGACGCACCTCGACACGTCCGAAGCGGGCCATCGGATGCTTCGCGGCGATCTCGATCGCCTCGTCGAGGTCGGCCACGTCGATGAGGTCGAACCCGGCGATCCACTCCTTCGTCTCGGTGAACGGTCCGTCGGTGAGGATCGTGCGGCCATCCCGCACCGTCACCGTGGTCGCATCGGACGGCGGTCGCAGACGGTTGCCCGTGCGGGCGACCTTGCGGCTCTCGACCTCGGCGACCCATTCCTCGATGTTGTCCTCTTCGGGAACGTACGCCGGGGCGGCCGGGTCGCTGACGATGAACAGCAGATATTCCATGTGCTCTCTCCTCTTCGAATCGATTCTTCGTCATGACGACGGCGGCGACCAGGCCGGGAGGACACTCGGTGCGAAGAAATCCTGCGTCAGTGCATCAGCCGGCGGATCTCGACGGGCGAGAAGCGGGTCTCGGCGAGGCGTCCGGCGATCTCGAGCGCCCGGTCGCGGTCGACCACATCGACGATGTAGTACCCGCCGACGATCTCGGCACCCTCCGTGAACGGACCGCGGGTGGTGATCGGCTTTCCCCGGTAGGTGCCGATCACCGTCGCATCCTCCTGATCGAGCTCATTCGAGTCGACGAGTTCCCCCGACTCCTGCAGTTCGACGTGGATCGCGCCGTGCGCCTCGTGGAACACGGTTGCATCGGTGTCCCACTGCTTCCGGGCGTCGTCGTCGGTCAAGATGCTGATCATGTAACGCATGAGCGTCCTCCTCGTTCCGTTGTGGATACACCCGTACGACGGATGATGCCGCACCAGGAGGACATCGCGCTCGGGCGCGGCAGAACGCCGGGCGGGATCAGTACAGCAGGATCTGCGTGGTCGAGACGCTCGTGAAGCCGCCGATCGAGACCTCGACGTGGTACGACGAGCCTCCGCCGGGGGCGCGCTGCCGGTTCTCCTGGTCGCAGGTATCGACGCTCGAGCGCGTGCGGTCCCACGTCACCGGTTCCTTGCTGGTGACCGTCGCGCCCGCCGCGAGCGTCGCGATCATGCTGCTCGGGTTCTCCTGGCAGTCCGTCGAGCGCCACCACACGTCGGCGCCGCTCGACACCGTGAACACCTGCGTGGTCGAACCCACGTCCATCGTGCAGTCCGTCTTGCCCTTGTTCGTGAGCGAGATCGAGAGCCGGGGTGTGACGCCGGAGGCGTAGGAGTCGGAGTCGGTCACCGCGGACACCTCGATGTCCTTGGCTGCGCAGGCGACGATCGCGGGGGTGGCCTCTCCCGACGGCGACGGGCTGGGCGATTCCGCGTCTGGGGAGGGCGAGGAAGACGGCGTCTCCTCGGCCGTGGCAGAGCTGGTGGGAGCCGGGGTCGAGGCGGCGCTCGCCCAGGGCCGCGCGATCAGCAGCCAGGCGGAGACGCCGATGAGGGCGACCAGGAGGACGAGCCCGATCAGGAGCACCAGCCGCCGGCGACGGTAGACGGCGGCGGAGTGACGGGGCATGCGTCCAGGCTAAGCGATCGAGTGCGAAGAACCGGTCAACCGGGCGGCTCTGGCGAGGCCTCATACGGCCGATCGTCACACGTCACCGAGCCGCTGTACTTCCCCGCACGGGCGTCCGCGAGCATCGTGCTCGACGCGACTTCGGTGGGGATTACGGCGACCTCGACAGAAGTGGCGTCCCCCAGGTGGGGCCGGTCGGCGCAGAGAGCCACCACACTCCAGTCGGGACTGCCGTAGTTCACTGCGGTGTAGGTCGGATCGGCATCCGCGAGCACCGACACATCCTGGATGACGACGAAGATGTCCGGCGGTATCTGTCTCGTCAACTGCTCGAAGGTGCCGCCCAAGAACGAGCCGAGTGGTCGGTCGCTCGGACTCGGCGACGGGGGAACCGAGCCCGAGCACCCCGTGAGAGCCAGGACGATCCGTATGTCCTCCGTTCGGGGGACATACGGATCGCATTCCGGAATGACGGTTCGCCGCGGAAGATCCGGCGCCGTGATCAGCCCGGGATGCCGATGCGCCTCTCGCCCGACCGCAGCTGCTGGATGACTACGGCGATCACGAGCAGCGCCCCCTGGGCGACGTTCTGCCAGAACGAGTTGACCCCGAGGATCGTCATGCCGTTCGTCAGCACACCGAGCAGGATCACCGCGAGGATCGTTCCGGAGATCGTCCCCTTTCCCCCCTTGAGCGCCGCGCCTCCCAGCGCCGCCGCGGTGATCGCCTGCAGCTCCAGCCCTTCGGAGCCCGAGATCGGCTGACCGGACCCGGTGCGCGCGGTGATCAGGATGCCGGCGATCGCCGCGATGGCTCCGGTCACCATGTAGACGCCGATGATGTAGCGGTTGATGTTGATGCCCGCAAGACGGGAGGCGATGTTGTTGCCGCCGACCGCATAGATGTTGCGGCCCCAGGTGGTGTATCGCAGCACGATGTGGGCGAGCAGCGCCACCACCAGCAGCACCAGGATGAGCGTCGGGATCCCGGCCACACCGCCGCGGGCGAGGAACACGAAGAACGGGTCGGCGCCGGTGTACCCCTGCGCCCGACCGTCTGAGATCAGCTGCGCGACACCCTTGAACGCCGCGAGGGTGGCCAGGGTCGCGATGACCGGGTTCACGCGTCCGAAGACGATGATGCAGCCGTTCACCAGGCCGCAGAGCACGCCGATCCCGATCGCGCCGACCACGCCGACGGCGGGCCCGGCGACCGTGAACAGCATCGCCGACGTCACGGACGTGAGCCCGGCGATGGACCCGACCGAGATGTCGAGCGCGCCGAGGATGATGACGATCGTCTGCACCACGGCCAACAGCCCCATGATCGCGATCGCGGTGCCGATCACCTTGAGGTTGCCCACGCTGAAGAACAGCGGATTCTGGAACCCGATCACCGCCACCACGAGAACGATCGCGATGATGAGCGAGATGTTCTGCGCACCGACCCCGCTGATCAGTCGCGAGACGGGCGAGGCGCCCTTCGGCGGCGCAGCCGCTCCGACCGGCGCCGTCTTCACACTGTTGTCGCTCATGCGGCGACCTCCTCGTCCATCGCGAGCGCGAGAATGCTCTCTTCGGTTGCCTCGGCGCGCGGGAGCTCTCCCGTGATGCGGCCGTGGGCCATGACATAGATACGGTCCGAGACGCCGAGCACCTCGGGGAGTTCGCTGGAGACCACGATGACCGCGACGCCCTCGTGCGCGAGTCGGTCGATGATCGCGTAGATCTCCGCCTTCGCGCCGACGTCGATGCCGCGGGTGGGCTCGTCGAGCAGCAGGAGCTTCGGCTTCGTGGCGAGCCACCGCGAGAGCACCACCTTCTGCTGGTTGCCCCCGGAGAGACGTCCGACCAGCTGCTCCGGGCTCGGTGTGCGGATGCGGAGGGAGTCGATGTAGCTCTGCGCGAGCGCCGACTCGTCGGCATCCTTCACGAAGATCCATCGCGACAGGGAGCGGAGCACGGCGAGCGCGGTGTTGTCGCGGACGCTGCGGTCGAGCAGCAGCGCCTCGGCCTTGCGCGCCTCGGGAGCGAAGCCGATGCCGGCCTGGATGCTGTCGCGAGGGCTCCGGAACCGACGTGCGGTGCCGTGCACCCGGATCTCGCCGTCGGTGACGAGCAGGTCGCCGGCGATGGTCTTCATGAGTTCGCTCCGCCCGGCGCCGACGAGACCGGCGACGCCGACCACCTCGCCCGCGCGGACCGTGAGCGAGATGTCCTGCACGATGTCGTTCGACACGTGGTCGAGCTCGAGCACGACGTCGCCGAGCGCGGCGGGCTCCCGGTGGAAGAACTGGGTGAGGTCGCGGCCGACCATCATGCGCACGAGTTCATCGTGATCGGTCTCCCCGACCGCCTTCGTGCCGACGTAGGCGCCGTCACGCAGCACGGTGATGCGGTCGGCGAGCTGGAAGATCTCTCCCATCCGGTGCGAGACGTAGCCGATCGCGACGCCGTCCTGCTGCAGCTGACGGATCAGCGCGAACAGCAGCGTCACCTCTTCGTCGCCCAGGGACGACGTGGGCTCGTCGAAGCAGATGACCTTCGGCTGCGCGATCACGGCGCGCATGATCTCGACGATCTGCCGCTGCGCGGGCGAGAGGTCGGCGCCGAGGGTTCGGGCGTCGATCACCCGGTCGAAGCCCCAGCGCCGCAGCTCCTCGGTCGCGGTCTTCTCGAGCTGGCCGCGGCGGAATCCGACGGGCCCGAGGGCGCCGATGTAGATGTTCTCGGCGACCGACACCCAGGGGACGATCTCCGGCTCCTGGGCGATCACCCGCAACCCCGCGTCGCGCGCATCGGCGGGACCGGTGAAGTCGACCGCCGCTCCGGCCAGCTGCAGCTCGCCGCCGTCGGGACGGTAGTCGCCGCCGAGGATCTTGAGGAGCGTGGACTTTCCTGCGCCGTTCTCGCCCATGAGGGCGGTGACCTCGCCGGCGCGGAGCTCGAGGTCCACCCCGCGGAGGGCGTGGACCGGACCGAACGACTTCGTGATCGCGTGCGCTCGGAGCGCGACGGCCTGCTCAGTCATGCGTGCCTCTCAGGGGGTGGGGTCGACGTGCGGTCGCACTCGGGGACGGAGGGGCGACCGCTTCCGCGGCCGCCCCTCGGTGAGCGTCAGGTGCAGACGACGCCCTTGTCCTCCCAGTTGCTCGCGTCGACGATCTCGGTGTTCGCGACGGTCTTCGGCGGCAGCTCCGTGCCGTTGCGCAGCAGGTCGACCATCGAGGTGACCGCGGCCTTGCCGACCTCGACACCCGAGATGAACAGCGCGGACTTGTTGCCCGTCTCCTGTCCGGCGTTCCAGTCCTTGCACGTGAGGTAGGCGCCGAGTCCGACGCCGACGATGTCGGCCGGGGCGACACCCGAGTTCTGCAGCGCCGTCACGACGCCGGTCTCGTTCTCGTCGTTGCAGCCCCAGACGACCCAGTGCTTGACGCCGGCGTTGGCGGTGATGATGGCGCCCGCCTTGTCCTGCGCGTCGGTGGCCGAGTTGTCGGTGCCGACCTCGATGACCTCGGGGCCGTCGGGGATCGCCTCGGAGAAGGCGGCGACGGCGCCGTCGACGCGCTCGACGCAGTTCGGCTGGTCCTGCTTGTAGGCGGAGAGGATGCGCGTGTCCGCAGCATCCCATCCGGCCTCCTCGAAGAGGCGTGCGGCTTCCGCGCCCACCTTCTCGCCCATGGAGGTGCCGTCGAAGCCGGTGAAGGCCGCGGCCTCGCCCTGGGCGTCCTCGATCGGATCGTCGGCGGCCATGATCGGGATGCCGGCGTCGGTGGCGAGCTGGATCACCTGCGGGCCGATCTGCGTGTCGGGGACGACGATGATGATCGCGTCGACACCCTGTGCGATGGCGGCCTCGACCTCGGAGATGGCCTTGTTCGAGTCGGTGCTGACGTCGACGACGTTGATGGTGACGTCGCCGTCGGCCTTCGCGGCCTCCTTCGCCCCATCGGCCTCGTCGATGAAGTACTGCTGGTCGCCCTGCTTCTGGATGAGAGCGATCGTGAGCGGGCCGTCGGAGGCGCCCTTGTCGCCGCCGCCGGCCGGCTCGGCCGTCTCCATTCCGGATGAACAGGCGGTGAGCGCGGCGAGAGCCAGGACGGCGACCCCGCCCGCGGCAGTACGCGCCCAGAGGCGGCTGCGTGTGGCGAACATTGAGACTCCTTCGTCTTCCGTGCGATGACCGGCCGTGGCGACCGGATGCTGTGTGGAACAGATCGAACGTACATCGTCGGCGGCACGGCGCTTGAGGACGATCTAACGGATCACATGGACTTTTCTCTGGCACCGTGTCGGACGCCCGCGCTCGGTCCTCTCCGCGCGGTGGCCGATCAGCGGCTACCCTGACAGCAGCGCTCTGAGGACACCACCGTCGGGGCCGACCATATCTCGGGACGCATCATGGACGACTCGCCTGTCGAACTCGAACCTCACTATCGCATGGAGGGCTTCGAGCATCAGCGTCTGTGCGTGCTGCCGCGTCCGCAGGTCGAGACTGCGCTGGGCGCCGCGGGAACCCGTCGCCTGCTCGTGACCGACGCCGGCTACTTCCCCACCGCACGCGGTCACCGTCGGGTGCGCCCGCGTGGCTGCGCCGAGACCGTGGTGCTGCTCTGCGTCTCCGGCCGCGGCACCGTGACCATCGCCGGCGAGGCCCATGTGCTCACGGCATCCGGTTCGATCGCGATCGCCGCCGGAGCACCGCACTCCTACGAGGCCTCGGACGACGACCCGTGGAGCATCTGGTGGCTGCACGTGCGGGGGACGGATGCCGCGGAGCTCGCGGTGCAGCCGCTGGGGCGGCAGAGTCCGGTGACCAGGCTCCGCTCGATGGACCGCGTCGTCGCGCTCTTCGACGAGCTCGTCACCACTCTCGAGCGACGGCTCTCACCACCGCAGCTGCTGCTGGCCTCCGGCGTCGCCTGGAACCTGCTCACCCGGATCGCCGCGGACAGCATCCTTCCCCACGAGGGGTCCGCGCTGGAGCGGGCCATGCGGTATCTCGAGGCGCGCGTCGACGGCAACATCCAGGTCAGCGAGCTCGCCGCGCTCGTCGGCATGTCCCCCTCGCACCTCAGCGCCCTCTTCCGCGAGGCCACCGGCAGCGGTCCCGCTGCTTTCCACACGTCGCTGCGGATGACGCACGCGCGGAACCTGCTCGACACGACCTCGCTGTCGGTGCGCGAGATCGCCGCGGCCGTCGGGTACACGGACCCGCTCTACTTCTCGCGGCACTTCCGGAGGCTGCACGGCCTCAACCCGACGGGTTACCGCGCGCTGCACAAGGGCTGACTCCGGGCGGTTCCAGGGTGACTCCGGGCTGACTCAGGCCCCGATGCGACGGATGACCCAGCCCGCGCTCACCGATCCGCCGGGTGGGACGACGAGCAGATCCTGCTGCGAGTTGAACGCGTCCGGCGGACAGGTCATCGGCTCGATCGCGATGCCGCTGCGGAAGTCGTCGCCGGCGCCGTGATCGCTCGTGTAGACCTGCGCCCAAGGGCAGCGTTCGTCCCAGGCGATCTCGACTCCGGAGCCGTCATCGGCGCGCAGCTGCGCCCGGGCCTGCCCGTTCCGGCGCGCGAATCCCGTGTACGCGTTGTTGATCGCGGTCGCGCCGATGCGCCGCGACGCCCGGAAGTCCCGACCCTCGGCAGCGGGGTCCGCCACGAGCACGCTGCGCTCCGGCAGCATCCGATCCGGTGTGACGAGCAGGAGCTGCGCGGCATCCATCTCGAACGTCAGGTCGTCGACGCCGCGCTCACGAGGAGCCCCCAGGGTCAGATAGGGGTGCCCGCCCAGCCCGACCGGTGCCGCTGTTGCGCTCTCGTTCGTGGCGGTGATCTCCTGACCGAGGCCGTCGGGGCCGAGGCGGAACTCCGCGTCGATGCGCACCCGCCAGGGATACCCGGGCTGCGGAGCGATCACGCCGGTCAGGGTCACCCGGTCAGGAGCCTCGGCGGTCGCCGAGAAGTCCGTCCAGGCGATGAGTCCGTGCGCCGCGTTCCGCGTCTCGGGCTCGTTCTGCACGAGCCGGTGGATCTCGCCGCCGAACTCGTACCGTCCGTCCGCGAGGCGATTCGGCCACGGCGCGAGCAGCGCTCCCCGCATCGACGGCCGGATCTCGTCCTCCGCGAACGGTACGACGAGGTCTGCTCCGTCGTACTGCAGCGAGCGGAGGGTCGCGCCGACGCTCGCGATCCGCGCCTCGTAGTGCCCGGATCGCAGGACGTGCGCGGTTCCCGAGAGCGGCACCGGCACGATCAGTCGTCCTCGTCGTCTTCCCCGACCTGACTGAAGAGCAGCAGCTCCGGCAGGCTCGTGGCGAAGTAGTCGGTCACGCCGTCGTCCCGCACCGCGACCGGCGGCACATAGGCGGCCCGCGCTTCACCGAGAGTCGCCGGCGGGTCCGTGCGCGGCAGGCCGAGCGCGTCGAGAGTGAGATCCCACGTCGCGATCGCCTGCCCTTCGCCGCCCTCCCACGGGTGGAACGGACGCGTGAGCAGGATGCGGTGCGCTTCGACAGCCGCGCCCTCCGCCACGAGCAGGCGCGCGTACTCGATGGCGAAGTCGTCGCGGGTGAGGACGAGGCCTTCGACCGGTCGCAGGGCGGCGAGCCGCTGCGCGCTGCCGTGCCCCAGACGTGCGGCCAGTTGATCCTGCTCGTAGCGGATGCGCGCATCCGCCGGTGCCGCCTCCACCGCGCGCTCGTACAACCGCCACGCCCTCTGCTCGTCGTGCTCGACGTTGTACGCCGCCAGCGCGGCGTTGCGGAACAGCACCGGGTCCGGGTGGCCGGCCTCGATCGCGCGGTTCCATGCTGCGGTCGCGTCCTGTCGACGCCCATGCGCGTAGAGCAGCATGCCGAGCAGCGAGAGGGCCACTCCGTCGTCGGGCTCCGCCTGCACGGCGAGGTCCAACGCCTGCAGGGCGTCGAGTCCCGAGGGGAAGGCCCAGCGCTGGTCGGCTTCCCGGGCGCGCGAGCGCGCACGGGCGGCGGCCTCGTGGTCGCCACGGGCCGCATGGATCTCGGCGGCCAGGTAGCCCGCGAGCGGCCGGACGTTGCCCGAGCGGCGGACCGGCGCGGCGATGGCCCTCTCCAGCACCTCCAGCGCGTCGTCGGTCGCGCCCGCGAGCTTCAGGTCGAGCGCGACGTCGAGCAGCAGCCCGGCGTCGTCGTCGAGTTCGCGACCGGCCAGCAGACGGAGGGTCGCGTCGAGCGGGTCGGCCTCGAGAGCCTCCCGCGCGAGGGTAGTGCTCGCCGCCTCGTCCCCCTGTCCCCGCAGGATGAGAGCACGGAGGGCGATGCGTCGCGCGTCGTGCCCGACCACGCCGTCGAGCGTGTCGAGCACCCGCAGCGCTGCGCGCTGCTGCCCGGTGCGCAGGAGCGAGCGGACGAGTTCGACGCCGGATGCCGGGGCCCAGGTGCCGTCCCATCCCGCCTTCCCGAACATCTGCTGCGCGTCGCGCTCCCGGCCGAGGCGGGCGAGGACGAGCCCCGCGAGGTAGTACGCCTCGGTGTCGGTGGGGTTGGCGTTGCGGCGGGTCAGGCGCGCGATCGCGGTCCGCGCGTGCGCGAGGGCCACCTCGAACCGACCGGCCCGGTACGCGCGATCCGCGAGCGCGAGGTTCGTGCGGGCGTCGCCCGGGTCGCGCTCGAGGGCGGCCCGCCAGTACGGCAACGGCGACCGCGTGGGATGCCGGTTCTGCAGGAGGTGCAGGCCCGTGAGATACAGCTCCTCGACGCTGTCGATCTCCGCGGGCAGCGGCGGCTCATCCGCGACCCAGGGCTCCTCGTCCGCGGCATCCGTCGGCGTCCACCGCACGAGCAGGCGCCCCTCGGCGTCGAGCAGCTCTGCGGTGATCGCGGTCGACGGCGCGGCATCCGATTCGAGGGCCACCGGCACGCCGGGGACCAGGTCGACGGTCAGGGCGGCGACGACATCCGTGCCGTCGAGGATGCGCAGGGTCGCGCCCTGACGACGGCTGGTCACGGCGAACCTGGCGGAGACCGTGGTTCCGCGCTCGACATGCACCGCGGCATCCGTCGTCGCCTGGTGGGCTGCACCGATCGCAGGGATCGGATACCAGTACTGCGAGAACGTCTTCGTCTCGCCGGGGAGCAGCCACGCGAAGTCGGGCTGGTTGTCGGTGTAGACCCCGGCCATGAGCTCGACGTACGGGCCGTCGCCGTCGGTCAGCTGGTCGTCCCAGGCATGCCCGAAGGGGGCGTCGCCCCACGTCCACTGCTTCTTGCCGGGGGCCAGGCGTCGCTCGGCCCAGTGCACGAAGCCGGCGCCCGCGGCGTGGTCGTAGCCGCCGAAGAAGTCCTGCTGCGAGTCGACGATCATGTACGAGGTCGGCACCGGGATGTTCCGGTAGAAGTCGATGCGGTCGGCGCCCTCGTGCGCGGCGGCGAGCGCGGGGTAGTCGACGCCGTAGTACGGACGATCGGCCTCGGGGAACGCGGTCAGAGCACGGCGAGCGTGGTCGGCGACGTAGCGCACGTCCTCCGGGAAGAAGGACTGGTAGTCGTCGTGCACCCGCGCCGCGACGTTCGCCCACCACAGGAACGTCTGACGCTCGCTGGTGCGGTTGTGCAGTCGCACGACGAGCTCGACGACCGAACTGCCCGCACGAAGACGGATGCCGTGCTGCGCCGACATCCGCGTGAACGGGTCGTGGTCATGGCACCAGACGGTCACGGAGCCGTCTTCGTCGTTCTCGATCGTGGTCTCGACCGGCAGGTAGGTGCCCGGACGATGATGCTGCGGCCAGTTGAACTCGATTCCGCCGCTGATCCAGGGCCCGGCCAACCCGACGAGCGCCGGCTTGATGACGTTGTTCCGGTAGAAGAAGTCGTACCCGGTGGTCTTGTCGTAGCCGATGTGGATGCGGCCGCCGAGTTCGGGAAGCACGACCAGACGCACGTACTCGTTCTCGAGGTGGATCGCCTGCCACTCGCGTACCACGCCCTCGTCGGCGATCTGCTCGGTGAACGGGATCGGATACACCTTGCCGCTCGACCCCTGATAGACGCGGTGATCGAGATACATCGGGTGGATGCTCGGCTCAGCGGCCTCGTAGGTGCGGATGCTCAGCGGCTCGCTCCACGCGATCGCCGCACCGCGATCCAGGTCGGCACGCAGAGCGCCAGTCGCCTCGGGCAGCACGATCCGGCCCGCGTCGCCGGCAAGCGGATCGGAGTCGGTCATGGTCGATCCGACGTCGACGACATCGTTGTTCATCCGTGGAACCTCCGTGCGGGTGCGTGCCGCCGGCACACTGCAGCCGACGACAGGACGCGAAGTCCTGCGACGAAGCTATCGCCGGGGCGCGTCGGCTCCCATGGCCTGAACGGGGAAGAACATGGACGAAACGATGGACCGCGGGAGACGGCCGCGGGGCGGAGTCAGAGCACCTTGAGCATGCGGGTGTTGCCGAGGGTGTTCGGCTTCACGTGCGCCAAGTCGAGGAACTCCTCGACACCGGCGTCACCGCTGCGCAGCAGCTGCGAGTAGACATCCGGGTCGACGACCTGCTCGCCGATCGGGGTGTACCCGCGGCGGCTGAAGAACTCGACCTCGAAGGTGAGGCAGAACAGCCGGCTCAGGCCCAGGGCGAGCGCGGTCGCCTCGAGGTGGTCGACGATGCCGCGCCCGACCCCGTGGTGCAGCCAGTCCTCGCGGACGAGCAGGGTGCGCACTTCACCCAGGTCTTCCCAGATCACGTGCAGCGCGCCGCATCCGATCAGTTCTCCGTCGGCTTCCGCGACGACGAACTCCTGCACCGCGCCGTAGAGCACCGCGAGGTCCTTGCCCAGCAGGATGCGCTGCTCCACGAGGGGCTGCAGCAGCTTGCGGATGCCGACGATGTCGGCGCTCCGCGCCGGACGGACGATGTACTCACTCACAGCCCCAGCCTAGACATGCAGAAGGGGCGGATGCCGCAGCATCCGCCCCTTCTGGGTCCTTGCCCTTCGTCTCGCTGCGCTCGCTCAGGAACCGCAGGGAGGGAAAGGGTTACTCTCCGCTGGCAACGGCCAGGTCGGGGGTGCCCGAGATGCCGGCGCCGGCGGTGTTGACGCCGACCGCGACCTTCTCGCCGCGCGGGCCGTGCTCGAACAGGAACTCCCCGTCCTTCGCGTCGACCTTCACGTGGTCGCCCGAGTTGAGCTCGCCGTGCAGGATCTTCTCCGACAGACGGTCCTCGACCTCGTGCTGCATCGCGCGACGCAACGGGCGGGCACCGAGTGCCGGGTCGAAGCCGATCTCGATGAGACGCTCCTTCGCGGACTGCGACAGCTCGATCGTCATGTCGCGGTCCAGCAGACGCTCGCCGAGGCGCTTGGTGAACAGATCGACGATCTGCACCAGCTCCGGCTTCGACAGCTGCGGGAACACGATGATGTCATCGACGCGGTTGAGGAACTCGGGCTTGAAGTGCCGCTTGAGCTCTTCGTTCACCTTGCCCTTCATCCGGTCGTAGCTGTTCGAGTCGTTGCCCTCGATCTGGAAGCCCACCGGGCCGCCGGCGATGTCGCGCGCACCGAGGTTGGTGGTCATGATGATGACCGTGTTCTTGAAGTCCACGATCCGACCCTGGCCGTCGGTGAGCCGACCCTCTTCGAGGATCTGCAGCAGCGAGTTGAAGATGTCGGGGTGGGCCTTCTCGATCTCGTCGAACAGGACCACGCTGAACGGCTTGCGGCGCACCTTCTCGGTGAGCTGGCCGCCCTCTTCGAATCCGACGAATCCGGGAGGGGCGCCGAACAGACGCGAGACGGTGTGCTTCTCACCGAACTCGCTCATGTCGAGCGAGATGAGAGCGGCCTCGTCGTCGAACAGGAACTCGGCGAGCGCCTTGGCGAGCTCGGTCTTTCCGACACCCGTGGGGCCGGCGAAGATGAACGAGCCCGAGGGACGCTTCGGGTCCTTGAGGCCGGCGCGCTGGCGACGGATGGTCTTCGAGAGGGCGGCGATCGCCTCTTCCTGACCGATGACGCGCTGGTGGAGAGCCTTCTCCATGAAGACGAGCCGCGAGGACTCCTCTTCGGTGAGCTTGAACACCGGGATGCCGGTGGCCTGCGCCAGGACCTCGGCGATCAGCCCCTCGTCGACGACCGCGGAGGTCGCGACGTCGCCCGCACGCCACTGCTTCTCGAGGCGGAGACGCTCGGCGAGCAGGCTCTTCTCCTCGTCACGCAGGGATGCCGCGCGCTCGAAGTCCTGCTCCTCGGAGGCGACTTCCTTCTGCTCGCGGACCTTGGCGATCTTCTCGTCGAATTCGCGCAGCTCGGGCGGGCTCGACAGGATGCTGAGGCGCAGGCGTGCGCCGGCCTCGTCGATCAGGTCGATGGCCTTGTCCGGAAGGAACCGGTCGGAGACGTAGCGGTCGGCGAGGTTCGCCGCGGCCACGATCGCGCCGTCGGTGATCTGCACCTTGTGGTGCGCCTCGTACCGGTCACGCAGACCCTTGAGGATGTTGATCGTGTGCGGCAGCGTCGGCTCGTTCACCTGCACCGGCTGGAAGCGGCGCTCGAGCGCAGCATCCTTCTCGAAGTGCTTGCGGTACTCGTCGAGCGTGGTCGCACCGATCGTCTGCAGCTCTCCTCGTGCGAGGAGCGGCTTCAGGATGCTGGCGGCGTCGATCGCGCCCTCGGCGGCACCCGCACCGACGAGGGTGTGGATCTCGTCGATGAAGACGATGATGTCGCCGCGCGTGCGGATCTCCTTGGTGACCTTCTTGAGGCGCTCCTCGAAGTCGCCGCGGTAGCGGGAACCGGCGATGAGCGAGCCGAGGTCGAGCGAGTAGAGCTGCTTGTCCTTCAGCGTCTCGGGCACATCGCCCTTGACGATCGCCTGGGCGAGACCTTCGACGACGGCGGTCTTGCCGACGCCGGGCTCACCGATCAGGACCGGGTTGTTCTTGGAGCGGCGGGAGAGGATCTGCATGACCCGCTCCGCCTCCTTCTCGCGCCCGATGACCGGGTCGAGCTTGTTGTCGCGTGCGGCCTGCGTCAGGTTGCGACCGAACTGGTCGAGCACCTGCGAGCCGCCCTGGGCGCTCGGGGTGTCGTTCGACTGCGCGCCGACGGCGGCCGGCTCACGGCCGGGGGCGCCGGACAGCAGCTGGATGACCTGCTGGCGGACCTTGTTGAGGTCGGCGCCGAGCTTGACGAGCACCTGGGCTGCGACGCCCTCGCCCTCGCGGATGAGGCCGAGCAGGATGTGCTCGGTACCGATGTAGTTGTGGCCGAGCTGCAGAGCCTCGCGGAGGCTGAGCTCGAGCACCTTCTTGGCGCGCGGGGTGAACGGGATGTGGCCGGTCGGCTGCTGCTGACCCTGACCGATGATGTCCTGCACCTGCTCGCGCACGGCGTCGAGGGAGATGCCGAGTGACTCCAGCGCCTTGGCTGCGACACCCTCGCCCTCGTGGATGAGGCCGAGCAGGATGTGCTCGGTTCCGATGTAGTTGTGGTTGAGCATCTTCGCCTCTTCTTGGGCGAGGACGACCACACGACGGGCTCGGTCCGTGAATCTCTCGAACATGCTGCTACTCCTTTTCGCACTGGGGCGAAGCGCTGCGACCGTGACGGTGCTCTGCGCTTGTACATCGAGAGTAACCACCGCTCGGGCGGTGTATGCCCGTGTTCGCCGTGGGCATAGCGCAGGGCGATCGGCCGCCCGATCGATGTGCCGGGGTTGACGCGGTTATCGATAGTCGTTACGTTAACGTTTATCGCTAACAACGACTATCGATAAGGAGCGATCATGACGAACTCCATACCGAGGGGAACGCTCTCCCGTGGGGACAGGGCGGGACTCATCGTCTTCTGCATCGCCGGGGTGGCCATCGCGGTGAACTTCGTCGTCTACTCGATCTTTCGCATCGTCGAACTCGCTCGCGGAACAGACGTGCCGGTGATCGTCGAGTTCAGCGGCGAGCCCGTCGAGGTTCCGCTCGGCACGGGCGGCGGCACTGTCCCCGTGGGCCTCGACCAGGGAACGATCACGGCCGCCGTCCTGCCACCGATCGCCACGGTGCCCGGCATCATCGGTCAGGTGATCCAAGTCGTCACCATCCTCGTCGTGATCGGATGCCTGATCCTCCTGTCGCGCAGCATCTTCGGCGGGAAGGTCTTCGGTCGGCGCAACACCGGTCTCGTGATGACGGCAGGGATCACCGGACTGGTCGGCTTCGCCGCCGTGCGGTTCTTCGAGAACATGCTCGCCAACGCGACGGTCGCCGTCGTCACCGACAACGCCGTCGAAAACCTCTCGATGACGGTCGAACCGGTCACGTACATCCTCGCCGCGTTCGTCGCCTCGGTCATCGGCACAGCATTCGTCATCGGAGACAAGCTGCAGCGTGAGACGGAAGGGCTCGTCTGATGATCAGTTTCGGTTCGGATGAGGTCTGGCCCTCGCTCGGCTACATCGGCATCGCTCTCGCGGTGATCGCCGTCATCGTCGGCATCGTGGCGTGGCGCGGCAAGAAGAAGGGCAGCCGAACGACCGCGCTCGATGCCGCCCTCGCCATCTCCGGGTGGTGGGTGATGCTGGCCGGTGTCGGCGCCGTCATCATCGTGATCAAGGCGTTCAGCGTGGACTTCGCGGAGTTCCACGGCACGACCAACGTCTGGACGGCGTGGCCCGCCGACCTGCCCTGCTCTGAGTTCGGCGACAGTGAGAGCACGATGCTGACCTGCGGCGGAAACGCGCTCACCGACTTCACCGTCGGCAACGCGTCGCTCGGCCTCCGGCTCCTCTCTGCCGCGGCGCAGCTGTCGACCGGTGCGCTGACGATCATGCCCGCGCTGATCCTGGCCATCATCTGCTTCCAGACACTGCGCGGTGCCACGTTCTCCCGCACCGTGACCCGGGCGCTCACCGGCGGCGCGATCGCCGTGCTGGTGCTGGGCGTGGCATCCGATCTCCTCGGGTCGATCGCGGCGACAGCCGGGCTGCGCGAGGTCTTCGACCCCGGAAGCGAGTGGTACCCCTCGAACCTCCAGCTGACGGTCACGCCGCTTCCGTTCGTGGGCGCGCTGGGCCTCGTCGCCCTCGCCGCCGTCTTCCGCGAGGGATCCCGACTCCAGCAGGAACGCGAGCAGCTCGCGCAGGAGACGGCGCGGCTGCAGAAGGACACGGAGGGCCTGGTGTGAGTCCCGCCGAGAACGACGAGGAGTTCACCGGCATCCACTGCCGACTCGACGAGCTGCTCGCGGAGCGCGGGATGACCCTGACCGAGCTCAGCGGGCTGGTCGGCGTGAGCATCGTGAATCTCTCGGTGCTGAAGAACGACCGCGCGCGGGCGATCCGCTACTCCACGCTCCGGGCGATCTGCGACGCCCTCGGCTGCGAAGTCGGCGAGCTGCTGGTGCTGGCACCCCGCTGACGCCCTCGACCGAAGCTGCGAGGCAGATGTCTGCGCCCCGGCGTATGCTGATATGCATGCGCACCACACTGAACCTGTCCGATGTCCTCGCGGCGGAGGCCAAGCTCCGCGCTGCGTCGGAAGGCAGGACCCTGACGAGCTTCATCGAAGAGGCGTTGCGCGACCGGTTGGCGAAGAGCGCGGAGCCTGCTCCCGTACGACCACTTCCGACGTTCGGCGAACCTGGCACCTCGCGCTTCCTGGTCGACATCGATGATCGCGATGCGCTCTGGGAGGCGCTCGACGAGGTCCCGGCACGGTGATCGTTCCCGACGTCAACATCCTCGTCTATGCGTTCCGCGCCGACGCACCCGAGCATGATGCCTACGCATCCTGGCTCAACGACGCGATCATCCGAGAGCCGATCGGCGTCTCCGACACGATCCTCAGCGGGTTCGTCCGCATCGTGACGCATCCGCGCATCACCACCGCACCCGCCCCCGTCGAGGCCGCCATGTCGTTCACGCGCAGCCTGCTCGCGGCGCCTCGCACTCAGTGGGTCACGGCGGGAGCGCCCACCTGGGAGCGGCTCGAGGCTCTCGCTGCCGATGACTCCGGTATTCGCGGCAACCTGGTTCCCGACGCGTACATCGCCGCGCTCTGCCTGACGAACGGCGCCCGTCTCGCCACGCGCGATCGCGGCTTCGGGCGATTCCCTCACCTCACGTGGTTCGATCCGGCATCCGAGGTGCGCGCGTCAGGGACGTGACGTCAGGCGGGCGGCGGAGTCGGAGGGGCGGATGCCGGAGGCGCCGGCTGACCGAGCGGCTCGACGACGACCGCGGTCCCGTATCCGCACACCTCGCTGAAGCTCCCGATCGAGCCGGTGTCGAAGCGCATCGCGACGATCGCGTTGCCGCCGCGCTGCTGCGCCTCGGCCCACATCCGCGCCATCACGACCTGCCGACTCTCGTACATGACCTGCGTGTACTCCGGGATCTCACCACCACCGAGCGCGCGGAATCCCGCGGTGAAGCTCTGGCCGAAGTCGGTCGATCGCACGGTGAGACCCATCACCTCTCCGAGCACCTGCGTGATGCGGTAACCGGGCACGTCGTTCGTGGTCACGATGAACATGACGACATCGTCCCAGAAAGGCGGATGCCGCCATAAGGGGCAGCACGGGCACATCTCCCCATGCAAGACCCTCGCCAATATTCCGGAGGGCCGATAGCGTCGGGGCCATGAAGATCAACGACCGCACCCTGCGCACGCCCTCCCGCCTCCTCCTCGCGCTGCCCATCGCCGCATTGGCGTTCTCGCTCGCCGCATGCGGCGGCCCCAGTCGCCCCTCGTCCGACGACGTCGCCGAGGGCCTGCAGAAGGTCTTCGAAGGAACGGCCGCGGGTGAGGTCATCACCGAAGACGTCGCCTCCTGTTTCGCGGACGCCCTGGTCGAGTCCGACCTGAGCAACGAGACCCTCACGTACATCGCGAACGGCGAGGACAAGCAGAAGAATCAGGAAGAGAAAGACCTCACCACGCAGATCATCCAGGACAGCCAGGCGGAGTGCATCCCGCAGTAACCACTGCGCCGGGGCTGGCGCTGAAGGATGACGGATGCCGCGCGCGGCGGCATCCGTCATCCTTCGTCATATCGGCCCGGGGAATGAAGCGGCGCTCCTAGCGTTAGGCGTTATGGCGCGCACTCGGCTCGCCGCGATTCCTGGAGTTCCCCACACACCATGAGCACCACCGCACGCGCCCAGAAGGCGCCCGACACCCGCGGTCCGGTCCGGAAGCTGCTGACATCGTTCGGCTTCCAGATCCTCGCCGCCCTCGTCCTCGGCATCGCCGCCGGCCTGCTCGCGCGCCAGCTCGGCGCCACGGAGGACAGCCCCAACGGACTGTCCGCGACGCTCGACACGATCGGCAGCTCGTATGTGACGCTGCTGCGCGCCGCCGTCGTCCCGCTGATCTTCACGGCCATCGTCGCGAGCATCTCGAACCTGCGCCGTGTGCAGAATGCCGCACGCCTCGCGGGCCAGACGCTGCTCTGGTTCGCGATCACCGCGTTCATCGCGGTCAGCATCGGCATCGCGCTCGGCCTGGTCATCCAGCCCGGCTCGAAGGCCGGCGAGGGCCTCACACCCGGTGAGCCGTACACGGTCGGCACCTGGTGGAACTTCCTGCTGGGCCTCATCCCGCAGAACTTCCTCGGTCTCGGCGCGAGCACGCAGGTCGATCTCGAGACCGGCAGCGCCACCTCGAGCATCAGCTTCAACATCCTGCAGGTCATCGTGGTGGCCGCGGCCGTCGGCATCGCCGCGCTCAAGGCCGGCAAGAAGGCCGAGCCGTTCCTGGCGTTCACCGAGTCGCTGCTCAAGGTCATCCAGCGCGTGCTGTGGTGGATCATCCGCATCGCCCCGCTCGGCACCTTCGGCCTGATCGGCGCCGCCGTCGTCGAGTACGGCTGGGAGAAGCTGGCGTCGCTCGCGTGGTTCGCCGCCGCGATCTACATCGGTCTCGCGCTCGTGCTCTTCGTCGTCTACCCGATCCTGGTGAAGACGCACGGCCTGTCGATCACGCAGTACTTCTCCGGCGTGTGGCCGGCCGTGCAGCTGGCCTTCGTCAGCCGCTCGTCGATCGGCACCCTGCCGCTCACCGAGCGCGTCACCGAGCGGAACCTCGGCGTGCCCCGCTCGTACGCCTCGTTCGCCGTGCCGTTCGGCGCGACGACCAAGATGGACGGATGCGCCGCGATCTACCCGGCCATCGCCGCGATCTTCGTCGCCCAGTTCTTCGGCATCGAGCTGAACTTCGTGCAGTACCTGCTGATCGTGATCGTCTCGGTCGTCGGTTCGGCGGCCACGGCCGGCACCACCGGCGCGATCGTCATGCTCACGCTGACGCTGTCGACCCTGGGCCTGCCGCTCGAGGGCGTCGGCCTGCTGCTCGCGATCGACCCGATCCTCGACATGGGCCGTACCGCGGTCAACGTCGCAGGACAGGCGCTGATCCCGACCATCGTGGCGAAGCGGGAGGGCATCCTGAACGAGGAGCTTTACAACGCTCCGCGCGAGGGCCTCCCCTTCGCCGACGATGCCGACGCCGACGCCGACGCCGACGAGGCTCCCGACGCGGACACCGCTTCCGCCCAGGAGCCGGTCGCCACCCGCTGATCCCGCTTCCCCGGAGCGCCTCGTCCCTCGTGGGGCGGGGCGCTTCGGCGTTCCGGCCCGACACACCGGGGGCCGACACGCCAGATGTCGGACATGAAACCGGGATCGGTCCGACACTTGGCGTGTCGGCCACCAAAATGGAGTGGGTTGGATGGGGTGGGGTTGGGGGTGAGGAGTGGCGCTACGCGCGGCCCTGCTGGCGAGTGGCTCCGCGGGTGTCGAGGGCGAGCTCCTCGGCATCCATCGCGGTCAGGAGCTCGCGCATGACCTCCTCATCGAGGTTGCCGGCATCGCGCTCCGCGAGCAGGATCTCGCGTCGCACCTGCAGCCAGCCGCGCGACAGCGCGACCAGGTCGTCGTAGGAGGGGCGGCTCGCGGCATCCTCCACCTGCTGCGCCTCGTCGGTGTCTCTCCCTACCCGGGTCATGCGCGTCGCGAACGCGTCGAAGAGCGGCATGTCGACGTGGCCGTGCTTGGTCTCCCACTCGAGGCGCTTCTCGGCGAGGTACGCCTTGCCGGCCTCGCGGCTCTTCTCCTTCACGGCGGCCAGCGCCTTCTCGTCCTCCGCATGATCGACGTCGCTCGCGATGCCGAGGCGCTTGATGAGCAGAGGCAGCGTGAGCCCCTGCAGCAGCAGGGTCGCGACCGTGACGATGAACGCGACGACCACGATCGCGTGCGACGCCTCTTCGTCGAGAGCCGCGAGGTCGGCGGCGGCGAGCGCGGTCGCCAGCGTCACGACGCCGCGCATCCCCGCCCAGGAGATGATCGCGTTGTCCTTCGCGGTGAGCTGGAGCCCGGCCATCCGCTCCCGGACGATCTGCGACCGCAGCTCCTGCGAGCTGTACTGCCGCCAGCGCCCGGACTTCTCGCGCCGCTTGTCGAACTCACCCGACGCGATGCCGCGATCCATACGCGCGAGACGTCGACGGTCCTGGTAGTTCGACCAGGCGCTGACCGGGTAGATGTACAGCGGACGCACGACGAGGACGACCAGCAGCACCGCACCGGAGAGCAGCAGGATGTGCTCCACCGACTCGCTGCCCAGGTCTCTGAGCACGCGGGGGAACTGCAGGCCGATGTAGGCGAACACGAAGCTCTCCAGCAGCAGATCGGCCGAGAGCCACAGCGGCTTCTCCTGCTGCCGGGTCGTGTAGTCGGTGCGCGGGGCGTTGAAGCCGACGAACAGTCCCATCGCCACGACGGCCAGCACGCCGGAGCCGAGCAGGTGCTCCGCGATCGCGTAGGCGCCGAAGGGCGCCAGCAGCCCGAACGTGCCGATGACCACCGGGTCGCTGATGCGCATGCGCAGCTGATGCAGGACCACGCCGAACACGAGGCCGACCGCGACGCCGACCCCGACCGCGAGCAGGAACTGCCCGATCCCGTCCGCGACCGAAACGGCCGTGCCGGTCAGGATCACGGCGAACACTCGGTACAGCGTCAGCGAGGTCGCGTCGTTGATGAGGCTCTCGCCCGAGAGCACGGTCATGATGCGCCGCGGCAGCCCGAGCTTGCGGCCGATCGCGGCTGCGGAGACGGCATCCGGCGGGGCGACGATCGCACCGAGCAGCAGCGCACCGGGGAGCGTGAGCGAGGGGAAGATCCACCACGCCACGAAGCCGACCGCGACGGCGGTGAGCAGCACGAGCGTGACGCCGAGTCGGCGGATCTGCGGCAGGCTGCGTTTGAAGCCGACGAACGAGACGTCGAGCGCGGCCGAGTAGAGCAGCGGAGGCAGCACCAGGTTCAGCAGCAGGTGCCCGTCGATGTCGACCTCGGGCACGAACGGCAGGAAGGATGCCGCGAGCGCCACGACCGTGACGAGGAGCGGTGCCGGCCACCCGCGCCATCGCGCGACCGCCGCCACCGCGACGGCTCCGACGAGGACGTAGAAGATCTCGGCATCCATCGGGCCAGGTTAGCGCGCGGCCTCGTCGACGACGCCCCGGTAGAGGTGGTTGTTGCGCGTATCGGAGGAGGCCTTGCGCAGGAACATCGGCAGCATCGCGTCGCGCAGGGCGAGCCCCAGCCGCGAGCGGGTCACACGCTTCTGCTTGTTGACTGCTCTCGCGTACCGGACGACCTCCTCTGCCCGCGGCTGCCGCTGCACCTGGTACTGCGTGAACGCGGCGACGTGCTCGCCGGCGTCGTGGAGGCAGCGGGCGAGGACGAAGGCGTCTTCCAGAGCGAGGGATGCCCCCTGCCCCGCGCTGGGCGAGGTCGCGTGCACGGCATCGCCGACCGCCACCACTCGACCTCGATGCCACCGCGGCACATGCACCAGGTCGTAGAGAGGGTAGGCGCCGATTTCTCCCTCAACGTGGTCGAGGATCTCGGGCACAGGAGACGGATCGTCGGAGTGCAGGTCCCGCAGGCGCTGCAGCCAGGTCTCCAACGGGATCGCGCGGAAGCTCGAGCGATCCCGCTCTGGTTCGGTGACGTTCGCGAACCAGAGGACCGTCCCGTCGTCGCGCACCAGGTATCCGAAGAACGAGCGGGCACCGAAGACCATCCGCTGCGTCAGCGGTGTCGGCGCGACACCGGGCACCCTGGCCATGCCGCCGATGCTGACGAGCCCGCTGTACTCCGGCTCAGGAGCGTCGCCATCGATCCAGCGACGGGTGGGGGAACCGACGCCGTCCGCGCCGATCAGGATGTCGGCCTCGGCTGTCCTGCCGTCCGCGAACAGGGCGGTCACGGTCCCCGGCTCCTCGTGGACGTCCTGCAGGCGCGCGCCGAGCGTGAGAGGGATGTCGGCTTCTGCCACAGCCTCACGCAGCACCTGGTTCAGCCACGCTCGGCGCACGACGGCGCTCCCCCGGTCGGGATCTCCGGCCGGTCCGTTCGGCACGACACCCAGGAGGGTTCCGCGGCCGCTGTACATCTCCATGTGCGGGCAGCGGTGCGCGTCTTCCCGCAGGCGTTCCTGCAGTCCGAGTTGCTCGAGCACCGCGAGGCCGTTGGTTGCGACGTTGAGGAACAGGCCGCCGTCGGACGCGTGCTCCGCCCGCGCCTCGAAGATCTCGCACTCCCACCCCTGCCGCGCGAGAAGCAGTGCCGTGGCGGTTCCCGCGACCCCACTGCCGATGATGAGCGCCTTGGGCATGGCATCTCCCCTATTCTGGAAACAGACGTCGAGAGTCTCTGAAATAGAGTCTCTCTATATTAGAGAGAGTATTCGATGGCCGAATCCCCGTCAAGCCGATCCGATGCGCTCGAGCGCCATGGCGCCGCGATGCGGGAGTTCATGGCGCGTGCCGTGCTGTTCCAGGAGGCGGTGGCGCGCTCCGGCGGCCTCAACGGCACCGACCTGCAACTCGTCGGGCTTCTCATGAGCGAAGGGCCGACCACCCCGGGCGAGCTGGCCCGGCGCGCGGGCCTCACTGCCGGCGGGGCGATCACGGCCGCGGTCGACCGGCTGGAGCGCGGCGGATACGTGTCGCGGTCGCGCGACGCGGAAGATCGCCGACGCGTGCTCGTCGCGGCTGTACCGGAGGCCGTGTTCGCGCGCGTGGGCGACGTCTACGGTCGGGTCGCGGCGCGATGGGGCGAGTATCTCGACACCCTCGACGACACGGAGCTGGCCTTCGCGACGGATCTGCTCGAGCGGGCCGCGGCCGTCAATCGGGACGAGATCGAAAATCTTCGAGGAGAGCACGCACCGCGCTGACGAGAAACCCCGGGTCAATCCGACATCCTCGGGGAATTCCCGACGCGGCCGGCCTGTTGCATCCATCGATGTCCGATATCGCTCTCTCCGTCCTCGATCTCGTCCCGGTCCGCTCCGGCCAGACCAGTGCCGAGGCCATCTCCTCCTCGCTCGACCTCGCCGCCACCGCCGATCGTCTCGGCTACCGCCGCTACTGGTTCGCCGAGCACCACAACATGCCGGCCGTGGCATCCACCACTCCGCCCGTGCTGATCGCCGCGGCGGCCATGCGCACCGCGCAGATCCGGCTGGGCTCGGGTGGTGTCATGCTGCCGAACCACGCACCGCTGATCGTCGCCGAGCAGTTCGCCGCGCTCGAGGCCATCGCGCCCGGACGCATCGACCTCGGTCTCGGACGCGCACCCGGCAGTGACCCGGTGATCACGCAGCTGCTGCGCCAGGCGGGCACATCGAGCGACGTCGAGCAGTTCCCCCGCCACGTGCAGGACATCGCCGCGCTGGTCTCCGGCGACGGAGCGACGCTGCGGTTCACCTCGGGCGGCGAGTACACGGTGCGCGCGACGCCCGCCGCCACCGGCACCCCGGAGGTCTGGCTGCTCGGGTCGAGCGACTACTCCGCCCAGCTCGCCGCATCCCACGGCCTGCCCTACGTCTTCGCGAACCATTTCTCCGGGCAGGGCCTCGAGCGCGCGCTCGACCTCTACCGCACCGGATACCAGCCGAGCGAGGAGCACCCGGAGCCCCGCACCTTCCTGACCGTGAACGCGGTCGCCGCCCCGACCGCGGAAGAGGCCGAAGCTCGCGCGCTGCCCCAGCTGCGCATGATGGCCCGCTTGCGCCTCAACCAGCCTCTCGTCGCCCTCGACACCGTGGAGCAGGCACTCGCCGCCGAGACGGATGCCGCGACCGACCAGGTCACCGAGGCCGCGCGTTCCCGCTGGTTCGTCGGCACCGGCGAGTCCGTCGCCGCAGAGCTCCGCTCGTTCGCCGCCAAGTACGGGGTCGAGGAGGTCATGCTCTCCCCCGTCGCGGCATCCTACGAGTCCGAACCGAAGGACACCGCCACCGGTCGCGCCCAGACACTGGAGCTCATCGCCGCCGCACTCTGATCGAGAGCACCCTGAGAGGCGCGAAACGCCGATCCACGCGCTGTCAAGCCCTGGCGTCGGCCGTACGCGAGGCGTAGCGTCACCACCAGAACACCGGCGGTGCAGCTGCCGGGTCTGCAGTGGAAGGAGTTCGACGATGAGCACCACCAAGACGCTCGCCCTCTGGGTGGCCTACGGACCCAACGGCGTGGTCGGCAGCATCCGTCATGATGAAGGCGGCTATGTCGTCACGATGGCGGGATCGGATGCCGTGACCGGCACCTACCCGAACCTCGCTTCGGCCAAGGGCGCCTTGCATTCCCATATGTCGCCCGGCAGTGCGTGGCCCCGGTTCCAAGAGCACTGACCGAGAGGCCCGAGCCCCCGGCGCCGCGCGCTGCGCGCGAGGGGCTCAGTCCTCCGGTTCGCCGGAGAGGATGCCGCGCAGCCAGTCGCGCGCCTCGACGAAGATCTCGTCGGAGTAGCGATCGGGGTACTGCACGATCTGCCGGTCCGCGCGCGGGTAGGAGCCGAGGAAGACCACGCGAGGGCTGAAACGACGGATGCCGAGCAGTGCGTCGGCCATCCGCTCGTGCTCGATGTGCCCGTCGGCGTCGATGACGAAGCGGTAGCGGCCGAGCTCGTCGCCGATCGGACGGGACTCGATCAGCGACAGGTTGATGCCGCGGGTGGAGAACTGCTCGAGCATCTCCAGCAGCGAACCGGGGTGGTCGTGCGGCAGCTCGACGATCAACGAGGTCTTGTCGGCGCCGGTCGGCGCGGGCGGGGTGGTCGTGCGGGTGACCAGCACGAAGCGGGTCACGGCCTGCGCGTTGTCGCCGATGTCCTCCGCCAGCACCTCGACGTCGTAGTGCTTCACGATGCCCGGCGCCGCGATCGCGGCCTGGGCGGGCAGCGTGCCGTCGAGCACGCCGATCGCCGACGCGACATTGCTCGCCGCCGGCACGTGCGAGTGCGACGGCACGTGATCGCCGAGCCAGCCGTGGCACTGCGCATACGCGACCGGATGCGCCGCGATCACCTGCACCTCATCCAGGGTGGTGCCGCGGGGAGCCACGAGCACGAAGTTCACCCGCACCAGATACTCGCCGATGATGCGCAGTCCCGGCAGCGTCGCGAGGGCATCCTGCGTGGTGGAGACGCCGCCCTCGATCGAGTTCTCGATCGCGATCATCGCCGCGTCGCTGCGCCCCTCGAGCACGTCCGACAGAGCCTCGCCGACGTTGTGCACCGGGCGCCAGACCTGCCCTCTGGCCTCGGCGACCTGGTCGAGAGCCGCCTCCGTGAAGGTGCCGGCAGGGCCGAGATAGCTGTAGGTGCGGCGTTCAGTCACGCGTTTCACCTTAGCCCTCGACGACTCCCCCGCGATTCGGATGTCAAGACGGATGCGATCCCCGGGAACAGGGGGCAGACTGAGGGGATGACGAGCCGTGCCGGCCTCCCCGCGGAGGAAACTGACCTGATCGACGTCGACGAGCTGATCGCCGCCTACTACGACCGCGTGCCGGATCCGGGAGTCGCCGCCGAACGCGTGGTCTTCGGAACCAGCGGCCACCGCGGCTCCTCGCTCACGAGCAGCTTCAACGAGACGCACATCCTCGCCACCACCCAGGCGATCGTCGATTACCGGAACTCGCAGGGAATCACCGGCCCGCTCTTCCTCGGCCGTGACACCCACGCCCTCTCGCTGCCGGCCGAGCGGAGCGCCATCGAGGTGCTGCTCGCGAACGGCGTCGACGTGCGGGTGGACTCCCGCGATTCGTACGTGCCGACCCCGGCCCTCAGCCACGCGATCCTCACCTACAACCGGGCTCTTCGACAGGCTCAGGGATCCACGGAGGGAACCAGCGAGGGCAATGCCGGTCGCGCCGACGGCATCGTCGTCACCCCCTCGCACAACCCGCCGCGGGACGGCGGCTTCAAGTACAACCCGCCGCACGGCGGACCGGCCGACACGGATGCCACGGGCTGGATCGCCGACCGCGCCAACGAGCTCATCGCGAACGGGCTCGAAGGGGTGCAGCGCGAACGCTTCGCCGACGTCGACTGGGATGCGATCACGGGCTACGACTTCCGCGACGCCTACGTGCGCGACCTCCCCACGATCATCGACATCGACGCCATCCGCCGCGCCGGCGTGCGCATCGGGGCGGATCCTCTGGGCGGAGCATCCGTCGAGTACTGGGCGCTGATCAAAGAGATGCACGACCTCGACCTGACCGTCGTGAACCCCGAGGTCGATCCGACCTGGCGCTTCATGACCCTCGACTGGGACGAGAAGATCCGGATGGATCCGTCCTCCCCGTCGGCGATGGCCTCGCTGGTCTCCAAGAAGGGCGACTACGACGTGCTCACCGGGAACGACGCCGACGCCGACCGGCACGGCATCGTCACCCCGGATGCCGGTCTGATGAACCCGAACCACTACCTCGCCGTCGCGATCGACTACCTGTTCTCGCATCGCGACCAGTGGCCGCGGGATGCCGCGATCGGCAAGACCCTCGTGTCGTCGATGATCATCGACCGCGTCGCGGAGTCGCTCGGCCGCCGCCTGCTGGAGGTGCCCGTCGGGTTCAAGTGGTTCGTGCCGGGGCTGCTCGACGGCTCGGTCGCGTTCGGCGGCGAGGAATCCGCCGGTGCGTCGTTCCTGCGGCACGACGGCTCGGTCTGGTCGACCGACAAGGACGGCATCCTGCTCTGCCTGCTCGCCGCCGAGATCATCGCGGTGACGGGCAAGACCCCGTCGGAGCGCTACGCCGAGCTCGAGCAGGCCTTCGGATCGTCGGCCTACCAGCGCGTGGATGCTCCGGCCACGCCCGAGCAGAAGTCGACCCTCGGCAAGCTGTCGCCGGATGCCGTCACCGCGACGACCCTCGCCGGCGAGGAGATCACGGCGAAGCTGTCGCATGCCCCCGGCAACGGCGCGGCGATCGGCGGCCTCAAGGTGCAGACCGAGCACGCCTGGTTCGCGGCGCGCCCGTCGGGCACCGAAGACGTCTACAAGCTGTACGCCGAGAGCCTGCGCGGCCCCGAGCACCTCGCCGAGGTGCAGGCCGAGGCCCGCGCGGTCGTGTCGGCGGCGCTCGGTGGCTGAGATCGGCTGAGATCGGCGGAGACACCCGTCCCGGTCGTCGCGCTGGCTCACTCAGCGACCGGGGCGTGATGCCCGCGCCAGCGCCGCGCCGGCCTCGCGCAGCCAGCGGGCGGGCTCGGCGAGTGCGGACTCCGGCGACCCCGCGAGCTCGGTGAGCGAGGCGGATGCCGCGAACAGGCTCGCGTCGGAGTCGGTGGTGATGCGTCCCGCGGCCAACATCGCGTGAGCCCCCGCATCCGCAGCGAGTCCGGCGATGAACGAGGGGACCTTGCCGTCGCCGGACTGCCCGTCGTAAGAACCTTCGCCGGTGACGACCACATCGGCATCGGCGATCGCATCCGCCAACCCGATCAACTCGGCCACCTCGGCGGCCCCGGGGGCGAGCACTCCACCCCACACGACGAGTGCGCCGCCGGTGCCGCCCGCCGCCCCCGTGCCCGGCTGGCCGGCATCGAGGCCGAGCAGCCCGGCGAGACGTGTGAGCCCGGCGTCGGCGCGCGTGATGGCGGTGACCGAGTTCAGGCCCTTCTGCGGGCCGAAGACGGCGGATGCTCCGCGCGGACCGACCAGGGGGTTGGTGACGTCGGTCAGCACCCGCACCTCCGGCGCCGCGCGCAGGCCGGTGAGGTCGACGGACACGAGGTCGTCGAGGCCGCGGGCTCCCCGTGCGACCGGTTCGCCCGACGCATCGAGGAATCGGGCGCCCAGCGCCGCCAGCATCCCGGTGCCGCCGTCGGTCGATCCGCTCGACCCGATCCCGAC
The DNA here is from genome assembly GCF_030816505.1 of Microbacterium sp. W4I20. Classification (NCBI taxonomy): domain Bacteria; kingdom Bacillati; phylum Actinomycetota; class Actinomycetes; order Micrococcales; family Microbacteriaceae; genus Microbacterium; species Microbacterium sp. W4I20. The sequence continues at coordinate 3,348,474 of NZ_JAUSYB010000001.1, read as the reverse complement.
GACGACCCTCGAGACCCCGTGGTCGAGGGCGGCCGCGATCGCCTGACCGAATCCCGTGGTGTCGGCATCCCAGGGCCGGAGTGCGTCGAGCAGTTCGATGCCGGAGGTCGAGGCGAGATCGATCACCGCGGTCCCCGCCGGCGCGTCGGCGGATGCCGGAAGGAGCAGCCAGGAGGATTCGATCGGCCGACCGGCCGGACCGTCGACCGTGACCGGCATGCGCCGCGCCCCCGCGACAGCCGCTTCGAAGGCCGCGACGGTGCCCTCGCCGCCGTCGGCCATCGGACGGTGCACGAACTCCGCGTCCGGGTCGACCGCGGCCCACCCCGCTTCGAGCGCCGTCGCGGCATCCGCCGCGGTGATGGTCCCCTTGAAGCTGTCCGGTGCCAGCACGACGCGGGTCATGCCGCCACCTCCGGGGTGCTCTCTCGCACGACCACGTGGAGCGGAAGCGGAGGCTGCTCCCAGTCCGCATCGACCGTCGCCCGGAACGCCTGGTATCCGACCTCCGTCAGGGGCACGCGCACGCTCGTGAGCGCAGGGGTGACATCCGTGCTCGACGGCACATCGTCGAACCCGCACACCGCGATGTCGGCGCCGATCTCCCGGCCGGCATCCCGGATCGCCGACATCGCTCCGATGGCCACCACATCGCTGATCCCGAACACCAGCGTGCCCCTCTCCACTCCGTCGGCGAGAGCCTCTGTCATCGCCGTCCTGCCCGATTCGCGGCGGAAGTCCCCGCGCAGCACCCGTTCGAGCCGGCCGCCCGCCGCTTCGAACCCCTCCCGGAAACCCGCGAGACGCTCATCCGACGTGCGCACGCCCTCCGCGGCGCCGATCGCGAGGGCGACCCGATATCCGTGCTGCGCCAGGCGGCGGCCCAGCTCCCTGGCACCGCCGCGATTGTCGATCTCGACCTGCCGACCTCCACCGGCGGACGGCCCGAACGAGACGGTCCGGCCGCCCCGGCGCGTGTACTCGGCGAGCTCCCGGGCGGTGTCGGCCTCCATCGGCTCCTCGGTGCGCGACGCGGCGAGGATCAGGCCGCGCGGACGCTGACCCCGCAGGGCGCGCACGATCCGCGCCTCGCGTGCGGCATCCCGCTCGGTGATCGCGATCGTGACGACAAGTCCGTGCTCGTCCGCACCTCGGGCGACCCCCGACGCGATCAGGCCGAAGTAGGGGTCGGCGATGTCGGCGACCAGCAGCGCGATCACGGGTGACGTGCCGCGAGCGGTCGCCTGCGCGGAGACGTTGGCGGTGTATCCGAGGTCGGCGGCCGCCGTCTCCACGCGCTCCCGGAACGACTCGGCGACCTTGCGATCCGATCCGTTCAACACCCGCGACGCGGTCGCGAGCGAGACACCGGCCTCGCGTGCCACATCGTCGAGGGTCGGAGCGGACGTCCGCTCGGGACGTGCTCGGCGCGCGAGGGAAGGGCTTTCCGGCGAGTCCATGCCCCGAGCATAGCGGCGCAGAGCGGCCCGACCGGCCGCGTGTTCGACAGCCTGTTCAACAGCCTGTTCGACGGCCTGATCGACGGCCCGTTCGACAGCGCGATCGAGGCCCGTCAGCCGGCTGCTGCGCCGGTGGATGCGCGCACGATGAGCGTCGTGGAGAGGTCGAAGCAATCGTCGGGGCCCGCGGACGCGGTCACGCGCCCGAGCAGCTCGCGCATGGCGTGGTCGCCGGCTTCACGGAGCGGCGACCGGATGGTCGTGAGCGGCGGCGAGGTGAAGTCGGCGCCGAAGATGTCGTCGAAGCCGACGACGCTGAGGTCGGCGGGGATGCGGATGCCGGCGGCGACGAGCTCCTGCATGAGGCCGATGGCGATCAGGTCGTTGTAGGCGACGACGGCTGTCGCACCGCCGGCGCGGACCTGCTCCGCCGCGCTGCGCCCTCCGGCGATGGTCGGCGCCACCGGGTCGAGGCGCATCAGCTCGATGTGCGCGGCGTGGCACTGCTGCGCGAGGAGTTCTCCCCGATGGTGGCCCATCCAGGACAGCGCCGGACCGGGCAGGTAGGCGATCCGCCTGTGCCCGAGACCGCGCAGGTGTTCCACCGCTTCGGCTATGCCGTGCTCCGCGTCGGGCACGACCGAGACGACGTCGTCGACGATCCGATTCACGACCGCGACCGGCTTGCGTCGAGCCAGCGCGCGCACGAGATCGGCGGAGATACGGGGCGTGGCGAGAAGCAGGCCGTCGACCATGCGCAGCATCCGCTCCGCATTCTCGAACTCGCGCTGTTCCGATTCCTCGGACTCCGAGAGCACCAGCGTGTAGTCGGCCCGGGTGGCAGCGGCCTCCGCGCCGCGGATCACGTCGAAGAACACCGGATTGGTGATGTCCGACACGACGAGGCCGACGATCGAGGTACGCCCCGTCGGCAGTGCCCTGGCCATGGGATTCACGCGATAGTCCAGCGCATCGGCGGCGGCGCGGATGCGGGCCTCCGTCGCCGCGCTGACCCGCCCCGGACGGTTCAGCGCCCGGGACACGGTGGACGGGTTCACTCCTGCCAGCCGCGCGACATCGTAGATCGTGACGGTGCCCGTGGCGCCTGGCGCCGTCGTCTCCTCCGATGCCGTCGCGGATTCCGCCGTCGGTTCGACGCCGCCGTTCTCGATCATCGGACCCCGTTCCCCCTCGCGACCTGTCCGCCCCAGGCGCCGGCCGATTCGGAGTCCAGCCTACGGAGTCACCCCCGTCAGCGCAGGTGCGGCGAGATCGCCGACGCGAACGACACGGCGGTGCGGCGTACGACGTCGTCCGGAGCATCCGCCCAGATGTCGGCGTTGAACAGCTCGACCTCGATGTCGCGGTCGTAGCCGGTCTCCAGGACGGCGCGCGTCAGCGAGCCGAAGTCGATCACGCCCTCCCCGGGGTAGTGGCGCGACAGCAGCACGTCCGCCGCGAGCGGAGTCTTCCAATCGCACACCTGATACGTCGCGATCCGCCCTTCGCGCCCGGCGCGGGCGATCTGGTCGAGCACCTGCGGATCCCACCAGATGTGGAACGTGTCGACGGCGGCTCCGACGACATGCGGCTCGAAGTCGGCCGCGATGTCGAGCGCCTGGCCGAGCGTCGAGACCACGGCCCGATCGGACGCGTACATCGGATGCAGCGGCTCGATCGCCAGCGTCACACCGGCGGCCTTCGCGTCGGGAGCCAACGCGCCGATCGCATCGCGCACGCGCTCGCGCGCACCGATCAGGTCGCGCGACACCTCGGGCAGTCCGCCCGCGACGAGCACCAGCACGGCGGTCGAGCCCTCGGCCCCGGCCGCGGCCAGCGTCGCGGTCTCCTCGATCGCCCGTCGGTTGTCGTCGAGGGCCGCGACCCGCTCCGGTCCCTCGGGCAGCGTGAAGAACCCGCCGCGGCAGTGCGTGGTGAAACGCAGACCGGAGTCCTGCAGCATCCGCGCGGCGACATCGAGGCCGACCTCGTTCACCGGCTCGCGCCAGAGGCCGATGGCCGGGATGCCGGCATCCGCCGTCACCCGGAGGGCGGTCGCGAGGCCGGCGTACTTGATGGTCGCCTGGTTGATCGAGAGTCTCTGATCCGGTCCCTGAGCCTGCCGAAGGGTCATGCGTCGACCCCGTTCAGCCGCAGCATCCCGTGCCAGCGCTCTCGGGCGAGCTCCGGGTCTTCCAGCGCGAGCGAGGCGTTGGCGAGCCCGACGATGCGACTCAGATGCGGGAGGCTGCGCGCGGAGTGCAGGCCGCCGACCATCTGGAACGCCGGCTGATGCCCGTTCAGCCAGAACAGGAACGCGACGCCGGTCTTGTAGTAGAAGGTCGGCGCCGCGAAGATCTGCCGGCTGAGCTCCTCGGTCGGGCCGAGGATCTCGAGGTAACGGGAAGGATCGCCGTCGTCGAGCGCCTGGATCGCGGCGGAGGCAACCGGCGTGAGCGCGGCGAAGGCGCCGAGCAGGGCGTCGGAGTGCCCTTCGTCTCGCTCCGCTCGCTCAGGAACCGGCGCAAGGGCGTCGCCGCCGATGAGGCTGACGTAGTTGAAGTCGTCGCCGGTGAACATGCGCACGCCCTCCGGGAGGCTCTCGCGCACCGAGATCTCGGACTCCGCGTTCAACAGGCTCATCTTCACGCCTGCGACCTTGCCCGGGTTCTCGGCGATCACGTCGAGCAGGACTCCGGATGCCGTCTGCCAGTCGTCTGCGCCGAAATAGCCGGCGAGCTCCGGGTCGAATGCCGTTCCGAGCCAGTGCAGGACGACGGGAACCGTCGCCGATTCCAATACGGATCGGTACACACGACGGTAGTCATCGGCACTCGTCGCGACCCTGGCCAGGTGGCGTGACGCCATCAGCACCGGGCCGGCGCCCTGCTCCTCGGTGAAGTGCAGCTGCTCCTTGTAGGCGTCGATCACCTGGTCGAGCGAGACGTGCGTCTCGGTCAGGTGATCGGTGTTGACGCCGACCACGACCGAGCCGCCCTCTTCGCGGGCGACCTCGGCGCTGCGCGCGATCAGCTCGCGGGTGGCCGCGGCATCCAACCCCATGTTCCGCTGCGCGGTGTCCATGGCATCGGCGACGCCGAGACCCCAGGAGTACACGTTCCGCCGGAAGGCGAGCGTCGAATCCCAGTCGATGTCGGCGGGCTGCCCCGGGGTGTTGTCGGCGTGCACCTTCGGTACGACGTGCGCGGCCGCGTAGGCCACGCGACTCCGCAGAGCGGATGCCGGACGGGTGAAGGATCCGCCGGCGTTCAGCGCAGCATCCGTCACCGTCCCGTCGGCGGCGAGGAGTCGCAAGGTGGTCATCGCGTCAGTCCAGGCTCAGTGCCGACAGCACGACCTTGCGGCCCTCGGCGCTGGAGGTCAGGCCGGCCTCGGCGAACTGCACGCCGCGCGCGCCGGCCAGCAGGTCGAACGGGTAGTCGGTGCCCTCCACATAGGAGACGAGGTACTCCTCCCACTGCTGGCGGAAGCCGTTGAGGAACACGTCGTTGGTCGGCACCTGCTGCCAGTCGGCGTCGTAGTCGCGAGTGTCCTCCAGATCGGGGTTCCACACCGGCTTGGGCGTGGCGTTGCGCGGCTGGATCTTCGCGCCGAAGAGCCCGACCACGGCGGAGCCGTGCGTGCCGTCGACCTGGAACTCGACGAGCTCGTCGCGGTTCACGCGCACGGTCCACGAGGAGTTGATCTCGGCGATGATGCCGCCCTCGATCTCGAAGATGCCGTACGCGGCGTCCTCGGCCGTGGCGGTGTAGTGCTCGCCCTTCTCGTCCCAGCGGTCGGCGATGTGCACGGCGGCCTGCGCATAGACGCTCTTCACCTCGCCGAACAGGTTCTCGAGCACGTAGTTCCAGTGCGGGAACATGTCGGTGATGATGCCGCCGCCGTCTTCGGTGCGGTAGTTCCAGCTCGGCCGCTGCGCGGGCTGCCAGTCCCCCTCGAACACCCAGTAGCCGAACTCGCCGCGCACCGAGAGGATGCGGCCGAAGAATCCGGAGTCGATCAGGCGCTTGAGCTTCTGCAGGCCGGGGAGGTAGAGCTTGTCGTGCACGACGCCGGTCTTGACGCCGGCGCTCTCGGCGAGACGGGCGAGTTCCAGCGCCTCCTCGAGCGACTCGGCGGTGGGCTTCTCGGTGTAGATCGCCTTGCCGGCGGCGATCGCCTTGCGGATGGCGGAGGCGCGGGCCTGGGTCACGAGGAAGTCGGCGTAGATCTCCCACCGCGGGTCGGCGAGGGCCGCGTCGAGATCGGTCGTGTAGTCGTCGATGCCGTGCTTCGCGGCGAGCTCGGCGAGCTTGGCCTCGCTGCGGCCGACGAGGATCGGCTTGACCGTGATGCGCGAGCCGTCCGGCAGTTCGATGCCGCCCTCGTCGCGGATCGCGAGGATCGACCGCACCAGGTGCTGCCGGTAGCCCATGCGTCCGGAGACGCCGTTCATGATGATCCCGATCTCGCGGGTGGGGGTCTGCGTCATGGCTGGTCCGATCTCGGGAAGCGGGTGCGCTCCGACCGTGTGGGTAAGCGCTTTCCGAGATCATGACATGAACCTAGTCACGGTGCAAGCGGAAGCTACAGCCGGGAGCTGGCCAGCTCAGCCCCGGCCACGAGCGTCTCGAGCTTCGCGAAGACGATGTCCGGGTCGACGGCGCCGAACCCGGCGAAGGTCGAGAACCCGCAATCAGCCCCGGCGATCACGCGGTCAGAGCCGACGAGATCCGTGAATGCGGCGATGCGCTGCGCGACGACCTCGGGATGCTCGATGAAGTTCGTCGTCGAGTCGATCACTCCGGGGATCAGCACGAGGTCGTCCGGCACGATGTCCGCGTGCTCACGGAACGCCTGCCAGTCGTGCTGATGGCGGGGGTTGGATGCCTCGAACAGCAGCCCCCGCGGCTTCGCCTTCACGAGGACCGGGAGAATCGTGCGCATCTCGATGTCGCGGTGGTGCGGGCCTTCGTAGTTGCCCCAGCAGACATGCAGGCGCACCCGGTCGGCCGGCACGTTCCGCAGCGCATGATTGAGCACTTCGACGTGGCTCTCGATGAGGGTGAGGTACTCCGCGTCGGTGCGGTCCTTGTACGTCATGTGGCGACCGAGCCCGAGATCGGGGCTGTCGAGCTGCAGGATGAATCCGGCCTCGACGATGGCCTCGTATTCGGGTCGCATCGCCTCGGCGAGGGCCTCGAGGTAGGCATCGTGGTCGCCGTAGTACTGGTCGGGCTGGAAGAGCGCGATCACGCCCGGCGCAGCCGAGTTCATGAACGCTCCGGCGGGATGATGCCGCTCGACGGCCGACTGGAGGTGCCGCAGATCCGCCTCGAGAGGGGCCTGTGTCTTCGGCGCGACCGGGCCGACGCAGCAGGGGCGGCGGTAGGTCGGGGTGCCGCCGCTCGACGCCTGGCGCCGGAGGAAGCCGGGGAAGTCCTCCAGGTCGGCCGGCGGGGTGCGCGGGCTGTCGCCGTCGAATCCGGTGATGCGGTCTTTGACGTAGGTCGCATAGGAGATCTTCGACATCTCCCCGTCGGCGACGAGATCGATCCCCGCGGCTACCTGGCGGGCGACGACCTCGTCGACCGCCGCACCGATCACGGCGTCGAACTCCGCCTGGTCGATCGATTCACCGCGTTCCTGCGCGAACACCAGGTCCGTGACGGCGCCGCTGCGCGGCAGGGATCCCACGTGCGTGGTCAGGATGCGGTCAGCCATGTCCGCAGTTTGGCATACGCATGCATCGCTCGGCCAGCGGAACAGCCTCTGCGCCGCGAGACCTCGCCTCTCAATGCCGCGTCGTGCTGTCGCGTTCGACGAGCAGCGTGGGGATCACCGCGGTGTGGGATGCCGCGGCATCCGCCCCCTCGATGTCCGCGACCAGCGCGCCGACTGCGCGGTGGGCGAGCGTCGTGAAGTCCTGGCGGATGGTGGTCAGTGGCGGCCGATAGTTCGCGGCATCCGGCACGTCGTCGAACCCGATCACGCCCACGTCCTCCGGAACCCGGCGGCCGGCCTCGGCGAGCGCGCGCAGCAGCCCCAGCGCCATCTGATCGTTGGCGCAGAACACGGCGGATGCTGCGGCCAGGGCGACGCCGGCCGCGAACCCGGCATCGGCGGACCAGTCGCCGCGGACGACCTCGGGCGCATCGATGCCGGCCGCGGCGAGCGTCTCGCGCCAGCCGCGTTCGCGCTCGTTCGCGGCATACGAGTCCGCGGGCCCGGCGAGGTGATGAACGGTGGCGTGGCCCAGCTCGAGCAGGCGAGCGGTAGCCGCAGCCGCGCCGCCCCGGTGGTCGCTGTGCACGGTCGCGAGACCGGCATCCGACGGCGCGTCGACCACCACGAGCCGCAGGCCCGTCGGGCGCTCCTGTGCCGATACCTGGGCCGACGCCTCGTTCAGGACGATCGCGCCGTCGACCTCCTGTTCGGCGAGGCGCTCGAACGCCGCCGCGACCCCCTCGGCCGCGGTCACGACGGTGAGGGCGTAGCCGCGCTCGGCCGCCGCCTCGGCCGTGGCCTGGAGCATCCTCGAGTTTCCGACGGTCGCGAGCGTCGTCACGACGAGTCCGATGGTGTGCGATCGTCCGGTGCGCAGGGCGCGGGCGGCACGGTGCGGACGGTAGCCGAGGTCGGCCATCGCCTGCTCGACGCGGGTCCGGGTGGCGGGGTCGACGCGGGGGCTGTCGTTGACCACGCGGGAGACGGTCTGCCCGGAGACGCCGGCGCGCGACGCGACCATGGCCATCGAGACACGGCGGTCGGTCATCCGCATTCTCCGTTCACCACTCACGCGCGTGCACAAGTCACGCGCGTGCACAACTCAGGAATGTTGACGTTACCACGGCTCTGTGCGTACCATGTTTACGTGAACACGGAAAATCTTGCGGAGTTGTGCACGGAGTCCCTCGGCGCCGGTGTCGTCAAGCGCGCCACCACCCTGGCCGACGGCCGCGACCTCATCTACTACGACGACCCCGGCACCGAACTGGGCGCCGAGCGCGCCGTCGACGCCCGCTGGCTCGCCGCGCGACCCGACACCGCGACCATGCGCCTCGACGTGCTCACCGGAGACTGGATCACCGTGGCCGCCAACCGGCAGAACCGCGTCATGATGCCCAGCGCCTCGGCCGACCCGCTCGCCCCGCAGACGCCCGACAACCCCTCCGAGGTGCCGTCGCGCTACGACGTCGCCGTGTTCGAGAACCGCTCTCCCGCGTTCGGTCCCGCACTCGCCGAGGCTCTCGGCACGGCCCCCGCGGCGTCGAATCCACCGCGCGGCCTCGACGATCTCGCCGCCCTCGGACTCGGACGCACCCGTACCTCGGTCGGCCGCTGCGAGGTCGTCTGCTTCAGCCCCGAGCACTCCGGGTCCTTCGGCACGCAGTCGGTCACCCGGGCCCGCACCGTGATCGAGGCATGGGCCGACCGCACGGCCGTGATCTCGCAGCTGCCCGGCATCGAGCAGATCTTCCCGTTCGAGAACCGCGGCGAGGCGATCGGCGTCACGCTCCCGCATCCGCACGGCCAGATCTACGCCTACCCCTACGTCACGCCGCGCACGACCCGGCTGCTCGAATCCATCGACCGCACGGCTCCCGACCTGTTCCAGCGCATCCTCGAGTTCGAGCAGGCGTCGGAGCGTGTCGTGTTCCGCGGCGAGCACTGGACCGCGTTCGTGCCGTTCGCCGCGCGCTGGCCCCTGGAGGTTCACCTGATGCCGCACCGTCACGTTCCCGACTTCGCGGCGACGACGGATGCCGAGCGCGACGAGCTCGCCCCCCTCTACCTGCGCCTGCTGCGCGGGGTCGATGCGCTGTATGACACCCCGACGCCCTACATCGCCGCGTGGCACCAGGCTCCGGTCAACGTCGGCCGCGACACCGTGCGAATGCACCTGCAGCTCACCAGTCCGCGGCGGGCCGCCGACAAGCTGAAGTTCCTCGCCGGCTCCGAGGCCGCGATGGGGGCCTGGGCCGCCGAGGTCACCCCCGAGCAGGGCGCCGCCCGCATCCGAGAAGCGATCGAGCGCGCCGACGCGGATGGGTCCATGAGCCTGTCGACGGGCGAGGAGGAGTCCGCATGACCCGCACGCAGGACACCGCGAGCGCCCTGTTCCGCGACCTCACCGGCCGCGAGCCCGATGGACTGTGGTCGTCCCCCGGGCGAGTGAACCTCATCGGCGAGCACACCGACTACAACGACGGCTTCGTGCTGCCGTTCGCGATCCCGCACCGCACGGTCGCGGCCGTCGGCCTCCGCGACGACGACCGTGGACGGGTGCGCGTCGCGTCGACGTTCGCCGCGGAGCCGGTCGAGGTCGCGCTCGACGAGCTCGACGAGCTGTTCCCCACCTCGACCGGCGAAGAGCCGGCCGTGCCGGAGTGGGCGGCGTACCCGCTCGGTGTGGCGTGGGCGCTCCGCCAGGCGCTCGCGAGCACCGACGGCGCCGGGCACTCCGTCCGCGGCATCGACATCGCGATCGCCTCGGACGTGCTGGTCGGCGCGGGACTCTCCTCCTCTGCCGCGATCGAGGGGGCCGCGGCATCCGCCCTGAACGACCTCTGGGATGCCGGCCTCGACCGCACCGCGCTCGCCCGCATCGGCCGTCGTGCCGAGAACGAGGCCGTCGGCGCGCCGACCGGGATCATGGACCAGATGGCGTCGATGCTGGGCGAGCCGGATGCGGCGATCTTCCTGGACTGCCGCTCGCTCGAGACGCAGCTCGTACCGCTCGGCATCGCTGAGGCCGGGCTCGCGATCCTCGTGATGGACACACAGGTCACGCACGCGCACTCCACGGGCGGCTACCGCGAGCGGCGGGCGTCCTGCGAGCTCGGCGCCGAGATCATGGGCGTCGCATCGCTGCGCGACGTCTCCGTCGGCGATCTCCCGCGCGCGGAGGAACTCATGGACGACGTGACGTTCCGGCGCGTGCGCCACGTCGTCACCGAGAATCAGCGCGTGCTCGACACCGTGCGGGTCGTCCGCGAACAGGGCGCACGGGCGATCGGCGACCTGCTCGTCGCCTCGCACGCGTCGATGCGCGACGACTTCGAGATCTCGGTCCCCGAGCTCGACACCGCGGTCGATGTCGCACTCGCCGCGGGTGCCCTGGGCGCTCGGATGACCGGGGGCGGCTTCGGTGGAGCGGCGATCGCGCTGATCGAAGCGGATGCCGTCGAGGCGGTGTCCGAGGCGGTCAACGCCGCGTTCGCGGCATCCGGGTTCACGGCGCCGAACCTGTTCACGGTCACGCCGTCGGCCGGGGCGCACCGCGACGCCTGACCGCGACGACTGAGCCGATCCGGCGGAGCCCGCGGCGCCTGAAAGAATGAGTGACCGAGCCGCGGCACCCCGCGGCAGGAGAGGAATGACATGTCCTGGATCGTCACCGGCGGCGCCGGCTACATCGGAGCCCACGTCGTGCGGGCCCTCGCAGAAGCCGGTCTCACCCCGGTCGTGCTCGACGACCTCTCCAGCGGAGTCGCGTCGTTCGTGCCGGAGGGCGTGCCGTTCGTGCAGGGCAGCATCCTCGACCGCGACCTCGTCGAGAAGACCCTCCGGGAGCACGACGCCGAGGGCGTGATCCACGTCGCCGGCTTCAAGTACGCCGGCGTCTCGGTGCAGCGTCCGCTGCACACCTACGCGCAGAACGTCGAGGGCACCCGCATCATCCTCGAGGCGATGGAAGCCGCCGGCGTCGCGAACATCGTGTTCTCCTCGTCGGCCGCGGTCTTCGGCACCCCCGACGTGGCACTCGTCGAAGAGGACACCGCCAAGCGCCCCGCCAGCCCCTACGGCGAATCCAAGCTCATCGGCGAATGGCTGCTTCGCGACCAGGGCATCGCGACCGCCGACTCCGAGCATCCGCTCCGGCACACCTCGCTGCGCTACTTCAACGTCGTCGGATCCGCCGATCCGACCGTCTACGACGTCAGCCCGCACAACCTCTTCCCGATCGTGTTCGAAGCCCTCATCGCCGGCAAGACCCCGAAGATCTTCGGCGACGACTACGCCACCGAAGACGGCACGAACGTGCGCGACTACGTGCACGTCGGCGACATCGCCGCCGCGCACGTCGCAGCCGCCCAGCGCCTCGCCGGCGGACAGCCCATCGAACCCGCCTACAACCTCGGCTCCGGCGACGGCCTCAGCGTGAAGCAGATCATGGATGCCGTCGCCCGCGTCACCGGCATCGACTTCACCCCCGAGATCGGCCCGCGCCGCCCCGGCGACCCCGACCGCATCGTCGCCACCGGAGTGCTCGCGGCACGGGACCTCGATTGGAAGATGCGGTATTCGGTGGATTCGATGGTTCGGACGGGGTGGGAGGCTCGGCGTCTGGCTTCTTGAGGCTGGGTCTGGGGCTGGGGCTGGGTCTTGGGGTTTATCTCGGGGGCGGGTGAGGGGATCGCGCCGCTGCTCGCAGAGCGGGGCGCCCCTCCCCGCAAGCGGGTCCCCTCCCCGATGCTCGGCATCGGCGCGATCCCCTCACCCGACGCTCCGGTCGAGTGCGACTCCCCCGGGGTGTGTGGCAAAGGAGGGAGGCAGCGGCTCGCTGCGCTCGCCGGCTGCGTGCGATCGCCGCGGGGGCGGGGCGGGGGTCAGGCGTCGGGGGTGCGGATGGGGTAGAGGAAGAAGCAGAGCCAGGCGAGAGCGGTGAAACCCAGCGGGATCACCGCGAGCATCAGACGGATGCCGCCGTCGACGGAATCCGGCTGGGCATCGCCGAGCGCGGCGTCGAAACCGGATGCCGTCAGCACCCAGGCAGCCACGATCGCCTGCAGCACGACCGAACCGCGCACCACGAAGCCGTTCACCCCGAAGTAGGCGCCCTCCCGACGGTGGCCCGTGCGCGCAGCATCCGCATCGATGATCTGCGCGAGCATCACCTCGAGCAGCTGCAGCAGCCCGCCGACACCGACACCCACCGCCACCCCGACCAGAGCGGCGCCGAGCACGGTCGACGGCGCCAGGTAGCCGAGCACGGCGACACCGAACACGGCCACGCTCCACAGCAGTGCGGTCCGCGGGCTGGTGCGCCGCACGACCGCGCTCCACAGCACGATCGACGGGACCGCGGTGACGAAGATCGCGCCGAGCAGCAGACTGCCCTCCCCCTCGGCGGCGCCCAGCGAGTAGCGCACATAGAACGGGATCGCGGCGAGGATCACGGCCACCGCGGTCTGCACGAACAACGAACCCAGCACATAGGGGACGAACGCTCGGTTGCGGAACGTGTAGCTCAGCTGATCGCGCCACCGCATCGTCGCGGGAGTGTCCCCGGATGCCGCCTCGGGCACGCGACGCTCGATCATGCCGCCGAGGAACGACCAGACCAACAGCGCCAGGCAGACGCCGCCGAGCACCAGCGCCATGCCGGGCCAGCCGATCGAGTCGTAGAGCGCGGGCGCGCCCGCAGTTCCCAGCACGATGCCGAGGATCGCGAAGATCTGCCGCGGCACATTGCCGCGGGAGCGCTCCTCTGTGGTGCGGAAGATCTCGGGGAACAGCGCCGAGATGTTGAGCACCACCACCACGAAGGCGACGTCGTAGACGGCGACGACCACGAGGAACCAGACGATGAGACCCGCGGACGGCAACTCGGGCGGCATCCAGACCAGCGCGAACGCGACGACCAGGGGCACGATGCCGAGACCGATCCACGGGATGCGCCGGCCCCACGGCGTGCGCAGCCGGTCGGAGAGTGCGCCGATGACGGGATTGAGTACCGCGTTCAGGATGCCGTGCGCGATCATCGCGACCGCCACCCAGCCCGCCGGCACCGCGAGATGCGACACGTAGAAGTAGACGATGAACGCCGAGAACGTCTGCGCCATCAGCTGGGTCGGGAACCCGGATGCTCCGAAGGCGATCGACTGCGCCCGCGACGGTGCGGTGTCCAGCCGCCGATCGCGGAGATGTTCGCGCAGCCCGCGGCCTGCCCCCTCGCCCGCTGACGTCATCGGATGCTGCTCCGCTGCAGGTCGCGCAGGTCCCGCCAGCCGATCCGCACGAGCGCTTCGTCCTCGATCGCCTGCAGGACGACCGGATCGGCGAGCAGTCGGAGTTCGTAGCCGCGTTTCGTCGCGCCGTAGTCGACGGCCGCGCGCAGTTCGTCGTCGTCGACCATCGGGTGCAGGTAGATCTCGGTCACGCCGGCGGGCACGGCGCGCAGCAGGGCGATGAAGCCGTCGCGCACCTGCTCGTAGGTCTCCTCCGCGGGGGTGCCCTCGCCGAGCAGCGCGAACGGGTGACTCCACAGCCGGTCGATGATCTCGACGCCGACTGCGTCGGCCGCGGCGGCCGCGTCGTGGAGGGTGGCCTGCAGCGCGGCATCCGCACCGACCCCGTCCATGATGCGCGGAAGACGGAACGGGAGCCCGTGGCGTGCGGCCAGCTCGAACACCGGCCGGAGGAAGTCCCGTCCGGTGAGGAGGCCGTAGACCGACCCCATGTGGTTGTCGAGGTGGGTCACGTCGACGCCGGCGTCGAGCGCCGCCTGCACCTGGGCGGCGAGCTCGGCTGCCACCTCCGCTTCGTCTGCGGTGCGTTCGACGACGGCGACGTCGGCGGGGAAGAAGCCGTCGGCGTCGACGAGCGTGGTCGCGGTGCCGGTCAGGGGGCGCCAGCGGTAGCGGGTCCACTCACTGGTGAGGACGAGGTGCACGCCGACGTCGAGGTCGGTGCGGGACGCGGCGAATGCGAGCGCCTCCGGCGACCAGGCGCACGGCACCATCACCGTGGTCGAGTCGATGCGTCCGGCGGTGAGCAGGTCGACGATGGCCGTGTTGGCCGCGTGGCACATGCCGAAGTCGTCGGCGTTGAGGATGATCGCCCGCGCTCCGGGCGCGAGTCCGAGGCGATCGGCGAGGTCGGACGGAGTGCTCATCGGCGGATCTTTCGGAGGTCAGCGGGTGGGCTTCGTCAGAGGGCTGAGGATGCTGGTGAACAGCACGGCGCGAAGACCGGATGCCGCCTCCCCCACGGCACCGACGAGGGGCGCCTCCGGCCCGAACGACGAGACGAGGAACCGGAGCGGGAGCTGGGCGGCGTACTCGGCCGCGACGCGCTCGATGGCTTCGACGAGCAGTGGGTGCACGGCGTCGCCGCCGAGGATGAAGGCTTCCGGGTCGAGCACCAGCCCCACGCTGCCGGCGATGAGCACGATGCGCCGGCCGACTTCGGCGACGAGCTCCTGGGCTGCTGCGTCGCCACCGGCCGCTGCCGTGAGGTGGTCGATGAGCGGGGCGTCGACGTCGAGCCCGAGGCCGAGCGCCAGATCGCCGACGACCGCGTCGTTCACGATCGGCGCGCCGATCGGGAGCGGTGTCTGCGGAAGGTACGCGACTTCTCCGGCGACTCCGGAGAATCCGCGATGCAGGGTGCCGTCCAGCACGATGCCGGCTCCGAGCCCGTCGTCGAGGTGCAGGAGCGCGAAGCTGGCGAGGTCGCCGCCCGCTCCGGCCGTGAGTTCGGCGAGGGCTGCGAGGTTGACGTCGTTCTCCACCCGGACGGCGCATCCGAGTGCGTCGGAGAGGGCGGTGCGGAAGGCGCCGCCGTCGGGGCCGAGGTCGTCGCGGATGCCGCCCTCGGCGGTGACGATGCCGGGGACTCCGATGACAGCGACACGCAGCGGACCTCTCAGTGCGCGGAGGCAGCTGTCGATGAGCGCGGCGATGTGCTCGACGCGGTCGCCGGTTCCCGCGGTTCCGCCGTTCGCGCCTGTGCCACCGGCCCCCGGGAAGGCGGCGTGCTGTTCCGCGCGCACGGTTCCGGTGGCGTCGACGAGCACGACGTGGGCGGCGTGGTGATCGACGTGCACGGCGGCGGCGAACCCGAGGCGCGGGTGCAGTCCGACCCGGCCGGCGGCGGGGCCTCGCGTGTCTCGGTCGACGCCTGCCGGGGCAACGGCTCCCGCGCTGTCGAGCATGCGGAGCACCTGTGTCACGGCGGTGCGGGAGAGCCCGGTGGCGGACATGAGTTCGGTGCGGGTCTGCGGGCCGCTGCGTGCGAGAGCCTCGAGGATCGCCCGGCCGTTGAGTGTGCGAAGCAGGCTCTGGGGCCCCGCGAGTGGTCTCGACATGTCATCCCTGGGTCGGCGTCCCGCCCACTATGCCACATCGGGTTGCACCCGTCGATGGCCGGAGGAGTCACGACTTCTGGCAGTGCCGGTGCTGTGGAACGTACGGTGTCTTTCATGGATCATGACGAGATCGTCCGTCTCTACGGTCCTTGGCGTCCGCGCAAACCCGGAGACGTCGTCGATCTGTTCACCGGTTATGCCGACCGCTGGTGGATCGCGGGCGGTTGGGCGATCGAAGCCTTCACCGGCCGTTCCCGCCCGCACGGCGACATCGACCCCAGCATCCCGCGTGTGGACGCGGCAGCTCTGCTCGATCATCTCGAGGACGAGTGGGACCTCTGGGCCGCAGACCGGGGCACGTTGACGCCGTTGGTCGGTGAAGACCCGACGATCTCGCCGACGTGCAGCAATCTGTGGTTGCGCAGGAGCGGTGCGGATCCGTGGGAGTACGACGTCATCCTCATGGATGCCACGGAGGAACTCTGGACGTACAAGCGCGATCCGAGGATCACCCTCCCCTTCAGCCGCGTCCTCCGGGAACACGAAGGCGTGCGGTATCTGCGGCCGGAGATTCAGCTGCTGCACAAGGCTCCCGGTCTGCGCCCGCAGGATCAGGAGGACTTCGAGACTGCGAGCCCTCTGCTGGACGCGGGAGCTGCTCGCTGGCTTCGGGCCGCGTTGGGGACAGCGCACCCAGGACACCCGTGGATCACGTCGCTCACGCCGTAGACACACAAGACCGTGACGAGCGCCGCGCCTGACGCTAATGCTGCGCGGCCGCTCATCCCGCCCTGCGGCGGACGCTGGCGAGGATGTGCCCCGGCGTACGCCAGCGTCGGTGCGGATCCCACCAGCCGGGGCCGCGCACCTGTGGGATGCCGTTCTGCATGCGGATCTCCCACCCCGAATCGTCGAGGGTGCGATGGTGGTGCCAGCACAGGGTGACGCCGTTGTCGGTGTGGGTCGGGCCGCCCCTCGCGTGCTCGGTCACGTGATGGATCTCACACCACGACGCAGGTACGTGACACCCGGGGATCAGGCACTCCCGGTCGCGCTGCATGATGGCGCGGCGTTGGTGGACGGTGAAGATCCGATCGGTCGCGCCGATGCCGATGATGCGGCCCTCGGGATCGAACAGCACCCGCTGCACCGAGCCGCCGCAGGCCGCGTGCCGCGCGACGCCCACCGAGACCGGAGTGTCGACGCCGGCGACATGCGCCCAGCCGCGCCCGGTCGCATAGTCCTCGGCGGTGACGGTCACGAGCAGGGTGGGAGCAGCGCCGCCGAGCCGGGGCATCTCGTCGTGTCGGGCGGCGATGCCGAGCATCGCGGCGAGCGCGTCGTGCTGCTTCTGGGCCCGCGTGCGGGTGTCGACCATGCCGCTCGAGTCACCGCTCGGCAGAGACGAATCATCTCCCGGCTCGCCATCCGCCGACGCAGCTTGCGAACCCGATCCTTCGCATTCCTCCGTGGGGCGGAACGCCACCCCCGGCATCGGCGGACCGTCCACCTTCGGATTCAGATAGGCGTCCCACCCGGCCTTCATCTGCCCTGCGAGTTCCGGAAGCAGGTGGCCCCGGATCGGGATCACACCGTCCTTCTCCCGTCCGAGAGTCACCCCGCGCGTGCGCATGGCGACATCCTCGGCGGGCTTCGCGCCGTCGGGGTCGAGGTACGCCAGGATCAGCTGCGCCCGGAACCGCAGATCCTCCGGCGTCGCCGGCGGCGCGGCATCGCGGTCATCACTGACGTCTGCATCGCCATCGTCATCGACACCGGCATCGTCATCGACACCGGCATCCACGTCCGCTACTGCAGTCTCGTCCTCGTCGACAACGCCGCGCGCATAGGCGGCCAACGCGGCATCCGCCTGCAGCCGGTCCTCCGGGCTGATCCGCCTCCCGGCCTGATCGATCAGCCCCGTCGCCGCCAGCAGCCCCGCGATGCCGACGACCCCGTCGAGCAGCGCCTCGCACATCTGCGGCCACCAGGCGGGCAGCGGTGCCCCCGAGGTCAACTCCGTGTCCCTGTGCACGATCTTCGCCGCCCGCACCACGCGCCCGGCACCCGCGGCATCGGCGCGCAGCACCCGCTGCAGCAGCTCGTTCATCGACACGCATCCGAACCCGCGGGGGAACTCCGCGCGCGTCGATGCGACCGTCTCCACCACCAGCGCATCGACCAGCCGCTGCGCCTCGCCCGCGGCCCGCAGAAGGTCCATCTTCTCGGCATCCGTCGACAGCCGAATCGAGTCCGCACGCAACACCTCACGCAGGTCGGAGACGACCTGATCGAAGATGCCCGCGGTGCTGTTCATACCTCTATTCAACGGAGGGCCACCGACATTAAGACCCGATAATCCGCAGTTCAGAGCAATATTCCGATACTCCTGAATCCGCGACCTTCCCTGCACAGAACACGGCGAAACATAACTCGCACACACTCCCGCGCCCTCACTAGGCTGGCTCGATGACAGCCCCTCTCGAAGTGCGCGACGGCCGAGTCGACGATGCCGACGCGGTCGCCTCGATCCACGTGCGCTCCTGGCAGGCGGCGTACCGCGGCCTCATCGCCCAAGAGGTCCTCGGTCCTCGACGCCCTCTCGATCCCGGAACGCGCCGCCAACTGGCGCCGCTTCATCGCCGAGCCGCTGCCCACCGGGCTCGGCATCCACGTCGCCGTGCGCGACGGGCAGATCCTCGGCTGGGCCTCCTTCGGATCAGGCCGCGACGACGACGGCGCGGCCGATGGCGAGGTCTACGGCATCTACGCCGATCCCGAGGCGTGGTCGACCGGCGTCGGTCACGCCCTCCTCACTGCCGCGGAGAAGCGGATCGCCGAAGCCGGCCACACCCGCGCATACCTCTGGGTGCTCGACGGAAACGACCGCGCGGACGCGTTCTACGCGCGCCAGGGTTGGGAGCTCGACGGCGCGACGAAGGTCGAGGAGCGCCCGGGGCTCACACTGCAGGAGCACCGCCGCGTGAAGCAGCTCACGCTCTGACGGCGCATTTCGTCTCGGTCGCTTCGCTCCCTCGGTCAGTCACCGGAAAGTCCCGGGCACCCCCGCGTCAGTCGAGCGCCGTCATCACGTGCTTGATGCGCGTGTAGTCGTCGAAGCCGTACTGCGAGAGGTCCTTGCCGTACCCCGAGTGCTTGAACCCGCCGTGCGGCATGTCCGACACGAACGGGATGTGCGTGTTGATCCACACGCAGCCGAAGTCGAGGTGGCGCGAGAACCGCATCGCTCGCGCGTGGTCGGCCGTCCAGACCGAGGATGCCAGGGCATACGGCACGTCGTTCGCCATCGCCAGCGCCTCGGCATCCGATTCGAAGCTCTGCACGGTCAGCACCGGTCCGAAGATCTCTCCCTGCACGGCCTCGTCGTCCTGACGCAGCCCCGAGACGATCGTCGCCTCGAAGAAGTAGCCGCGCTCGCCCTGCCGCCGCCCGCCGGTCTCGATCGTCGCGTGCGCCGGGAGTCGCTCCACGAACCCCGACACCTGCTCCAGCTGCGCGGCGCTCGACAGCGGGCCGTAGAGCACGCCCTCCTCGGCCGGTCCTCCGGTACGAGCGTCGGACCGAGTCCGCGCGACCAGCGCCGCGACGACCTCGTCATGGATCGACGAGTGCACGAGCACCCGGGTCGCCGCGGTGCAGTCCTGTCCGGCGTTGAAGAACGCGGCGTTCACGATGCCCGCCGCCGCCTTCTCGACCGATGCGTCGGGGAACACGATCGCCGGCGCCTTGCCGCCGAGCTCGAGGTGCACCCGCTTGACGTCGTTCGCCGCGGACCGCGCCACCGCCATCCCCGCGCGCACCGAACCCGTGATGGCCACCATCTGCGGTGTCGGATGCTCCACCAGCGCGACCCCTGTGTCGCGCGCACCCAGCACGACGTTCAACACACCGACCGGGGTGTGCAGCGCGACGATCTCGGCCAGCAGCAGCGTGGTGAGCGGCGTCGACTCGGCGGGCTTCAGCACCACGGTGTTGCCGGCGGCGAGCGCGGGCGCGATCTTCCACACCGCCATGTTGAGCGGATAGTTCCACGGCGTCACCTGCCCGATCACACCGACCGGCTCCCGCCGCACGAAGGACGTGTGCCCGGCGAGGTACTCCCCCGCGGCCCGACCCTCGAGGCTGCGGGCCGCTCCGGCGAAGAACCGCAGCTGGTCGACCGATTGCATGATCTCGTCGGCCACGAGCGTCGCGCGCGGCTTACCCGTGTCCTGCGACTCGAGGTCGGCGAACTCCTCGGCCCGCGCCGCCATCTCATCGGCGATGCGGAAGAGCGCGAGCTGGCGATCGGCGGGAGTCGTGTCGCGCCAGGCCGGGAAGGCGGCGGATGCTGCGGCATAGGCCGCATCGACATCGGCGGCATCCGACAGCGGGATCTCGCCGTAGGTCTCCTCGGTGACCGGGTCGACGAGCGACATCCGCTCCTTGCCGTTCGCGGACACGAAGCGCCCGCCGATGAAGTTCTGCAGCGGCGCTGAGGTCTTGAGCAGATCAGAGGACATGGCGTCATCGTAACGACACGACCACGAAATCGGAAGATCAAGATGGCTGGGACGACGGATTCAGTTGCGTGCCGCCGTTGCTCCTGACAATATCGACCCATGAGCACGAAGCCCGCCCAGCCGGCACTGGACGACATCTCCAAGCGGATCGTCGAACTCCTCCAGGAGGACGGCCGCCGCCCGTACGCCGAGATCGGTCGCGAGGTGGGGCTCAGCGAGGCGGCCGCCCGGCAGCGCGTCCAGCGCATGACCGAGGCGGGCATCATCCAGATCGTCGCCGTGACCGACCCGATGCAGCTCGGGTTCCACCGGATGTCGATGATCGGCATCCGCGTCTCGGGCGACCCGCGCGAGATCGCCGAGGAGCTCACGAAGATCACCGAGCTCGCCTACGTCGTCGTGACGCTCGGCACGTTCGACATCCTCGTCGAAGCCGTCTGCGAAGACGACGAGCACCTCATCGACCTCATCGCCACCCGCATCCGCACCATCCCCGGCGTCGCGCAGACCGAGAGCCTGCTCTACGCCGGCCTCTACAAAGACCTCTACAACTGGGGCACGCGCTGACGCGCGGCACCCCTACCCCCTCATCCACCGCGAGATCAACGGACACCACGGAGAACACCATGGGAACTACCGTCTTCGAACGCCGCCTCCCCGCCCCCGTCGCCGTCGACGGGTCGCTGCGCGACACGACCCTCGGAGTGTTCTGGCTCGACGACGTGGAGCGCCCCGTGCATCCGACGCTCACCGACCACGTGACCGCCGACCTGGTCATCGTCGGCGGCGGGTACACCGGACTGTGGACGGCCCTCCGCGCGAAGGAGCGCGACCCCGAGCGCCGGGTCGTGCTGCTGGAGGCGTCCCGCGTCGCGTGGGCGGCATCCGGTCGCAACGGCGGCTTCTGCGAGGCGAGTCTCACGCACGGCCACGAGAACGGCCTGACCCGCTGGCCGGAGGAGATCGACCGCCTCGAGGAGCTGGGGCTCGAGAACCTCGACGGCATCGAGTCGACGATCGCCTACTACGACATGAAGACCGACTTCGAGCGCACCGGGCAGCTGGCCGTCGCCGTCGAGCCGCACCAGGTCGAGTGGTACCGCGACGAGCCGGGATTCCTCGATCAGGACGCCGTGCAGGCCGAGGTGCACTCCCCCACGTTCCTCGCCGGATCCTGGGAGCGGGAGGCCTGCGCGATGGTGCACCCCGCCAAGCTCGGCCTCGAACTGGCCCGCGTCGCCGCCGAACTGGGCGTCGAGATCTTCGAGCACAGCCTGGTCAAGCGGGTCGAGGGCGACGGCTCCGGCCCGATCACACTGGTGACGGCTCAGGGACGGGTGACGGCGGATGCTGTCGCTCTCGGCACCAACGTCTTCCCCTCGCTGCTGAAGCGCAACCGCCTGATGACCGTCCCGGTGTACGACTACGTGCTGATGACCGAGCCGCTCTCGGCCGCGCAGCTGGCGGACATCGGCTGGTCGAACCGGCAGGGCCTCGCCGACAGTGCGAACCAGTTCCACTATTACCGGCTCACCGCCGACAACCGCATCCTGTTCGGCGGCTACGACGCGGTCTACCACTACGGCGGCAAGGTGCGCCCCGAGTACGAGGACCGGATGGAGAGCCACCGCAAGCTCGCCTCGCATTTCTTCACGACGTTCCCGCAGCTGGAGGGCCTGAAGTTCACGCACCGCTGGGCCGGCGCGATCGACTCGTCGAGCCGGTTCTGCGCCTTCTTCGGCACGGCGCGGCGCGGGCGGGTCGCCTACGCCACGGGCTTCACGGGTCTCGGCGTCGGGGCCGCGCGCTTCGCCGCCGACGTCATGCTCGACAAGCTGTCGGGCGAGGAGACCGAGCGCACCCAGCTGCGGATGGT
Source organism: Microbacterium sp. W4I20 (assembly GCF_030816505.1). Classification (NCBI taxonomy): domain Bacteria; kingdom Bacillati; phylum Actinomycetota; class Actinomycetes; order Micrococcales; family Microbacteriaceae; genus Microbacterium; species Microbacterium sp. W4I20. The sequence goes on along the minus strand of NZ_JAUSYB010000001.1, from coordinate 3,326,520 downwards.
GCGAGAGAAGCCGATCCCCTTCCCGCCCGAGCCCGCGGCCTCGATCGGCGTCAACCTCGTTCGCGCCGCGATGGACCGGGCGGATCACAACGAGGGCAAGCGCAACCTGTTCCTCAAGACGTTGGATGCCGTCGGCATGGGCTTCGACTCGTGAGCGACCTGGATGCCGGGACAGGAACGGATGCCGCTTCGCTCGCTCTCACGCACGAGGCGCTGCCGGCGGAGGAGGTCATCGCCGGCGCTCCGACGACGGCATCGGTGCCACTCTCGACTCTCGCCGGGGTCGAGGTCGGCGTCTGGGAGATGACTCCCGGCACCGCATCCGATGTCGAGGCCGACGAGGTGTTCGTGGTGCTGGCGGGTCGCGCCACGATCGCCTTCGACGAGCCCGCGCTGCCGTCGCTCGAGGTCGGCCCCGGCTCTGTCGTCCGGCTGGCCGAGGGCATGCGCACCGTCTGGACGGTCAGCGAGACACTGCGCAAGGTCTACATCGCCTGAAGAGCGAGCTGACCTGAGCCACCACCGCGGGCTTCAGAGTGCCGCGCGCACCTCGGCGTGCGGCATCCGCTCGGTCATCACGCGGATCGCCGCGGGATTGTCGTCGACCAGCACGGCGTCGCGTCCGAGAGCCGAGGCGACTGCCCCGGTCGTGCCGCTGCCCGCGAACAGGTCGAGCACGCGGTCGCCGGGGCGGCTCGAGGCCGTCACGATCCGGCGGAGGATGCCCTCGGGCTTCTGCGTCGGATACCCGGTCTTCTCGCGCCCGGTCGTCGGCACGATCGTGTGCCACCAGACGTCGGTGGGCAGCTTGCCGCGCGCGGCCTTCTCGGCCGTGACGAGGCCCGGCGCCATGTAGGGCTCGCGGTCGACCTCGTCGGAGTTGAAGACGTACTCCCGCGGATTCTTCACGTACACCAGGATCGTGTCGTGCTTGGTGGGCCAGCGGCGGCGCGACTTCGCGCCGTAGTCATAGGCCCAGATCAGCTCGTTGAGGAAGCAGTCGCGGCCGAAGACCGCGTCGAGCATGACCTTGGCGTAGTGCGCCTCGCGGTAGTCGAGGTGCAGGTAGAGGGTGCCGTCGTCGGCGAGCAGCCGCCAGGCCTCCTCGAGCCGGGGCATGAGGAACGCGCCGTAGTCGTCGAAGCGGTCGTCGTAGGTGCGCAGCATGCCGCGCACCCGCTCGTACTCGTGCCCGTGGAAGCCGTGGCGGATCTCGGTCTCCGCGGGAGGCTGTTCAGAATTCAGCACGACCGGAACAGGATCGGCCCCCGAGAGCCCTTCGACCGCCGCTTCCGCAGATTCTGACTGAATTGTGAACGTCCGCCGCGCGGTCACGACCTGCCGCTCCTGCGCCCGCCCGGTGTTGAAGGGCGGATCCAGGTACACGAGGGTGAACGATCCTGCGGGCAAGCGTGCGGCGACGTCGAGGTTGTCGCCCTCGATGATCTCGACGGCGCCCTTCGGCACCGGGGTCTCTGAGCCCGTCGAAGGCTCGGTCACGGCACGCGGTGCAGCCACGCCTCGGTGGCGAACTTCGACTCCACCAGGGCTTCGGCATCGGCGTACTCGTCCGGCGCGATCGTGCCCGTCTCGGCATCGGTCAGCGAACGGAAGGTCTCGATGAAGCGCTCGATGATCTCCTCGCGCGTGAGGCCGGTCTGGCTCCGCAGCGGATCGACGCGCTTGGCCGCCGACGTCGTGCCCTTGTCGCTCAGCTTCTCGCGACCGATGCGCAGCACCTCGGTCATGACCTGCCCGTCGAGGTCGTACGACAGCGACGCGTGGTGCAGCACTCCGCCGTTGGCGAGGCGCTTCTGCGCGGCTCCGCCGATCTTGCCGGTCGGGCTCGCGATGTCGTTGAGCGGCCGGTACACCGCGTCGATGCCGACCGAGCGCAGGGCCTGCAGCACCCAGTCGTCGAGGAACGCGTAGGAGTCCGCGAACGTCATGCCCGCGACGAGGGATGCCGGCACGTACAGCGAGTACGTGATGATCTGCCCCGCGGGGATGAGCATCGCGCCACCGCCGGAGATACGGCGCACGACGTCGAAGCCGTGCCGGGCGGCACCCTCGGGGTCGACCTCGTTGCGGTACGACTGGAACGAGCCGATGACGACCGCGGAGCCGTCCCACTCCCAGATGCGGAGCGTCGGCCGACGACGTCCTTCGCCGACGCGAGAGGTGAGCACCTCGTCGAGCGCGAGGTTCATCTGCGGCGAGACGGCCTTGTCGTGCACGATCTCCCAGTCGAAGTCGCGCCAGCCCGGGGCCGTCACCAGCGCGCGGCGCACAGCGGTGCCCACGGACTCGGGCGTGAAGCCGAGCAGCTGCGCGCCCTCGGGGAGCGCAGCGCGCACGGCAGCCGCGATGGCCGTCGAGTCGGACTCCACCGGCAGCCCGTTCACCGCCGCGTTGATGTCGTCCAGCGCCGAGTCGGGCTCGAGGAAGAAGTCCCCGGCGAGGCGGAAGCGGGCGATGCGGTTGTCGTCGACGTCGAGGTCGACCACGACGAGCTTTCCGCCTGGGACCTTGTATTCTCCGTGCACGATCCCAGCTTAAGGCGCGGAGCGCCCCGGTGGGCGGCGGCCATGACGCGGGCCCGAGTCGGGGTGACGGCCGGTTCAGCCCCCGAGCACCACGACGCGCTCCCCGGCGCGGATCGGCGTCGAGTACCGGTTGCCGAGCGGCGGGAGCGGGCAGACGAACTGGTCGGAGAAGGCGCACGGCGGCAGGTAGGCCCGGTTGAAGTCGACGACCGCGGAGCCGTCCTCGGCGGGTTCCTCGATCGGGAGGAACCGGAACCGGTACGTCTCGAGCCCGTTGGTCCCGTCGGCGAACACCGCGCTCAGCGCCCCCTGCGCGCTCCGCGTCACCGTCAGCGTCTGCGGCGTGCCGGCGAGTTCGAAGTGCAGGCGGCCGGCGACCGGGGACTCCCGCTCCTCCCCGTCGACCGAGGTGATGACGATCCGCTCGTCGGGGGTCGGCTCGAACCGCGCCGGCAGGCGCCACCGCTCGTCGGGAGCATAGGCGTCGATCGCGGTGAACCACTCCCGCTGCGGCCGGGCCGGGTTGAGCACACGCAGCGCCAGGGTCCCGTGCCGGTCGAACACGCGCAGCTCGCGCCGCCCGAGCCGCACGGTCTCGGCACCCCGTAGCGTGACCGTGCGGCCCGCCTGTCCGAGATCGCTCCCGCGGATGCCGCCGTCGCCGGTGAGGGCCCAGAGACCCGGGATGCCGTCGACCGCGGCCGGCATCTCGATGAGCCAGTTCGTCGACTCGAGGGCCGATGGCCCGTACTCCGAGCCGGCGAGCCGCTCCCGCGCCGCATGCCAATCGCGCCATTCGCTGACGAAGCTCATCCGACCGCCCTCTCGCGTTCCCGCGGAATACTGGTCCGAATGTAGAGCTCAGTCGGCGGCGGCCGCCCACATGACGTCACGCATCTTCACCGTGCGTCACGCAGCGACTCGAAGTCACCCAGACCGTTCGAATCGCGCAACTGGGGGATGAACCGGCGAAATAGGACCCAGTTGCGCGATTCGAAAGAGAGGTGGGAGGGGTCAGCCTTCGTCGCGCGTCGCGATGCGCCGATCGAGCCAGGCCAGCAGATCGGCGCGCACCTCGTCCTGCTGCAGCTCGTTGAAGATCTCGTGCCGAGCATCCGGGTAGACCAGCGTCGTCACGTCGGTCAGGCCGGAGCGGGTGCGGTACTCGTCGGCGAGCTTGTGCACGCTGCGCGGCCCGCCCACCGGATCGTCGCGGCCGACGAGCAGCAGCATCGGGATGTCGTGCCCGACCTTCGCGGCGAGGTCCTTCGCGGGGCGCCCGTAGAGCTTCGCCGCCTCGATCGGCCCGAACAGCTTCAACAGCGGGACATCGGTGGTGAGCGGATCGTCGCCGAACGCCGACCAGACGGCGGAGTCGCGGCTGAGCCACTCCAGCCCGGTCGCGCCCTCAGCCTTCGCCCACCGCGCGTTGAGCGGGGCGGCGTTGAGGGTCGTGGGCGTCAGCAGCGCGGAGCCGGAGAGGATGACGGCATCCCAGGCCTCCGGGTGGTGGTTGACGAGCTTCTGGGCCAGGAACGATCCCCAGGAGTGGCCGAACAGCACGAGCGGCAGGTCGGGATTCTCGTCGCGGATGATGCCGGTCAGCTGCCAGATCGCATCTTCGGCCGCACGGAGTCCGCCCTTGCCGAGACGCCCGAGCCCGGCGGGTCCGTCGTGCTGGCGGATGCCGGTGCGGCCGTGCCCGCGGTGGTCGTCGGCGTAGACGGTGAAGCCCGCCGCGGTGAGCGCCGCGATGAGCGCACCGTACCGGCCGGCGTGCTCGCCGACCCCGTGCAGCAGCTGCACGACTCCGCGCGGCGTCGCGGTGGCGGGGTGGACGTCGTAGACGATGGCGATGCCGTGGGCATCGATGAACTCTCGGGTATCCGTCACGGAGCGAGCCTAGCGACTCTGCTCACGAACGACTCTGCTGATCGACGGCTCTGCTCACGAACGGCTCTGCGCCCGCCACCGCCCGAGCGCCGCGCAGATCCCGAGCGCGATGTCGCGGTCGGTCACCTCGTAGCCGCCGACGCCCTCGGACGCCGAGCCCATCCGCACTCCGCCGGTCTCGTGCACGGTGCGCTTCGCGGAGAAGTGCAGGGCGTCGACGCCGACCGCGGCGAGCGCCGGTGCGCTCGCCGCATCCACCCCGCTGCCGGCCATGATCTCGATCTCGCCCTCGGCGGCGGCCACGAGCGCCCGGAGGGTGTCGATCCCGTCGATCGCGGCGGATGCTCCGCCCGAGGTGAGCACGCGGTGGAGGCCGAGCACGCGAGCCGCGCGGAGGGTCGCGACGGGGTCGGCTGTCACGTCGATCGCACGATGAAGGGTGACGGATGCTCCGCCGGCGGCATCGCGCAGGCGCGCCGTCGCGTCGAGGTCGAGGGTGCCGTCGGCATCGAGCGCACCGATCACCACACCGGCGGCCCCGGCCTCGATCGCCCGGCGCACGTCGCGCTCCGAGACGGCGAGCTCGTCGGCGGTGAAGTGGAACCCGCCGCCGCGCGGGCGGATCAGCACATGCACCTCCGGGCCGTCCGCGCCCGCGGTCTCGACGGCGAGTTCGAGAGTCGCCTGCGACGGGGTGAGACCTCCGAGCGCGAGGGCGGTCGCGAGCTCGACGCGCGCGGCGCCGATCTCCGCGGCGACGCGGACTCCCGCAGCATCCTGCACGGCCATCTCCAGGGCGATCGTCTGAGTCACCCGTTCATTCTGCCCCGTCGAGACCTGCCCCGCCGTGCAGGCCGGGCGATCAGCGCGCGGGGAGCGTCCGGATCTCCAGCATCGCCGCGAACCGCGCATCCGGATCGTCGAGGTCCACGCCGCCCACCTCGGACACGCGGCGCAGCCGGTATCGGAAGGTATTCGGATGCACGAAGCATGCCGCCGCGGCGGAGGTCACGTCGCCGAACCGGTCGAGCCACGCGGTCAGGGTGTCGACCAGGTGGGCATCGTTGCGGTCGTCGTACTCGATGAGGCGGGCGAGCACGCCCGACGCGACGTCTCCCCGGGAGCTGCGCAGGTCGCGCAGGTCGAGCAGCAGCGATTCGGTCTCGACGTCGCCGATCCGGGCGACCCGGGGCTCGGCGCCGGGTCGGTCGGCGGCGCGCTCGGTCACGACCCGCAGCGCGCGGTGCGCCTCGGCGCGGGAGCGGGCAATCTCGGCGACGGTCGCGGCGGGACGTCCGACCCCGATGAGCGCGGGGATGCGCTCGCCGACGCGCTGCAGGAAGTCCTCGGCGAGCCGCACGGATCGGTCCTCGGCGGCGGCATCACCCACCGGGAGGATGCCGTAGACGGTGTCTCCGACGAGCGCGACGGCGGCGCCCTGCTGCACGGCCGACAGATGCAGCGCCAGCGCGTCGGTGAGGCGTTCGCGCTCCGCGATCGAGTCGTGCTCCGTCCCGTCGGCGTCGCGCGGAGCCAGGGCGGCGGCGGTCACCCACACCCGGCGGCCGCTGAGGCCGAGTCGGCCCAGGGCGTCCTGCGCGTCGGCTCCCCCGTTCACGGCGCGGCTCACCAGCTCGGCGCGCAGGCTGCGTTGCGCATCGGCGCCGGCGCGGATCCGCAGCAGGTGCAGCGCGACGAGCTTGGTCGCGTCGCGGAGCGTGGCCGTGCGCTCCGCGGTGAGGGGGCCGTCCATCGCGGCCCAGATCGAGCCGAGCACCTCGTCGCCGGCGCGCACGGCGATCGCGATGCGTTGCGTGGAGACGCCCTCGCCGAGCCGCACCGGATCGACCACGACCGGGGCATCGCCGCGGTACAGGTCGCGGAAGACGCCCATCTCGGTGAGAACGCGCGCGTAGCGATCGGGCACCTGTCGGCCGATGATGGTCTCCACCCGCGACGGGTCCGCCTGCTCCTGCCCGCCCGAGAACGCGAGCACGCGCGATGATCGGTCCTCGATGGTGACCGGCGCGTCGAGCAGGGCGGCGATCGCGTTGGCCACCGCGAACAGATCGCCGGACGACACCCCGCCGAGCGACTCGGCCGGCGTCTGCCCGACGTCGTCCTCGGCGAGCAGCGAGCGCAACAGGGCCGCGAGCTGGGTCCAGGTCGCGCCGCGCGCGAGGTTGAGGATCGCGACGCCCGCGCGGTCGGAGGCGTTGCGCACGGCATCCGGCAGTTCGGTCGAGGCACGGACGACCACCGCGACGGCCCCGCGCTCACCCGCGGTGGAGACGAGTGTGGCCAGGGCGTGCGCGTCCTGCACGGCCACCGCGAGCACCACGGCGTTCTGCGGATACATCGGCTCGTCCACGGGGTCGTGGATGACCACCCCGCCGATCTGCTGATCGACCAGGATGCGGCCGTGGGCGACTTCGAGCAGCGTCACGCCGAGGTCGTCGAAGACGCGTCCCCAGCTCGATCGCGACAGCGGGCTCATAGGGGCGAGCCTAATGTCCCTCCGGCGGCCGGTATATCGGATGCCGTCACATCGGCAGCCACTCGGTCGAGGTCGTCAGCTCGTCGAGGATCTCGGGGATCGGCGCGACGCCGAGACCCGGGCCCTGCGGCACGGCCAGGGTGCCCTCGTGCATGACGAACGGCTCGGTGAGGTCGACGCGGTAGAACCTGTCGCTGGCCGACACGTCTCCCGGAAGCACGAAGCCGGGAAGAGCGGCGAGCGCGACGTTGGCCGCGCGACCGAGGCCGGACTCGACCATCCCGCCGCACCAGACGGGTACGCCCTGTGCGACGGCGAGGTCGTGGATGCGTCGCGCCTCGAGGTATCCGCCGACCCTGCCGGGCTTGATGTTGATGACGCTGGTGGCGCCGAGGCGGATCGCCGCGGCGGCGGTCTGCGCCGAGGTGATCGACTCGTCGAGGCAGATCGGGGTGCGCAGCATCTTGGCGAGGTCGGCGTGGCCGAGGATGTCCTCCTCCTCCAAGGGCTGCTCGATCAGCAACAGGTCGAACGCGTCGAGGCGCGCGAGGTGCTGGGCGTCGCGCAGCGTGTACGCGGTGTTCGCGTCGACCTGCAGCAGCACGTCGTCGCCGAAGCGCTCGCGTACGGCGCGCACGACGTCGATGTCCCAGCCGGGCTCGATCTTGAGCTTGATGCGCACGTAGCCCTCGGAGAGGTAGCCGTCGACGGCGTCGAGCAGCCGCGGGATCTCGTCCATGATGCCGACCGACACCCCGCACGGCACGGTGTCGTGCACGGCGCCGAGCTCCCGCGCGAACGACCGCCCCTCGATGCGCAGCTCGGCGTCGAGCACCGCGGTCTCGATCGCGGCCTTCGCCATCCGATGCCCCTTGAAGGGCTTCAAGAGCTCGCCGATCATGTGCGCGCCCGACAGTTCGACCCCGGTCAACGCGGGCACGATGAACCGGCGCAGCATGTCGGCCGCGCCGTCGGTGTACTCGGGCGAGTAGACCGGGTCCGGCAGCGTCACGCACTCGCCCCACCCCTCGACCCCGTCGACCACGGCCCGCACCAGCAGGATGTCCTTCGCGGTCTGCGTGCCGAACGATGTGCGGAACGGCGACACCAGCGGCATCGCCACCCGTCGCAGTTCGATCCCGTCGATCTTCACGACGTCTCCTCCTTCGGTCGGATGATGTACCCCTCGCCGCGGTCGAACCCGACGATGCGGCCGCCGTCCTCGAGCGCGCCGGTGAGCTGTTCGCGCACGCGGAACCGCCAGCGCTGCGCCTCGGAGCGGTCCTCGCGGCGGATCCGCTCGATGTCGGCGGGGATCGCGACGGCGAGATCGCCCGGCATCCGCTCGAAGGGGGGCGGCGGCGTGCCGCCGGCCCGGAACGCGACGCCCGGGTCGCCCAGCTCCCAGCGGATGAGCAGGCGATCGGTCTCGTCGTCGGTGTTCACCCCGTCGGCCATCGGCCCGTAGAAGTCCGAGAGGTACTCCTGCGGGCAGGCGCCGAGCTTGGTGATGTTGAAGTGCGCGTTGCGCGCGACCAGCGGGTCGAAGGTCCACTCGATCGCGCCGATGCCGCGGCTCAGCGCCCACGCGCGCTGATGCTGCTTGAGGGCGAAGCCGACCGAGTGTCCGGCGTGCGCGGCCGAGATCCCGGCGATGTGGCTGTACAGCGCGTGCCGTCCGGGATCGGCGTGGAAGGCGATCGCGACCCCGACCAGCTCGTCACCGGAGAAGGCGCCGCCGATGTAGTTGCCCGCCTTGCTGAGGGCGCGCATCAGTTCCGGAGGCACCACGGGGTTCTCCGGCGAACGCTGCCAGATCGTCGAGAGCAGCTCGATGGCATCGGCATGCTCGGCCACCGCCGACAGCTCGCGGATGATCACCCCGGATGCCGCGGCTGCCCGTTCCGCATCGTGCTGCGCCGCGGGGACGATCGCGTCGTCGCGCGTCAATTGAGCCATGGCCCGTCCGTTCTCGATATCTCCGCCGCCATGTCGGCCAGCAGTCGTGTGCGCGGAACGATCTCCGCCACGATCACGTGTTCGTCTTCGGCGTGCGCCCCGCCCCCGACGGCCCCCATTCCGTCGAGGGTGGGCACCCCCGCGCCTGCGGTGAAGTTGCCGTCACTGCCCCCGCCGACGGCCACCGCCTGCACGTCCCCCAGGCCGTGTCGTACGCCGAGCGCACGGGCGAGTTCGACGAGTCCTTGCGACATCTCCGATGCGAGCGGCGGCCGGTTGATGCCGCCGTGCACCGTGATCCGCGCACCGGGCACGGGTGAGACATACGCGCGGAGCGCCTGGTCCACGCGCTCGAGCTCGGCGCTCGACCAGGCGCGCACGTCGATGCGCAGCCGGGCCTCGGCGGGGACCGTGTTGCTGGTCGAGCCTGACCCGGCGAGCGTGGGAGTCGCACTCGTGTCGGCCTCGGCGTCGCCGAGCCCGGCCACGGTCAGCACCAGGTGCGCGAGCGCGACCGTGGCGTTGACGCCCTTCTCCGGCTCCAGGCCCGCGTGCGCTGCCTTCCCGTGCACCTCGACGTCGTACATCGACACACCCTTGCGGGCCGCCTTCCACGCGCCGCCGTCGGCCGACGCCTCGGGCACCAGCGCGGCGGATGCCCCGGTCGCGGTCTCCTCGATCAGAGCACGCGAGCGGATCGACCCGGTCTCCTCGTCGCCGGTCACGAGCAGCGTCACACCGTCGCGGTCGTCGAGCGCGGCGATCGCGTGCAGGCACATCGCGAGCCCCGTCTTCATGTCGAAGCCGCCGGGCCCGCGCAGCACCCCGTCGACGACCCCGAACGGCAGCCGCTCGAGCGTGCCGAACGGCCACACCGTGTCGTGATGGGCGAGCAGCAGCACCCGCGTGGCCGCGCCGAAGCGCCACCGCAGGTGCGTGGTCCCGTCGACGACGATGCGCTCCGGAGCGACCCCGAGCAGCTCGGCGCCGATCTCGGCGACCACGTCTGCCGATCGCACCACGGCCGCGAGGTCGTCGGACGGCGACTCGCACTCGATCAGCCGACGGATGCTGGCGAGGATCGCCGTCTCCGTCAGCGGATCGGCGGTGAGCTGCGAGGAGGGAGTCATGCGTCGGTCGACACCTTCGGGGTCTCGGACGACACCTTCGGCGTGGCCCGTGCCCCGAAGTGCAGGTACTCCTCGCCGGTCGGCAGCGAACGCCGTCATCCAGGTCTGTGTGCCGGGGGCGCGCAGCGCGAAGACGCCGTCGCTGAACGGGGTGAGCGGGTACTCGTCGACCGGGTCGGGCTCGAGTTCGGCGAGCGGGCCCAGCACGGTCGTGCGGAGCAGCGGTCCGTCCTCGCCGATGAGCACCTCCGCGCGGACGGATGCCCGCTCGTACGTGCCGAGGTAGGGCGTGATGTCGACGTCGACCGGCTCGGCCGGCGGCTGCACCGAGTCCTGCATCCGCACGTCCGACAGCTCGGCGAAGATCTCGCGGTAGAGGTCCTGGTAGAGGTCGCGGGTGTGCCCGCCGTTCGTGAGCAGCGTCACCGCGACGCCCGACTCCGCGTGGATCCGGAGGAACGCCGCCTGACCGATCGTGTTGCCGTCGTGACCGTAGAGCCGCTCGCCGTTCCAGTCGAAGCGGATCCAGCCCAGCCCCCACGAGTCGCCGAGCACGTGCTTGTCGGGCACCTCGGCCTGGAAGGCCTGCATCTCGTCGACGGTGGCCTCGCTGAGCAGACGGGTGCCGTCGGCGGCGACGCCGCCCGCGAGGTGCAGTCGCGCGAAGGCGAGCACGTCCTCGGCGCGGGCGGTGATGAGGCCGGCCGGTCCCAACGAGCGCGGCAGCGCCCAGACCGGGGCGATGACCGACTCCTCGCCGACGTCGACGTGACCGACGGCCGCGGAGTGCAGGATCGCCTCCTCGGGCAGGGTGACCGTGTGGGTGAGGCCGAGGGGCGTGAACACGAGCTCGCGCATCGCCTCGTCCCAGACCTTTCCGGTGGCCTGCTCGATGAGGCGCCCGAGCAGCGAGAAGCCCGAGTTGCAGTACGACCACGTTGCCCCGAGCGGGTGATTCTGTCCGGTCTCGGCGAGCAGCGCGGTGTACTTCTCGAGGGTGTCGTCGCCGCGGCCGGTGTCGGTGAACACGTCGCCGTCGATGCCGCTGGTGTGCGTGAGCAGGTGCCGCACGGTGACGCCGGCGGTGAGCTCGTCGTTCACGAGGCGCACGCCGGGCAGGATCTCGTGCACCGGCGTCTCGAGCGTGAAGGCGCCCTGCTCGACGAGCCGCATGATCGCGGTCGCCGTCCAGACCTTCGAGATCGAGCCGATCTGGAAGACCGAGTCGGCCAGCACCGTGCCCGAGGCCTCCGGGAGGTTGCGGTTCAGGGCGCCGGTCGCCACCGTCACGACGTCGTCGCGACCGTCGGCGTCGTAGCGGAGGATGCCGAGCTGCGCACCCGGAACCCCGTGCAGTGCCGCCAGCGTGTCGAGCCGGTGCTGCCAGTGCGCGGCGTCGATCGCGGCCGGCCGGGCGCCCCGGGTGCTGCCGGCGAAGCGCTCGACCCACTCGACGATGCGGCGGGCGTAGTCGACGCGGTGGCTCGGTGCGCCCAGCAGCGGGAACACGTGACTGCCACCCGGGTAGATCACGAGCTCGGTGGGGACCTCGCGCTCGCGCAGGGCGTAGTGCCACTGCTGCGCCTGGTGCACGGGGCAGCGCAGGTCCTTCTCGCCGTGCAGCACGAGGGTCGGGGTCTTCACGTTCTCGACGTACGTGTACGGCGACATGGCGGCCAGCCGCTCGCGCCCCTCGGACTGCCAGGGCATGATGCCGACCTCGAACAGGCTGAGCAGGTGCGCGTCGTCGCTGGAGCCGCCCATGCTGAACAGGTCGGCCACGATCCCGCCGGTGACGGCCGCGGCGAAGCGGTCGTCGTGCCCGGTGAGGTAGGCGCTCATGTAGCCGCCGTAGCTGTAGCCGGCGACCGCGAGGCGCGCGGCATCCGCCGTTCCCTCGGCGACCAGCTCGTCGACCGGCTCGAGGAAGTCCTTCGCGTCGTCGACGCCCCAGGCGCCGTTGACGCCCTTCCAGAACTCCTCGCCGTAGCCGTCACTGCCGCGCGGGTTGATCATGACGATCGTCCAGCCGTCGGCGGCCAGCTGCTGGTGGTAGACGTGCATCTCGTCGACCGCGCCGTTCCAGGCGTTGTGCGGCCCACCGTGGATGTCGACCAGCAGCGGCGTCGGTCCGTCGACAGACGGGTCGCGCACGATCCAGGCCTGCACGACGGTGCCGTCGCTGATCGTGAACTCGCGGCTCTCCCGCACGAAGAGCTCGACACCCTCGGGTGCCGCACCGTGCGCGGTGAGCGTGGTGGCGTCGCCGGCCGAGAGGTCGAGGCGCAGGATCTCGCCGAACGACGTCGGCGTCGACATCGCGACGGCCGCGACATCGCCGGCGACCGAGAGACCGCTGACGACCTCGTCGGTGCCGCCGTGCACGTGGCGCGGCGTGCCGCCGTCGAGCGGCACGGCGTAGAGGTGGGTGGCGCCGCGGTCGCGGATCGCGAACAGCACGTCGCCGGATGCCGTCACCTGCGGCAGGGCTCCGGGATAGGCGGGTGCTCCGGGCATCACGTTGCGGTCGAGCGCGCCGGCGAGATCCGCCACTTCGCCCGAGGCGAGGTCGACGCGGAAGAGCCCCGTGTGGGCGTCGGGGTCGCCGGTCCAGCCGACCACCAGCAGGGACTCGCCGTCGGGGGCGAACGAGACGATGCCGGCATAGCCCTCGGCGAAGGCGAGCACGCGCGGACGGGCGGCGGGATCGGCCGGGTCGAGCGCATGCACAGCGGATCGGAAGTCGAGGTCGTCGATGCCCTCGGGCCGCGCGACGTAGGTGAGGGTCGTGCCGTCCGGCGACCAGGCGGGACTGCCGACACCCGCGACACCGTCGGTGAGGCGGCGCACCCGGCCGTCCGCCAGGCTCACGACGTGCAGCTGCGCGCTGACGCCGCGGGTGAACCAGGCGCCGTCGGCGAGGTAGTCGATGCCGGCGGTGACGATCGGCGCCTGCTCGCGCTTCGCGCGCTGCTCCTCGGTCTCCTCGGCATCCGTCGGAGCGGAGGGAGCCGACGGCGGCACGACGGCTGCCGTGAACGCGATCTGCGCGCCGTCGGGGCTCCACACCGGAGCACCGGCGCCGAGCGGGAGGGTGGTGCGCTGCTGCGGCTCGCCGCCCGCGAGCGGAAGGGTCCAGAGCTGTCCGTCGCGCAGGAACGCGATCTGGGTGCCGTCCGGCGAGAACACCGGGCTCGAGTCGGCGGTGCCGTGCGTCAGTGCGCGGGTGTCGCCGTCTTCGGCGATCCACAGCGCGCTGGTGCTCTTGTCGGCCGCGACATCCGTGCCGCCGAGCACGTAGACCACCCGGTCGCCCGACGGCGACAGCGTGGGCTGGCTCGGAACGGTCAGCGCGAGGGCATCGTCGATACTCATCCTGCGGGTCACGGGGACTCCTTCGGTTGTGGCGCTCGTGGCGCCGGGGATCTGGTCGGTCGTGTGGTCTGTCGTCGGGTCAGGGCGTGTACTGGATCGGACTCGGAATCGCCGCGAGCAGCTCTCGGGTGTAGGAATCCTGCGGGTCCTCGAGCACCGCGCCCGTCGGCCCCTGCTCGACGACCCGGCCGTCGCGCATCACGGCCATCTGCGAGGCGACGTAGCGGACCACGGCGAGGTTGTGCGAGATGAACAGCATCGAGAAGCCGAGCTCGGTCTGCAGCTCGCGCAGCAGGTTGAGGATCGCGCCCTGGATGAGCACGTCGAGCGCCGAGGTGATCTCGTCGGCGATCAGCACCCGCGGCCGACCGGCGAGCGCGCGGGCGATCGCGATCCGCTGGCGCTGGCCGCCCGAGAAGCGCGACGGACGCGAGCCCGCCTGCGCCGGATCCAGGTGCACGAGCTCCAGCAGCCGTGCGGCCTCGGCATCGCGGGCACGGCGGGTCATGCCCGACGGCATCATCTCGGCGATGCTCGCGCCCACCGGCATCCGCGGGTCGAGCGACGAGTACGGGTCCTGGAACACCATCTGCAGCGGGCGGGGACCGCGACGCGGGATGGGCGCCCCGTCGAGCAGGATGCGCCCGCCGTGCAGCGGCACGAGACCGACGGCGGCCCGCGCGAGGGTCGACTTGCCCGAGCCGGACTCTCCGACCACGCCGGTGACTCCGCCGTCGGGCACGACGAGCGACACCCGGTCGACCGCCGTCATGGCGCCTCGTCCGACGCCGTAGCGCACCGAGACCTCCTCGAAGCGGAGTTCACTCATCTGCTCCCCACCTCCTGCGCATCGTGATCGTTCGCCGTCGTCGGGGCCGGATCGGCCACGCGCTCCTCCTCCGCCGCGACCGTGGCGAGCGTCGCCAGCGGGCGGTCGAGGTCGGTGCCCATGTGCGGCACCGCAGCGAGCAGCGCGCGGGTGTACGGATGCCGAGCCGACGACAGGTCGGTGGCCTGGAGCTCTTCGACGATCTCGCCGGAGCGCATCACCAGCACCCGGTCGCAGAGTTCGGCGACGACGGAGATGTCGTGGCTGATGAAGAGGATCGACGTGCCCTCCTCGTCGCGGATGGCACGCAGCAGATCGAGCACCTGCGCCTGCACCGTCACATCGAGGGCGGTCGTCGGCTCGTCGGCGATGATCAGCTTCGGCGAGACCATCAGGCCCATCCCGATCATGGCTCGCTGACGCATCCCGCCGGAGAACTCGTACGGATACTGCCGCACCCGGCGCTTCGGAGCGCTGATCCGCACCGCGGCGAGGCGGTCGGTGGCGCGCGCCAGCGCCTCGCGACGACTCAGCCCCGCGTGCTCGGTCGCGACCTCGGCGAGCTGGTCGCCCATGCGCATGGTCGGGTTGAACGACGACATCGGGTCCTGGAAGACCATCGCCATCGAGGTGCCGAGCAGGCGGCGGAGCTTCGCCTTGCCCGCCGTGCGCAGATCGACGCCGAGGAAGCGGAGAGCGGATGCCTCGACCCGTCCGGGCGACGAGACCAGCTGGGCGACGGCGAGGGCTGTCATCGACTTGCCCGAGCCGGACTCGCCCACGATCCCGACGATCTCGCCCTCGGCCACCGTGAGGTCGATGCCGCGCACCGCGTGCACGATCTTCCCTCCGGCGGCCTCGAAGTCGACGCGCAGATCCTCGACCTCGAGCACGGGTCCCCCGGCGGGTGCGGGAGTCGCGTCCGCGGCAGCGGCCTGCTTGGCGAGCGTCCGCCGCATCCGGCGCGGACCCACGACACTGCTCAGCAGCACGTCGTCCGAGATGCCGAGGCTCCGGGCCGCCGATTCGCCGGTGAGGTTGAAAGCGAGACCGGCGACGACCACCGCGAGACCGGGTGCGAGTGCGGCGAGCGGGTTCGCGTAGATGCCGCGAAGGCCGTCCATCATCAGACGTCCCCAGTCGTAGTCGGGCGGCTGCACGCCGAGGCCGAGGAACGAGAGCCCGGCGAACGCGAGGAGTGCCCCGCCGGCGCCGATCGTCGCGTTCACGATGAGCGGCTCTCCGATGTTCGGGAGCACGTGACGGAACAGCACCTTGAAGCGTCCGATGCCGCCGACCCGCGCGGCCGAGACGAAGTCGCGCGCCTCGATGCCGGCGATGAGGTTCTGGCACAGCCGGGCGAACGAGGGGGCGCCGGCGAGACCGAGGGCGAACACGGCCGCGGTGGCGGTGCTGCCGAAGATCGCGGCGAAGAACAGGGCGAGGAGGAGGCCCGGGAAGGCCACGGCGATGCCGGTGAACCAGGTCATCGCCCGCCCGAGGAAGCTGCCGAGCAGCAGCGGCGCGACCCCGAGCACGAGGCCGGCGACCACCGAGACGAGCGTGGCCAGCAGGGCCAGCACGATCGACAGCCTCGTGGCGACGATCGTGCGGAGCAGCAGGTCGCGGCCGAGGTTGTCGGTGCCGACCAGGTGCTCGGCGGAGGGCCCGGCGAGCAGGTCGCCGGTGTCCGTGGCATCCGCCTGCGCGCCCCAGAGGAGCGGCGCGATGATCGCGGTGAGGACCACGAGTGCGAGCAGGGCGAGCGCGGTCGCTCCGAGCGGGGTGCGCAGCATCGCCGCGAGTGTGCGCCTCATGCTGCGGCCGCCGTCGACTGGGGGTCGAGCACGGCGAGCGCCGCGTCGACCAGGGTGTTCACGAGCAGCACACCGACGCCGTAGACGAGCACGGTGCCCTGCACGAGCGGATAGTCCTTCGACTGGATCGAGCTCACGATCGTGCTGCCGAGGCCCGGCCACGCGAACACGGTCTCGACCAGCACGGTTCCGGCGACGAGGCCGCTGAGCAGCAGGCCGCCGAGGGTGAGAGTCGCCGTGACGGCATTGGGCAGCACATGGCGCAGGTTGATCCTCGGCGTGCGGAGCCGCTTGGCCTGAGCCGTGCGGACGAAGTCGGTCTCGAGCACCGAGAGCACCTCGATGCGGAGGATGCGGGCGAGGATCGCGGCCGGCCCGAGGGCCAGCGCGAGCACCGGGAGGATGTACGACAGCGGACCCTCCCGCCCCGCGACCGGCAGCCATCCGAGCTGCACGCCGAACACCGCGACGAGTGCGACGGCGAGCAGGAAGTCCGGGATCGAGCCGATCACGACGCTGGTCGAGCTGAAGCCGACCTCGAGCCCCCGTGCCCGGCCGCGCTGCGTGGCGACCGCCACCGCCATGCCGACCGGGATCGCGATGAGCACGGCGACCACGAAGGCCAGGACGGCGAGGAGCAGAGTGGCCGGCAGGCGCTGGGCGATCGTGTCGGCGACCGGCAGCTGCGATCCGATCGAGATCCCGAGATCGCCGCTGAACACGCCGCGGATGTAGTCGAGGTACTGCTGCCAGATCGGGTTGTTGAGTCCGAGCGACTCGCGCCGCGCCTCGACCACGGCGGCCGGAGCCGTCGGGCCGAGGGCGGAGCGGATCGGATCCCCTGGCACCAGGTGGATCATCAGGAAGGATGCCGTGATCAGGATCCACAGCGAGACCAGCAGGCGTCCGGCACGGCGGATCGCGAAGCGCAGCCAGCGGTGGTCGCTGAGGCGCTTGTCGTCCTCCGCGATCCGCGTCGTCAGCGTCGTCATATCGTCGATCCGATCCGTGGCTCCTGCAGCGCCGGCGCTCAGCCGACCAGCCGCACGCTGGTGGGCTCGATGACTCCGAGCCATTCGAACTCGGCGCCGTTGCCGAACATGTAGACCGTCGCGTTGGCGAACGGCACCATGTCGGCGGCCGCGAACAGCGCGCTCTCGGCCTCGTTCCAGGTGTCGCAGCCTTCGCTGCCGTCCATCAGCGAGGCCTCGGCGACCGCGGCGGTGTACTCCTCGTTCTCGATGGCCGAGAAGTTCGACCCCTCGGGCGGAACCGTGCCGCTGACGAAGCCGATCGCCTGGTCGGGGCTGTTCACGCTCAGGGTCAGCCAGCCGATGTCCCAGGCGCCGGTGCCGAACGTCGCCTCGAGCAGCGCCGTCTCGTCCTGCTGCTTGCCCTCGACCTCGGCGCCGATCTCGTCCCAGGCGGCGAGAGCGAGCTCAGCCGCGGCAGCGGCCGCCGCACCGAGGCTGTTCTCGTAGAGGAACGTCAGGCTGAGGCGGGTGCCGTCCTTCTCGCGCACGCCGTCGGCGCCGCGCACCCATCCGGCCTCGTCGAGCGTGGCGTTGGCGGCATCCACGTCGAACTCCGGGAGGGATCCCTCGATCGCATCGTAGGAGCAGACCGTCGGCTCGACGACGGCGAGGGCCGTGGCCCGCCCGCCCTTGCCGGCCGTCAGCACGTTCGCGAGCTCGTCGAGGTCGACGGCCTGCGTGAGCGCCAGACGGACGGCGGGGTCACTGGTCGGGTGTCCGTCGGCGTGGTTGTACCACTGCTCGCCGGCGATGGCCGTGGCCTCGCGGGTGAACAGGTCGGCGCTGATCGCCCGGTCGGCGTCGGGGCCGGTGAGCTGGGCGGCGTTCGCCTCGCCGGAGAGGAGAAGGTTCGCCGCGGTGGTGCCGTCGGCGACCACGCGCACGTTGACCTTCGCCGGGATCCCCTTCTCGTCCACGGTGGCGCCGCCGGGGCCCCAGGCGTAGTCCTCGCGGAGCTCGTACGTGTAGTGGTCGCTCGGCACGGCTTCGGTGAGCACGTACGGGCCCGTGCCGTCGGTGCCCGCGGCGAGTCCGTCGCGCTCGGTGAGGGAGCTGCCGCAGACCATCGGCAGTCCGCCGAGGCCGAGCAGCAGGAACGGCGCGGGGCTCGCGAGGGTCATGGTGACGGTGTCGCCCTCGGCGACGCTGGTCACGCCGACCGGGAGGAAGGCGCCGAGGAAGCCGCTCTCGTTGGCGGGATCCGAGATCCAGTTCAGGTTGTCCGCGGCGGTCTGCGCCGTGAACTCGCTGCCGTCGCCGCAGGTGATGCCCTCGTTGATCTTCAGCGTCGCGGTGGTGCCGTCGACGTTCCATTCCGAGGCGAGCTGGCTGCGCACCTCACCCTTGGCATCGATGCTGACGAGCGTGTCGTAGGCGAGCTTGCTGATGTCGAACAGCGCGCTGCCCGCCGACAGCTGCGGGTCGAGACTCCCGGGATCGGATCCGAGGATCGTCGTGAACGTTCCGCCCTCGACCAGCTCACCCCCTCCGCCTCCCCCTTCTCCGGCGGGTGCGCAGCCGGCAAGGGCGGCGATGAGTGCGGTCACGGCGACGACGGCGGTGACGGCGGTGCGTTTCGGTGTCATGACGTTCCTCCAGGCAATGGGTGCGGATCGTTCGGGATGTTCGGGTGTATCGGGATGAGCGTGTGTGTGCGGATGCCGGACGCGGCGAGCCGACGTGCGAGAGGTCAGCGCGAGCGCGGAACGGCGCGACCGAAGTGGATGTACGACGCCCGGCCATCGGCGGCGGGCTCGAGGAACGCGAGCACGAGGTGCATCCCGTCCTTGTTCTCACGGAGGATCAACGAGCCCTCGTCGTAGCGGACGAGCTCGTCGGTCGACGGCTCCGCTCCGAGGGCGACGAGCTCTGGCGTCGGACGCTGTTCGAGCCACAGGCGGCCTTCGGCATCCTGGGACACCTCCATCTCGACGGTGGAGTTGGCGTAGACACCGAGGAAGGAGTCGACGTCGGCGTTCTCGTCAGCATCGGATGCCGCGGGCGGGGTGGGCGGTGCGGGGAGGCTGATGTCGGCCAGGCCGCGGAGGAGCTCGTCGACCACGTCGTGGAACAGCCCGGCGCCGTCGCCACCGTTGGTGAGCAGCACCACGGCTGCTTCGGCATCCGGCGCGATCCGCAGGAAGGATGACTGCCCGATCGTGTTGCCGTCGTGGCCGAACAGCATCCCGTCGCCCTCGCGATCGATCTCCCAGCCGAGTCCCCAGGCCGCGCCCATTCCGGCCAGTCGCGGCAGGCGAACTTCGGTGGTCCGCATCGCGAGCGCTGCGTCCTGCGAGAGCACGTCGGAACCCTCCGGGGCCTCCCCGGCCGAGGTACCCGCGGCGGATGAACCTGCGGCAGATGACCCTGCGGCAGCCCGCAGATGCGCCTGCGCGAACGCGGCGAGGTCGCGGGCGGACATCGCGAGCATGGAGCCGGCGGGCTCATTCGAGCGGGCCATCGCCCAGAACGGCGCGGGCTGCGCCACTCCGTCGGCGTCGGGGCCGACGTGCCCGACGGCCGCGCGGTGGAGGATCGCCTCGTACGGGCTCGGCGAGACGGTGTGCAGGCCCAGCGGTGTCGCGATGCGCTCGACCAGCGCCTGCTCCCAGGTCGTGTCCCGCACGCGCTCGACGAGGCGACCGAGCACCACATACCCGGCGTTGCTGTAGGAGAAGAACGATCCGGGAGGGAAGATCTGCCCGGCATCCGACAGCAGCGTCAGGTACGTCGAGATCGCGTCATCGCCGCGACCGGTGTCGGTGAAGATGTCTCCCTCGATGCCGGAGCGGTGGCTGAGCAGCTGACGCACGGTGATCGCGGCGGCGACGGCGTCGTCGGCGAGCGCGAACTCGGGGAGGTACTGACGCACCGGGGCGTCGAGCTCGACCAGTCCCTCGTCGACCAGCTGCATGACGAGCGTCGCCGTCCACACCTTGGTGATCGAGCCGATCTGGAAGACCGAGTCGGTGGTCGCCTCCACCTTCGTGGCCGTGCTGAGGACGCCGACCGCATGCTCGACGATCTCCCCGTCGACGACCACGGCGACCGCGGCGGCGGGCACTCCGTGAGCTTTCGCGCGCTCTGCGAGCGTGGACTGCAGCAGTTGACCGACCTCGAGGGGGCTGTACATGCCCTCACTCTAGGCACGGGGTTACCGCATGCTCTGGTCGGATCAGACGGACACGGCCCTGGCGGTTCGTAGGATCAGACGAACCTCCCCTGTCGGATCGGATGAGCTGGCCTCGCGCATGAAAGGTTAGATAGACTAACTAAGTAATGCCTGCCTCCGACGAATCCCTCCACCTCACCGCCACGGACCTGCGCATGGCCACGTTCCGGCTGGCCCGCCGTCTGCGCAGCGCACGGGCGGCGAACTCGATGAGCGACACCCAGCTCGCGGTGCTCGCCGATCTGCGGATGCACGGTCGTCGCACGATCTCGATGCTCGCCGAGCGCGAGCGGGTGGCCGCTCCCTCGATGACCAGCATCGTGAACGGCCTCGAAGAGCAGGGCTACGTCGTGCGAGCGCAGGATGAGGACGACCGCCGCCGCGTGCAGGTCGACATCACGGCCGCGGGCATCGCCATCGTCGTGGAGACCATCCGCCGACGGGATGAGCTGCTGGCCGAGATGCTGCGCGAGGTCGACTACACCGAGGCAGAGCTCACCACGCTGCGCGAAGCCAGCGCCCTGATGCGACGGGCGGTCGAGCGATGAGCGCCATGTTCCGCTCGTTCGCGAACATCAACTACCGCATCTGGTTCGCCGGCGCACTGGTCTCGAACATCGGCGGCTGGATGCAGGCCACCGCGCAGGACTGGGTGGTGCTGACCGAGCTCACCGACAACGACGCGACCGCGATGGGCGTCACCATGGCGCTGCAGTTCGGCCCTCCCCTTCTGCTGGTCAGTCAGACGGGCTGGGTCGCCGACCGCTTCGACCGCCGCCACATCCTGCTGGTCACGCAGTCGGCGCTGCTCGGACTGGCCATCGCCGTCGGCATCCTGCTGCTCAGCGGGGTGATGACCCTCCCGATGATGTTCTGCTTCGCCCTCGGCTTCGGTGTCGTGAACGCGTTCGACGCGCCGGCCCGCCAGGCGTTCGTCTCCGACATGGTCTCGGCCGGCGACACCTCGAACGCGGTCGCCCTCAACTCGGCATCCTTCAATCTGGCCCGCATGATCGGACCTGCCGTCGGCGGGCTGCTGATCGTGGCGATCGGCTCGGGCTGGGTGTTCATCGTGAACGCGGCGACCTTCCTCGCGATGATCCTCGCCCTGCTGATGCTGCGCGTGAATCTGCTGGCCGGGCGACCGAAGACGCGTAACCGCGGCGGGCTCTCCGCCGGATTCCGCTACGTGTGGGGTCGCAGCGACCTGCGCGTGGTGTTCGTGACCGTCTTCCTGATCGGCGCCTTCGGCATGAACTTCCCGATCTTCGCGTCGACCATGGCGATCGAGTTCGGGGCCGGAGCCGACGGCTACGGGGTGCTCAGCTCTGTGCTGGCGATCGGCTCGCTCGCCGGTGCGCTGCTGGCGGCACGCCGCGACCGGGCGCGGGTGCGCGTCGTGATCCTGGCGGCCGGCGGCTTCGGTGTCGCGGCCTTCGTGTCGTCCGCGATGCCGAGCTACGCGTCCTACGCGGTGACGTTGATGTTCACGGGCTTCATGATCGTGACGCTGCTGACCACGGCCAACGGCTACGTGCAGATGACCACCGACCCGTCGCTGCGGGGACGCGTGCTCGCGCTGTACATGGCCGTGATCATGGGCTCGACCCCGGTCGGAGCGCCCATCGCCGGATGGGTGGCCGACGCGTTCGGTCCGCGCACCGCGATCATGCTCGGCGGCACCGCGGGATTCGTCGCGTGCGCGATCGGCGCCATCTGGGTGTTCACCTCGGGGCGGCTGCATCGCGACGAGAAGCGCCGCTTCCTGCTCACGCTCGACGAGACGCGCCCGCTCAGCGTCGTCGAGCGCGCCGACCCGATCGAGTTCAGCGATGAGGCGGCCGTCACCACCCCCATCCGTACGGCGAAGAAGCACGACTGAGATCTCGCTCCCCGCACGACGGGCCGTTGTCAACACCCTTTGTGCGGGCGGCGACCGCTCGTAATGTCACGCTCATGGACGAGAACATGGAAAGCACCCCGCACCCCCAGGATCCTGCCGAAGGCGCCCCCGGCGTCGGCGTGCCCCACGAAGACGAGGGCCACGACGGTGGCGACGAAGGCCCCATCCAGGGCGATGCCGATCGTGGCGAGTCGACCGGCGGCGCGATCCAGGGCAGCGCGGGCGAGGATGACGGCATCCATGACGGCGGAGACGGCGGCGCCATCCAGGGCGACGCCTCGCGCGGCGAGTCGACCGGCGGCGCCATCCAGGGCAGCGCGGGCCCCGATCACGAGGCGCCCCTCGGTGGCGACGACACGACCGCCGACCAGCTCCAGGCCGACAACCCCGCCGAGGAGGAGACGCTCAAGACCCTCGACCCGGACTCCCCGCCTGCCTGAGGTTGCCGCCGCAGCCCCGCGCTGTTGACCCGCCCCTTTTCGTGCGAGCCGCCCCTGTGAGGACGGTCGCAGAGGGGCGGCTCGCACCGAAAGGGGTGGCTCGACAGGATTGATGGCGCGCGCGGCTAGGCGCCGAGCACGAGCTTGAGCTGCTCCACCGCCCAGTCGAGCTCCGTCGCGCGAATCACCAGCGGCGGCGCGATGCGGATCGTCTGACCGTGCGTGTCCTTCACGAGCACGCCGCGCGCGAGCAGCTTCTCGGCGATCTCGCGACCGGTGCCCTTCGCAGGGTCGATGTCGACGCCGGCCCAGAGGCCTGCGATGCGGACGGTCGTCACGCCATGACCGATGAGCGGCTGCAGGGCCTGGTCGAGGTGAGCGCCCAGAGCACGCGCGCGCTCCTGGAACTCCCCCGACTCGAGCATCTCCACCACGCGCAGGCCGACGGCTGCAGCGAGCGGGTTGCCGCCGAACGTCGAGCCGTGCTCGCCGGGGCGGATGACCCCGAGCACGTCGGCGTTCCCGACCACGGCGGAGACGGGAAGGATGCCGCCGCCGAGCGCCTTGCCCAGCAGATAAAGATCCGGCACGACGCCTTCGCGATCGCAGGCGAAGGTCTCTCCCACGCGGCCGAGCCCGGACTGGATCTCGTCCGCGATGAACAGGACATTCCTCTCGTCGCAGATCTCGCGGATACGGCGGAGGTACCCCTCCGGCGGGATCACGACCCCGGCCTCGCCCTGGATCGGCTCCACGAGCACCGCGGCCGTGTCGTCGGTGATGGCTGCGGCGATGGCATCCGCATCTCCATACGGCACGACGTCGAAACCGGGTGCGAACGGGCCGAACCCGTCGCGCGCCGACTCGTCGTCGCTGAAGCCGACGATCGTGGTCGTGCGACCGTGGAAGTTGCCGGCCGCGACGATGATGCGCGCGCGACCCTCGGGAATGCCCTTGACCCGGTATCCCCAGGCGCGGGCGACCTTGATGCCGGTCTCGAGGGCTTCGGCGCCGGTGTTCATCGGCAGGACCAGGTCCTTGCCGGCGAGCTTCGCGAGTGCGGCGGCGAACGGCTCGAGCCGGTCACTCTCGAACGCGCGGCTCACCAGCGTGACCCGTCCCAGCTGCTCGGTGAGCGCGGCGACGAGGGCCGGATGCCGGTGCCCGAAGTTCACGGCCGAGTACGCGGCGAGCAGGTCGAGGTACCGCTTGCCCTCGACATCCGTCACCCAGGCGCCCTCACCGCGGGCGATGTTCACCGGCAGCGGGTGGTAGTTGTGTGCGACGTGCCCTTCCGTCGCGACGTCCACCTGGGTCCCTGAGCCTGTCGAAGGGCCCGTCACTTCGCACCGCGCAGTTCGAGCGTGCAGCACTTGATGCCGCCGCCGCCGAGCAGCAGCTCGGAGAGGTCGATCATGATCGGGTTGTAGCCGCGCTCGCGCAGCTGCTGCTCGAAGCCCTTCGCCCGCGGCGAGATGACCACGTTGTAGCCGTCGCTCGCCGAGTTGAGCCCGAACACCGAGCCGTCTTCGTCCGAGACGAGGATCGCGTCGGGGAAGCGCTCCTCGAGGATCGCACGGCTGGCGTCGTCGAAGGCACCCGGGAGGTACGCGATGTTCGCGCGCTCGGGCCCGCCGTTCTCCACACCCTGCACCGGATCGAGCACGGCGATCGCGGTGTCGAGGTGGTAGAAGCGGGGGTCGACCAGGTTCAGCGACACGACCTCGCGCCCGAAGACCTCGCCGACCTCGCGGTGGCTGTGACCGGTCGAGCGGAATCCGCTGCCGGCCAGGACGATGTCGCCGACGAGCAGGAAGTCGCCCTCGCCCTCGTTGACCTCTTCCGGGATGACGGTGTCGTAGCCGGCGCCGCGGAACCAGTCGGCGAACGCCGGGGACTCGCCCTGACGCTCGACGAAGCGGAACTTCGGCACATAGGCGCGGCCGTCGATCACGAAGCCGCCGTTCGCGGTGTAGACCATGTCCGGGAAGCCCTCGAGGGGCTCGATGAGCTCGACCTCGTGACCCAGCTCCAGGTACAGGTCGTGCAGCTTCTGCCACTGGGCGACGGCCTTGGCGGTGTCGGTCGGGTTGGCCGGCTCCATCCACGGGTTGATCTTGTAGCTGACGGTGAAGTGCTTTGGGCTGCACATCAGGTAGTGCCGGTGGTGCGCGGTGCGCGTCGGCGTGGTGGTGGCGGTGGTGGTCTCAGGCGTCGACAGCGTGTTTTCGAAAGACAAGGTGCTCCTCGGAACGGGACGCGGCGGACTCTGTCCAGGGGCCCGGCGGTCCTTCGACCCACTCCGCTCGATGAGAGCGACTGCGGGGAAGATGCGACTCGAGCACGCCAGCATCCATTCTGTCATCCGCCCCCTGTGCGAAGCCAGGGGGATGCCCGCTTCCCTCCCTCGTCATGCCCCTCGCACCACCACCTTGCCGACGGTGTGCCCGGCTTCGAGGTGGGCAAGAGCGGCGGATGCTTCGGCGAAGGGGTACTCGCGTTCGATCACGGGCGAGACGCGGCCCTCGGCGACGAGTTCGAGGAGCTTCGTCAGCACCTCGGGTCGCGGGGTGGCCGCGAGCGACCGGATGCGGGGCGACCCGATCGAGGCGAACACCGCCTTGACCATCCGCGGGATCGGGCCGAGGACGGGGCCACCGTCACCGGTGACGAGCACGACGGTTCCTCCCGACGCGGTGAGGCGCTGCAGGTCGCGCAGCGGCATCCCTCCGGCGATGTCGACCACGGCGTCGAAGTGTCGGGCGGGCAGGCCGCTGAGGGGCGAGGTGCGATGGTCGAGGGTGCGCACGGCGCCGAGGTGCTCGACGAGCGGCGCGTTGCGGTCGCGGCACGTCGCCCAGACCTCGGCGCCGCGCAGGGCGGCGAGCTGTACGGCGAAGGTCCCGACACCACCGGAGGCGCCGATGATCAGCACGCGCTGCGTCCCTCCGGCGCGGACCCCGGCCCCCAGCCCGATCCCGGCGGCGTCGAGCGCCTGCCACGCGGTGCCACCCGCGACGGGGAGGCAGGCGGCGGCGGTGTGCGCCACGTCGGGCGGGATGGTCACGAGGCGCGATGCCGGCACACGGACGTAGGCCGCGAGGCCGCCTCCGCCGACGAGCTCTCCCACGACGGCCTGGCCGAGCTCGACACCGACGACGTCGGGGCCGACCGCCGACACGGTTCCGGCCACTTCCATGCCGCGCACCGGATGCTTCGGACGGGTCAGCCCGAAGATCGGTCGCACGAGCAGCGGATCACCGAGCAGCAGCCGTACGTCTCCCGCGTTCAGGCCGGTGGCGTGCACGCGCACCACCACTTCGCCTCGACCGGGGATCGGCAGCGGGATCTCCTGCCGGGTCGTTCCGGCGGCGGGGCCATAGGTCTCGCGCCGCCAGGCGCTCATCATCTCGGGCATGTCCGTGCTCGTCTCGCTCGTGTCGCTCGTGTCAGTCATGTCTCTCATGTCCCTGTTCTCCCTGTCACTGTTCGGGGTACTGGAAGAGGTCATCGAGCCCGACCCCGAAGGCGCGGGCGATCTGGAATGCGAGTTCGAGCGTCGGAGAGTACTTCTCCTGCTCGATCGCGATGAGCGTCTGCCGCGTCACGCCGATGGTGCGGGCGAGCTCGGCCTGGGTCATGCCCACCGACTCCCGATGGGCGCGGATGCGGTTGGAGACGAGGGTCGGCCTGACCATCAGACCAGTCCCCGCCGGTACGCGACGACCCTGGCGATGCCGCCGACGAGCGCCGACACGGCGAACCCGGCGTACATCGTGTTGGCGATCCAGAACACGTCGGCCCCGACCGCGCAGAGCGCGATGACGCCGAGCCCGGCGATCACGAGGAAGGCCTGCTCGACGCGCCCGCCCATCCGACTGATGTCGCGATCACGGATGTCGGAGCGACCGACGCCGTCGGGGTCGTGGGCTCCGGCGATGATGCCCCAGACCACGCTGAAGATGATCGTCGCGACGATGCTCGCCCCGATGACCCACAGCATCAACGGGAACCAGTCGACATCGGTGAGGGGTCCGCCGGCCGCCTGCTGGAGGACCAGCACGACGTAGACCGCGATCGAGATCGGGCTCAGGATCAGACCCGCCCACGCATTGCGTTCCTCGTAGACCATGACGCCTCCCATGTAAAAGATTCTTGACACCACAGTACGTCGGAACCTGTTCAATTGTCAAGAATCTTTTACACCGACCCGACACGTTCCCGTCGCGAAAATGCACCCATCCGGGTCCGGGATGGGTGCATTTTTGCGACCGGAGCCTCCGGAGCTGCGTCAGTCGGAGACCTGCGTGAGGAACGTCAGCGCCAGCGGTTCGGCGAGGAGTTCGTCGGCCTGCGCAGCGAACGCGGCGTAGTGGCTGGTCTCCTGGTGCTCGCGGAGAGCCGCCGCCGAGACGAAAGCCTCCCGCATGATGAAGGTGCCGAGAGCATCCGCCATCTCGAACAGCACGTAGTCGAGGTTGCCCTGCTCCGCGCGCGTCGGCTCGATCAGCTTCAGCAGCTCCCTACGCACATCCTCCCGACGCCCCTCCCGAGCGACGAGGGTCGCGAGCGAGATCACCACGTCGCGCGCCCGGTCGACGCTGACGCTCACGCGGAGGCCCCGATGGCGGCGGCGGCCGCGGTGGCGATCTCGTGGTCCTGCTCCGCCGAGCCGCCGCCGACGCCGACTGCGCCGACGATCGAGCCCTGCGCGTCGCGCACCGGAACGGCTCCTCCGATGAACGCGAGCGGGGCGGCGACCGCGTGCTCGAAGCCGAAGAGGGGCCCGCCGGGAGCGGTGGCGCCGGAGAGATCCGCGGTGGCGGCGCCACCGAAGTAGAGGGTCGTGCGCGCCTTGCTGAGGCTGGCGTCGATCGCGGCGATCGGGGCGGCATCCTGTCGGGCGATCAGCACCGGCTGCACGCCGGCGTCGACGATCGTGACGACGACGGTGATGCCGCGCTCGGCGGCAGCAGACTGGGCGGCAGCGGCGGCGCGGTGAGCGGACTCGAGGGTGATGGCAGTCATGATTTTCTCCTGTGTGTCGAAGACGCCCGATGCGGCGTCTGAGAGAGGGAACGCGAAGCCACCGCTGTCGATACCCCACATGGGATGCAAGGATCACCGACTTTGCATACGCTGGATGCATGGATGTCACCGAGCGTCAGTTGCGCGCCTTCCTCGCCGTGTGCGACGAGGGTTCCATCACCCGCGCCGCTGCCCGACTGTTCGTGAGTCAGCCGACCCTGTCGCGGCAGCTGGCGGCGCTCGAACAGGCGCTGGGCGTGACGCTCATCGAACGGCTGCCCCGATCGGCGCGTCCCACCGGGGCGGGTCGCAGCCTGCTCGAGAGCGCTCGCGCCGTGGTGGCCGCGCACGACGATCTCGGCCGCGCCGTGCGGCACGTCACGAGCGGAGCGGTGGGTGAGCTGCGCATCGGCACGCTGTACTCGCTCAGCCTCGGGCTGCTCCCCGCACTCCTCGCGACGTGGAGGTCGCGGCATCCTCAGGTGCAGGTCGGGCTCCACGAGTTCCGGCACCAGCAGGATCTGGTCACGGCTCTCCTCGCGGGCTCCTTCGACGTGGCGATCGGCCCGATCCCGGACGGGTGGCCCGGAGGGTCCTCCCGTCTCGCGACGGAGGACTTCGTCGTCGTGCTCTCCGGAGGCGCGGAAGAACAGGGCGCCGTCGACATCGCCACGCTGCAGGACGAGGCCTGGGTGCACTTCGCGCCGGGCAACGGCCTCGGCGATCTGCTCGACGCGGCGTGCGCGCGGGCCGGATTCGCGCCCCGCGTCGCGCTGCGTACCGAACAGGCGCGCGCAGCGGTGGAGTATGCGCTGCAGGGTCTCGGTCATGCGCTCGTACCGCGGAACGTGGTGCCGCCGGGTGTCGCCACGCATGCGCTGAGCGAGCCGGTGCAGCGCGACGTCTGGGTCTACTGGCGGGGCGCGAGCGATCCGCTCATCCGCTCCCTCATCGCCAGCGCATCGGCGGACGCCGGATGACGAGCGGATGCCGCGCCGCCGGCATCCGAATCAGATGACGTCGCTGAAGCGTCCGTCGATGTTGCCGTAACGGTGCGCCGTGACGGTGATCGACTGCTCGTGCACGAAGGGCAGGAGTTCGATGCGGGCGGCTGCGGTGACCTCTCCGTCGTAGACGGCGAGGTCCGGGTTTCCGGCGGATGCCGTCGCCAGAGCCGTGTGCGCGGCGGCGACGGCGCTCCGGCCGCCGACCAGTCGGACGCGCCTGGCCCGTGCCGCCGGCCCCGGGGTACCTTCGGCGGGTTCGTCGTCGCGCAGCATCCGCTGCATCCACTCGTCGTCGGTCTCGAGGAAGACGAGCGCGTCGAGGTCGCCCAGCGCGCGGCGGACCTCGGCGGGGAGCCCCGTCGGCGTGGAGAGCACGAAGTCGGCGCCGGCCCGCACGCCGGCGATGACGACCCGCAGAAGATCCTGCAGTGCGGCGTCATCGGTCGCGCGGATCTCGACCGGCACCGGGCGATAGCGGAAGAGGTTCCGCTCGACTCCCAGGTGCGACACGTCCCGCACCTGGCCGAACTCCCGATCCCAGGCGAGCGCATCCGACAGAGCGGAGCGACGCAGCCATTCGAAGTCCTCGTACTCGAGCGACGGCTGAGCCGACTCGATGAGCCCGGTGATGCGCGAGTCGAGCCCGCGGAGGTGCAGCGTGCTCGATGCGGGACCGCCTGGCCGGGAACGCCAGGAGCCGAGCCCGATGAGGTAGTTGGGTCCGCCGGCCTTGGCGCCGGGGCCGACGGACGAGCGCTTCCATCCGCCGAACGGCTGGCGCTGCACGATCGCACCGGTGATCCCCCGGTTCACATACAGGTTGCCCGCCTGCACGTGCTCGAGCCAGTACTCGAGGTCGTCGGGATCCTGGGTGTGCAGTCCCGCGGTGAGACCGTAGGCGACAGCGTTCTGCAGCTCCACCGCTCGCGCGAGGGTCGGCGCATGCATCACGCCGAGCACCGGGCCGAAGAACTCCTCGGTGTGGAAGCGCGACCCGGGCTGCACGCCGACCCGGATGCCGGGACGCCAGAGCCGTCCGCTGCCATCGTCGTCGGCGGCGAGGGCGGGTTCGATGAGCCACTGCTCGTCGCCTTCGAGCTCGTTCAGCGCCCAGGCGAGTTTCCCCTGGGGCTTCTCGATGACGGGGCCGACCTCGGCCAGAGGATCGGTGGGCTGGCCCACGTGCAGCGAGCGCACGGCATCCGCCAGCTGACGGGCGAAGCGCGGCGAGCGACCCACCGGCCCGACGAGGATCGCGAGCGAGGCGGCGGAGCACTTCTGCCCCGCGTGCACGAACGCGCTCTTGACCAGGTCGGCGACGGCGAGGTCGAGGTCGGCGGACGGGGTGATGATCATCGCGTTCTTGCCGCTCGTCTCTGCGAGCAGCGGCAGGTCAGGGCGCCATGAACGGAAGAGCGCGGCGGTGTCCCACGCGCCGGTGAGGATCACCCGGTCGACCGCGTCGTGGGTGATGAGGGCGCGGCCGAGATCGCCCTCTTCGATGTCGACGAGGGCGAGCACGTCGCGGGGGATGCCGGCCTGCCACAGTGCCTCCGCGACGACGGCCGCGCAGCGCCGGGCCTGGGGCGCCGGCTTGAAGACGACGCCCGATCCTGCCGCGAGCGCGGCGAGCACGCCGCCGGCGGGGATGGCCAGGGGGAAGTTCCAGGGTGGGGTCACGACGGTGACCCGCGCGGGCACGAAGGTCGCACCGGAGATGGCGTCGAGCTCCCGCGCCTTGGCGGCGTAGTACCGGGCGAAGTCGACGGCCTCGCTCACCTCGACGTCGGCTTCGGCGAAGATCTTGCCGGTCTCGGATGCGGCGACCTCGATGAGCTCGCCGCGCCGTGATTCGAGGGCGGCGGCGGCGCGGAGCAGCACTTCGGCACGGTCGGTCGCGGGGCGGCCGCCCCATGCCGGCGCGGCATCGTGCACCTGTCGCATGATCGCTTCGAGAGCGGTGGGGTCGTCGATCCGCGCGGCGGCGAGGGTGATGTCTCCCACGGTCGAGGTGGGGATGCGCTCCCGCACCGCGCGGGCCCAGTCGCGGTTCGCGGGGAGCGCGGGGTCACTGTCGGGGGCGTTGGTGAAGCCGGGTGCCCCGCCGGCGTCTTCTGCGACCTCGCGGGCGGAGTAGACCGCGGTCTCGAGGAAGGCGCCGGTGTCGGAGTCGTTCGACCCGCGGGAGATGCCGAGGACGGCCTTGGTGAGATCGGCCTCCGGTGCGGGGGCGACGGGCACGGGACGCAGCGATTCGTGCACGGGGGCGAGGCGGTTCTGTGCGCGCCGGGGTCCGATGCGGAGCGTCGGGTCGGTCGACCGCGCGAGTGCGTCGAGGAACCGGTCCTGCTCGCGGGTGAAGAGCGACTCGTCCTGGTCGAGACGGAAGGCCGCGGAGAGGAAGTTGTCCGCGGATGCGTTCTCCTCGAGCCGGCGCACGAGGTAGCTGATGGCGACGTCGAATTCGGCGGGTGCGACGACGGGCACGTAGAGGAGGACGCCGCCGACCTCACGTGCGACGGCGTGCACCTGACCCTGGGCCATGCCGAGCAGCATCTCGAATTCGATGCGCTCGCGCACGCCTCGCTCCCCGGCGAGGAGCCATGCGAAGGCGATGCCGAAGAGGTTGTGCCCGGCGATGCCGAGCTTCACCGCGGCGGTGCGGTCGGGATGCAGGGCCCAGTCGAGGCAGCGCAGATAGTTCGCGTCGGTGTCGAGCTTCGTGTCGTAAGTCGCGGGGGTCCAGCCGTGCAGCTGAGCCTCGACGTGCTCCATCGCCAGGTTTGCGCCCTTGACGAGGCGCACCTTGATGGGGGCGCCGCCGTGCGCGACGCGATCGCCCGCCCAGGCGGTGAGCTCCTGGAGGGCCGGGAGGGCGTCGGGCAGGTAGGCCTGCAGCACGATGCCGGCTTCGAGGCCGGTGAGCCGCGGGTCTTCCAGGATGCGGGTGAACACCGCGATCGTGAGGTCGAGGTCGCGGTACTCCTCCATGTCGAGGTTGATGAAGGTCGGGGCACCCTGACCGGTCGGTTGCGCCGCCGTCAGGTAGAGGGGCAGCAGGCGCTCGACGACCTGGTCGACGATCTCATCGAAGGCCCACATCGAGATGTGGCTGATGATGGCCGACACCTTCACGGAGACGTAGTCGACGTCGGGGCGGCGGATGAGTTCGTGGATGCTGTCGAGTCGGCGCTTGGCCTCGGCGTTGCCGAGCACGGCCTCGCCCAGGAGGTTGAGGTTGATCCGGGCGCCCGATGCGCGGATCTTCTCGAGTGCGGGTCCGAGCTTGGCGGGGCGGGCGTCGACGACGAGGTGTCCGACCATGTCGCGGAGCACCCGGCGCGCGATCGGCACGACCGGCGACGGGAGCATCTGGGCCATGCCGCCGCCGAGGCGCACGGCGGAGCGGAGGTACCAGGGGAGGAAATCGGGCACGATCGGCGCGATGCGGTGCAGCTGAGATGCGGCCGCGGTCAGGCTCTCGGGGCGCATGACCCCGTCAACGAAGCCGAGGGTGAACGGCAGGCCGTTGGTGTCCTGCAGCACGCCGGCGAGGCGCTCCGCCGCAGGGTCGACCTCGGCCGCCGCAGCTTCGATCACCCAGCGGCGCGCGAGCTCGACGGCACGATCCGCGAGAGGAGCGGATGCCACGGCATCCGAGGGGGATGACGACGACTCTGCCATGTTCACCACATTAGGTCTGGATCGTGCGCGAGCAGCGGACGCCACCCGGTGGGTGCGAGAGCAGGATGCAGCGTGCAGGTATCCGGAGCTGAAGGGTGCAGGCTGAAGGGTGCAGGCTGCAGAGATCAAACGCGCTGCCAGCCGGCGTCTGCCGTGGTCACGCTCGTTGAAGTTGTTCGGGGATGCCTGGTCTCGATCTCCGCCAGGTCCCGGAGGGGTCCCACCACTCAGGTCCCCGGATTTCGGGGACACCGTCGTTCATACGGATCTCCCACCCCGACCAGTCCAGTGACCGGTGATGCCACCAACACAACGGGACCCCGTTGTCGGTATGCGTCGGTCCACCCCTGGCGTGCTCGGTCACGTGGTGGATCTCACACCAGGATGCCGGGACGTGGCAGCCCGGAACGAGGCATTCTCGGTCTCTGGCGATGATCGCCCGTCGTTGATGCACCGTGAACACCCTGTCTGTGACAGTGATCCCCACAATCCGACCCTCGTCGAACAACACGCGTTGGATCGCCCCATTACACGCGGTGTGCGCGGCGACATGAAGTGGGACGGGGGCTTGGGACCCGGCCGTCGTGGCCCATCCTCTGCCCGCGGCGAGATCTTTCGCGTCCACGTGGACGACGAGCGTGGGGGCGGCCCCACCGAGCGAAGGCATGTCCTGGTGGCGGGCCGCGATCCCCAGCGCTGCCGCGAACGCGTCGTGACGCTTCTGGCCGGCGGTGCGCCGGTCGATCGGCTCATCCTCGAAACCATCGTCGTGACCGGGGTGCTCTGAGCCGGCGGAACCGCGGCCTTCGGATTCTTCGAAGCGCACGCCCGGGCGAGGAGGTCCGTCCGTCTTCGGGTTGTTCTGCGCATCGATCACGGACTGGAACTGCGCCGCAACATCCGGGAGCACGTTGCCGCGGATCGAATGCAACCCGTCACGAAGGCGACCGATGGTCAAGAACCGGTGATTCTGCGCACCACGATCCGACGGCTCCGGGCCATCAGGATCCAACGACATCGCGACCGACTGCGCGAACTGGCGCAGATCCTCCGGCGTCACCGGCGGCCCCGGAACATCCTCCGGGCTCCCGTCGTCGATGCCCTCGCCGGTATCCGCTTCCGCGTCCGGGTCGAGACCCTCGCCGTCGTCCATCCGGTGCCCGCGGGCATGATCCGCCAACAGAGCATCCGCGGCCAACATCGCCGCCCGGCCGACCTTGTGCGCAGCTTTGTCGATCGGACCGATCGCCGCCAACAACCCCGCAACCCCGATCACCCCGTCGAGCAACGCTTCCCGCAGCGCCGGGTACCGGGCCTCCAGCCGCTCCCCCGATGACGGGCCGATCTGACGGCGCACCGCATCTGCGGCTTTCCCCACCCTCGTCGCGCCCGCCACATCCGTGCGCAACACCCGCTGCAGGAGTTCGTTCTGCCCTCGGCATCCGAACGAGTGCGCGAAGTCCACATCCGCCGACGCGACCGACTCCACCACGACCGCCTCGATACGGCGGAACGCCTCACCGGCGACGCGGAGGACATCCATGCGGTCCGCATCCGCCAACCCCGCCAGCACGTCTTCGGACAGCACCGCATCGAGGTCGGCGACGACCCGATCCAGGATGTCCGTGGTGCTGTTCATACCCCCTAGTCAACCTGGGGCCACCGACATTCCGACCCCGAAAAGCACCAGATCAAAGGCGCATTTCCGATATGCCGGCATACGCTCGGCACCCTCGAGGCAGGCAACGTGTTTCGTCTCGCTCCGCTCGCCAACAACCGGGAGCAACCGCGAGGTGCGTCTCGCTCGGCTCTCCCGAACAGACCCGTCCGACCTCACCAACCGGCGCCACGCGCTTGACACCGGGACGGTCACCAGCACCGAGTGAACAGCGACGGCGAAATACCCCACAGCCCGGAGTAGTTCGCGGCCATGGCCCACATCACCCCTAGAGGTTCATCCTCGGCCTATCTGCGCAAAGATGGGGTCACATCATGGCGTCCAAGCACAACTGGAGCCGCCTTGCGAAGACAAAGGATCAGATCGCAGACCTCATGGCAGGCGCTGTGGCAAACGGAACCCGTTCGACCGCAAGGGACCACATCGACTTCACCTGGGTTCACCGGGGACAGACGATCGTGGTTCGCACCAGCAAAAGCGGCGACATCAGCAACGGATGGATCAAATGACGGAATCACGACTAGCTGACCTCGTCTACGACGGACAGTTCGAAGGCGCCCTCGAGGCCGCTGCAGAACTCACGCCTGACGGCATCCGTCGCCGCTTGCTCAGTGACGACGAGCGCTGGCTCCAAGACGAGGGGCCTTGCGACGAGTTCCTTCGACGCTGGTACGCCACGATCAAGAGTCCGTACTTGCGGGCTGAGGCCGCTGACTGCTTTGCAAGCGCGTACACGACCGAACTCGCTCCCGTCCCGAATGCGGAATACATCGGCGCGAATTGGAGAACAGAGTCGCTGCGCTCGCTCCTCGCAGAGATCAGTGATGCCCTCCTCGGTGAGAGGCTACGCGACCTGGAGGAGACTCCGGAGCACCCGCTTCCCGCCGAGTATGCGGATAAATGGCGCGCGGCGGGACGGGTACTCGCGGAACTCGACCTTCCCCCCGCAGTCCCGCTCATCAATCCTGATCCGCCGGAGCATCAGCGGACACGGACCTCCGCGGACTGAAGGACTTCTGCCGATGGGCCCGCGTCTACCCACCTGGGGTGCGCGGGCCCGCCGCGTGCTCGTCAGACGGCGCACACAGGTGCACCCGGCAAGGAAGAATGCGCCTGGCAAGGCCGGATTCCGGAAACCCGACCTTTTCAGGCGCACTCGTCCTTCGCAGGCGCACGCCCTGCCGGCCGGACGCCACCCCTGTCGGGAGGCGGCGCCTCACAGCGCTGCGATGATGTCCTCCACCTTCTGCTTCGCGTCACCGAACAGCATCGAGGCGTTGTCGCGGAAGAACAGCGGATTCTGCACGCCCGCATATCCCGCGGCCATCGAGCGCTTGAAGACGATGACGTTCTCGGCCTCCCACACCTTGAGCACCGGCATCCCGGCGATCGGGCTCGACGGATCCTCGGCGGCGGCGGGATTCACGGTGTCGTTCGCGCCGATCACCAGCACGACGGTCGTCGCGGCCAGGTCATCGTTGATCTCGTCCATGCTGAGCACGATGTCGTACGGAACCTTCGCCTCGGCGAGCAGCACGTTCATGTGTCCGGGCAGTCGGCCGGCGACAGGATGGATGCCGAAGCGCACGTCCACGCCCCGCTCCCGCAGCCGACGCACGAGGTCAGCGACCGGATACTGCGCCTGTGCGACCGCCATCCCGTACCCGGGCGTGATCACGACGGACTTCGCCGCGGTCAGCATCTCGGCCGCACCCTCGGCGGTGATCTCGCGGTGCTCGCCGTATTCCTCGTCTGACGCGGACGGCGCGACGATGCCGAAGCCACCGGCGATCACCGACAGGAACGAGCGGTTCATCGCCTTGCACATGACGTAGGAGAGGTAGGCACCCGACGAGCCGACGAGCGCACCCGTCACGATCAGCAGGTCGTTGTTGAGCAGGAAGCCGGCCGCAGCAGCCGCCCACCCCGAGTAGCTGTTCAGCATCGACACGACCACGGGCATGTCGCCGCCGCCGATCGAGGCGACCAGGTGCCAGCCGAGCGCGAAGGCCAGCAGGGTCACGCCGATCAGCAGGCCGAGCTGCTGGTCGTTCACGAACCAGACCGTCAGCGCCACGAACGCGACGAGCGCCCCGATGTTGAGGATGTTCTTGCCCGGCAGCATCAGCGGCTTCGACGACATCTTCGCCGACAGCTTCAAGTACGCGACGATCGACCCGGTGAAGGTCACGCCACCGATGAAGACACCGATGAACACCTCCGCATTGTGAATTCCGAAGAGCGCCGGAGCGATCTCCGGATGCGCGAGGTAGCCGTTCCAGCCCACCAGCACGGCGGCGAGACCGACGAAGCTGTGAAGCAGGGCGATGAGTTCCGGCATCCCGGTCATCTCGACCGAGCGCGCCCGCCAGAGTCCGATCGCGGCGCCGACGACGACCGCCGCCACGAGCAGGCCGAGACCGAGGAAGGCCCCCGTCGTCCAGGCATCCGCCACGGTCAGGGCGACGGTCGCAACGAGCGCGATCGTCATGCCGGAGATGCCGTAGATCACGCCGGATCGGGCGGATTCGTGGCGACTGAGACCGGCGAGGCTCAGGATGAACAGCAGGGCCGCGACGATGTACGCCGCACCCGCGAGCGCGTCGACGGTCACTTGTGACCACCCTTCGTCGAATTCCCGAGTGTGAACATGGCGAGCATTCGGCGGGTGACCGCGAATCCGCCGAAGATGTTGATGGATGCCAGCAGCACCGCGACCGCGGCGAGCACTTGCACCACGGGGAGCGGCGAGGTGACCTGCAGCATCGCGCCGACGACGATCACACCGGAGATGGCGTTCGTCACCGACATCAGAGGCGTGTGCAGCGCGTGGTGCACCTTGCCGATCACGTAGAACCCGATCACGACCGAGAGCACCAGCACCGTGAAGTGCTGGGGCAGCGGTGCCGGAGCGAACGCGTTCACCGCGAACAGCGCCGCGATGCCCGCGACGATGAGCCCGACCTTGCGGCCGGTCGACATCGTGGTCGGTGCCGCGATCTCGGTCGGCGCCGCAGCGGCCTTCGCCACGGGAGCCGCCGCGACCTGCACCGCGGGCGGCGGCCAGGTGACCTCGCCGTCGCGGACCACCGTGACCGACCGCTGCACGACGTCGTCGAAGTCGATGACCAGCTGCCCGTCCTTCCCGGGCGTCAGCAGCGCCACGAGGTTGGCGAGGTTCGTGCCGTACAGCTGCGAGGCCTGCGCAGCGAGGCGCGAGGCGAGGTCGGTGTAGCCGAGGATGATCACACCGTTGTCGGTCACGACCCGCTGGCCGGCGACCGAGCCCTCGACGTTGCCGCCCTGGCCCGCCGCCATGTCGACGATGACACTGCCCGGCTTCATGCGCGAGACATCGGATGCCGTGATCAGACGCGGTGCCGCGCGACCCGGGATCAGCGCCGTCGTGATGATGATGTCGACGTCGGCCGCCTGCTCGGTGTAGATCTCCGCGGCGCGGCGGTTGTAGTCCTCGCTCGTCGCCTTCGCGTAGCCGTCGGCGGATGCCGCGACTGCCACGTCCACCGCCAGATAGGTCCCGCCGATCGAGGAGACCTGGTCGGCGACCTCGGGACGCGGATCGGTCGCGCGTACGATCGCACCCAGGCTGGATGCGGCGCCGATCGCGGCGAGACCGGCGACTCCGGCTCCGGCGACGAGCACCTTCGCCGGCGGCACCTTGCCCGCGGCGGTGACCTGTCCGGTGAAGAAGCGTCCGAATTCGTGCGCGGCCTCGACGACCGCGCGGTAGCCCGCGATGTTCGCCATCGAGCTGAGCACGTCCATCGACTGCGCGCGCGAGATGCGCGGCACCGCGTCGAGGGCGAGCGCCGTGATCCCCCGCTGCGCGAGCGACTCGACGAGTTCGGGGCGGAGTGCCGGGGACAGCAGCGCGATGAGCGTGGCCCCGTCTGCGAGCAGGGCGATCTCCGCGGCATCCGGCGCCGTGATCGCGAGGACGATCTCGCTCCCCCATGCCCCTGCCCGGTCGACGAGCGTCGCGCCCGCCGTCTCGTACTCCGAATCCGGGTAGGACGCTGCTGCGCCCGCTCCCCGCTCCACGCTGACCGTGTGGCCCAGCTTCCGCAGCGACGCGATCGTCGCCGGGGTGGCCGAGACCCGTGCTTCGCCCGCAGGCTCTCGCACGATGCCGATGACTGCCACTTGCTCCTCCTCCGCCCGTCTTCTCCGACGGGGTCTGGCGGGCAGCGATGCCCGTATGTTTCGCCCAGAGTACTGAGAGGAGGTTCCGGCACCCCGGTCTTCTTGTCACATTACGAGAAAAGAATTCCATTTCTTATGGAATACGTATGCCGTGCGGCCAGCACCGCTTCCCGCGCGCGAACGCAAGCGCGCGCGCTCAGCCGCTCGGCTGCCAGGGCCTGGAGTCGATCTACGACCAGACGCTCGGCGCCTTCGCCCGCACGGGCGGAAGAGCGGATGCCGCGGCCCAGTCATGCACCCACGGGTCGATCTCCGGCACGCCCTCGGGCTTGCCGACCGCGGCGAACAGCTCCTCGTTGCTGACGGTGCCGCCGGTACGGCGCAGCATCCGCGCCCGCACGATAGCCCGCGCGTAGACCTCGCCGTCGACCACGGCCCGGTGCTCCATGAAGAGTGCCTTGTCATCGTGGCCGATGAACCGCGACTGCACCTCGAAGTTCTGCCACAGCTCCAGCGACTTGCGGAACGTGATCGTCTCGCTGGAGACGACCGCGTACCAGCCCTGGTCCTTCATCGCGCCGAACAGCCCGGTACGGATCAGCAGATCCCAGCGCCCGAGGTCGAACAGCGACAGGTAGCGCCCGTTGTTCATGTGCCGGAGGATGTCGATGTCGGTCGGCAAAGTCGTCAATCGGATGGTGCCGACCGCCGTCGGATCGAGGGTCTTGCCGCGTCGCACGCGGCGACGCGCACGGAGGATCACCAGGAGGGTGCGCCAGATCACATTCACGAGGATCGATCGTAGCCATCGACGAACGTTCCGGGAACTTCATTGTGCGAATCCTCCAGCCGTCGGAGCGTCGCCTCGCACGGCATCCTCTCGATTTCCTGATAGCGGATGCCGCGCGTAGAGTCACGGCATGAGCGCCGAAGCCCAGCCCGAAGTCATCGTCCGTCCGGTCCGTGATGTGGATGCGGAAGCCCTCGGTCGCGTGCACGCCCAGTGCTGGCACGAGACCTACGACCACCTGATCAGCAAGGCTGCGCTCGAGAAGGTGTCGCCCCGACGCATGGCCGAGCTGTGGACGCACTGGGCTGCTCAGGGCCCCGAGTTCAAGATGAGCGCGGCGCTGGTCGACCGCGAGATCGTCGGCTTCGTCGGCTCGGGCCCGGCCCGCGACAAGGATGCTCCGGCACTCCGCGAGCTGTACTTCATCTACCTGCTCGACGCGCTGCACGGCACCGGCATCGGCCAGAAGCTGTTCGACGCCGCCGTGGAGCAGGACGAGTCGGTGTACCTCTGGGTCGCGGAGGACAACCCCCGCGCGCACCGCTTCTACACGCGCAACGGCTTCACGCTCGACGGCGCCACGCACACCGAGCCGTTCCTCGGCGAGACGCTGACCGAAGTCCGCTTCGTCCGCTGACCCGCGAGTCGCCTCGTCAGAGGCGCTCGAGGATCGTGACGTTCGCGACGCCGCCGCCCTCGCACATCACCTGCAGGCCGTAGCGTCCGCCGGTGCGCTCGAGCTCGGCGAGCAGAGTGGCCATCAGTCGCGTGCCGGTGGCGCCGATCGGATGCCCGAGCGCGATGGCACCGCCGTTGACGTTGACCCTGTCGTGCGGAGCGCCGACCTCCTGCATCCACGCGAGCACGACCGACGCGAACGCCTCGTTGACCTCGAACAGGTCGATGTCGTCGACGGTCAGGCCGGTGCGCTCGAGTGCCCGACGCGTCGCCGGGATCGGTGCGCTCAGCATCAGCACCGGGCTGTCGCCACGCACGGTCAGGTGGTGCACGCGGGCCCGCGGAGTCAGCCCGTGTTCACGCACCGCTCGTTCGCTCGCGACCAGCACCGCGCTGGACGCGTCGCTGATCTGCGAGGAGACCGCGGCGGTGATCCGGCCGCCGGGTCGTAGCGGCTGCAGCCCGGCCATGCGCTCGAGGGAGGTGTCGCGTCGCACGCCTTCGTCGTGGTCGAGTCCGGCGAGCGGGGCGATCTCGCCCGCGAAGCGGCCCTCGTCTTGTGCGACGGCCGCACGCCGGTGGCTCTCCAGCGCGAACTGCTCCATCTGCTCGCGGCTGATGCCCCACTTCTCGGCGATCAGTTCGGCGCCGGCGAACTGCGAGATCTCCTGGTCGCCATAGCGCGCCTGCCACCCCGG
The DNA here is from genome assembly GCF_030816505.1 of Microbacterium sp. W4I20. Taxonomy (NCBI): domain Bacteria; kingdom Bacillati; phylum Actinomycetota; class Actinomycetes; order Micrococcales; family Microbacteriaceae; genus Microbacterium; species Microbacterium sp. W4I20. The sequence continues at coordinate 3,286,198 of NZ_JAUSYB010000001.1, read as the reverse complement.
CGATTCGGCGAGCGGCGTCGTGAATCCGAACTGCTCGCCGACGGTGGCCGATGCCGTGAGCGGCACCTGCGACATGCTCTGCAGCCCGCCGGCGATCACGAGGTCGGCCGTGCCGCTCATCACGGCCTGCGCGGCGAAGTGCACGGCCTGCTGGCTCGACCCGCACTGACGGTCGATGGTGACGCCCGGCACGTGCTCGGGGAACCCCGCGACGAGCAGGGCGGTCCGGGCGACGTTTCCGGCCTGCCCTCCGATCGCGTCGATCGTGCCGAGGATGACATCGTCCACGGCGCCGGGATCGACGCCGACCCGGTCGACGAGGGCCCGCAGACTGTGCGCACCCAGATCGGCGGGATGGATGCCGGCCAGCGAGCCGCCGCGTCTGCCGACCGGCGACCGGACCGCGTCGACGATGAATGCCTCTGGCATGATGACCTTCCCGGTGGCCGGGTCAGCGCCCGGAGACCTTGCCGAACACCTTCGCGATCGGCGCGAGCACGAGCGGTCGAGCCGCGAACCAGCCCGCGGCGAGCACCACCAGCGATGCGATGAACACCCAGAAGCCGGTCCAGCTGACGGCATCCTGCGCGGCGTACATGTGGTTGAGGTTGCGCAGGAACCCGGTCAGCATCACCAGCGCGACGTGCGCGATGATGAACGCCACGAAGTACAGCATGATCGGGAAGTGCAGCGCCCGGGCCCACTCGACCGGGTACGCCTTCGACAGCCGCTCGGCGCTCTTGGGCCACAGCCCCGACATCCGGAATCCGGTCGCCACCGCCAGCGGCGCCGCGATGAAGACGGTCGTGAAGTAGGCGAGCTGCTGCAGGCTGTTGTAGTTGTTCCAGCCGTTCTCGTGCGGCCAGTCGAACGAGACGTACTGGAGCGCAGCGGAGAGTGCGTTCGGGAACACCTCCCAGCTCGTCGGCACGATGCGCACCCAATGCCCGGTCACGAAGAGCAGCACCACGAAGATCACGCCGTTGATGATCCAGAGCAGGTCGAGCGCCTGGTGGAACCACAGCGTCAGGCTGATCTTGCCCTTCGCCTTGCCTCGCGGAGTCCAGAACACGGTCGGCCGCTTCTCGGTGCGCACGCGCAGACCCGACCGGATGATCAGCACGATCAGGAACATGTTGAAGAAGTGCTGCCACCCGATCCACGGAGCGAAACCGGGTTCGACCGCGATGGCCCGGGACGTAGTGTCCCGGGAAGGCAGCGAGGAAATCCTGCATGAAGGGGAGGCTGAGGAGTGCCCGGACGAAGGCGATGGCGGCGCCGGCGACGATCCCGAGGGCCGCGGCGGCCAGCAGACCGGTGATCGCCTGCGGCCAGGTGGGCAGACGGCGAGCGGATGCCGGGGCGGCGGTGACATGGCGCGGCGCACGACCGTTCCAGACGGTGCGGGTCCACGGCAGCGGGGTGTCGAGGTCGGCGGCGAGGATCGAGGCGGGGGCGGCCGCAGCGGCCGGGGCGAGCTCGGCCGATGCGGTCGCGGGCTCGATCGGCGCAGCCGTGGGCGCGGCCGGTGTGACCGCGGGCTCGAGGGCCGCAGTCGCGGTGTCGGCCGCCGACGACACGGCATCCGCCTGGATTGCCGATCCGGTCCCCGGGGGGCGCGCCGACGATGTCACCGCCGGCGTCGTTCCCGCTGGTGGCCACGGCTCGCCGCCGGTCACACGCGGAAGCCCGCGACGAACGGCCGTCCCGCTCTCCGTCGGGGCCGCGATCGACGTCGGGGTCGCGGTCGACGTCGGGGCCGCGGTCGACGTCGGGGCCGCGGCACGCAGTGCAGGGTTCGTCGGGTCGGACGACGACACTTCGGTGGCCGACACGCCAGATGTCGGACCGGATGCTGCCGAACGTCCGACATCTGGCGTGTCGGCCACCCGTTCGGACGTCACGGCACCCGTGGACGCGGCGCCGGCGGGCGGCCAAGGCTCACCTCCGACGACACGAGGCAGGCCACGACGGATGGCGGATGCTGCGACACCGGATGCCGTGGCACCCGGTACGGGCTGGGGCGCACCACTCTCGGTCGCGTCGACCTCGGCCTTCAGATCGGGGGCCGACACGCCAGATGTCGGACCGGATGCTGCTGAACGTCCGACATCTGGCGTGTCGGCGGTCACGGGATCGACCGACGCGGCATCGGCCGAGACCGAGACGTCCCCCGCGACTCCTCCGTCAGTGTCATCGACGGGCACCACGGCGTCCGCCGGAGGCCACGAGTCGCCACCGGGCACGCGCGGCAGCCCGCGGCGCAGCCGGAGCGGTCCCTCAGCCTGACGAAGGGCCATGACTACTTCTTCCGCGCCTCGAGCGCGGCGACGATCTGCGGCACGACGGTGAACAGGTCGCCGACGATGCCGAAGTCGGCGACGTCGAAGATCGGCGCCTCGCCGTCCTTGTTGATCGCGACGATGGTCTTCGACGTCTGCATACCCGCGCGGTGCTGGATGGCACCGGATATGCCGAGAGCGACATACAGCTGCGGCGAGACCGAGACTCCGGTCTGTCCGACCTGGTACGACTGTGGCACGTAGCCGGCATCCACTGCCGCGCGCGAGGCACCGATGGCAGCCCCGAGCACGTCGGCGAGCTGCTCGACGAGCACGAACTTCTCTTTCGAGGCCAACCCCCGCCCACCGGAGACGACCCGGGTCGCACCCCTCAGCTCAGGACGCGACGAGGCGACCTCGACCGCTTCGACAGGGCCGGCGGTCGCCGCCACCGCACCGGATGCCGTGACCGACAGCGCCTCGACCGTCGGCGACGCCACCGCCTCGGCCCGGGCATCGACGGCGCCCTGGCGCACCGTGATCACCAGTGTGCCGAACGTGGCCGCCGCGTCGACGAGGTAGGAGCCGCCGTACACCGAGTGGTGCGCGACGATGCCCTCGTCGTCGCGGGAGACTCCGACCGCATCCACGGCGAGCGCACTCTTCGTGCGCACCGCGAATCGACCGGCGACATCACGGCCGGCGATCGAGTTCGAGATGAGCACGGCATCCGGGTGCACCTGCTCGGCGGCGGCCTGCAACGCATCGACGATCGGCACCGTGAGCGCGGTCGCGTCGCCCTCGGCGGTGAGCACCACGGCAGCGCCGGCCGCAGCGGCCTGGGTCGCAGCATCCGGGCCGCCGCCGACGAGGAGCGCCACGGGTGCCCCCACGGTCGACGCCGCGCCGATGAGCCCTGCGGTGCTGCTCGCGACGTTGCCCGACGGGTCGATGTCGACGAGCACGAGGATGGGGTTCTCGGGGTAGGTCATGTCACACCAGCCTGTTCTGCACGAGGTACTCGACGAGCTTCTCGGCGGCGTCGCCCTCGTCCGTGATCTTCACTCCGGCCGCGCGCGGCGGCTTCTCCGACACGGCGGTCATGATCGTGCGCGGAGCGGCGCCCGGATCGGCCGAGACGCCGAGGTCGGCGAGCGACAGCACCTCGAGCGGCTTCTTCTTCGCCGCCATGATGCCCTTGAAGTTCGGGAACCGCGCGTCGGGCATCGCCTCGGTGATGGAGATCACGGCGGGGAGAGAAGCGGAGACCGGCTGGCCTCCGGCATCCGCACTACGCGTTCCGGAGACGCCGTCGGCGGTGATCTCGACCGTGCTCAGGGCCGTGGCCTGGGCGAACCCCAGGTGCTCGGCGAGCATGGCGGGGATGACGCCGCCCGAGCCGTCGGTCGACAGGTTGCCGGTGATGACCAGATCCGGTGAGCCGCGGCGGATGGCCGCAGCCAGCACCTCGGCCGTGAGGCCGAGGTCGGCCCCGGTGAGCTCTTCGTCGGCGATATGCACGGCAGACCCGGCGCCGATCGCGAGCGCCCGGCGCACCGAGGCCGTCGACCCCGCCGGAGCCATCGAGAGAGCCACCACCTCGGTGCCCTCGTTCTTGTCGGCGTGGCTCAGCGCGACCTCGAGCGCACGCTCGGTGATCTCGTCGAGCACGAGGTCGCCGGCTGCCCGATCGGCGAGGCCCGTCTCGAGATTCAGCTTGCGATCGCCATAGGTGTCAGGCACCTCTTTGACCAGGACGAAGATCTTCATCGAATGCTCCTCACGACTGCTGCAATTCTAGTCCGCGATACTGAGTCCCACACTGCTTGCGACTGAGCGCCACCCCGGTCGACGCTCGAGCCGTCGCGCGCCGCGCCTGCTCTCCGACGCCGCGCAGGTACCGTAGAGACGTGACCCGACCCCGCCCGCTCCCCGTGGATCCGCTCGCCGAGGCGAAGCGGCAGTGGGTCGCGCACGGATGGACGGATGCCGCCGACGGCATGACCGTCGTCACCTCGGTCATGCGGGCCCAGCAGCTGCTGCTCGCCCGCGTCGACGCCGCCCTCAAGCCGTTCGCCCTGAGCTTCGCCCGCTACGAGGTGCTGCGTCTGCTGGCCTTCAGCCGCGCGGGGAGCCTGCCCCTGTCGAGCGTGGTCGCCCGACTCCAGGTGCACGCGACGACCGTGACGAGCACGGCCGAGCGTCTCGTGCGCGACGGCCTGGTCGTGCGCGAACCGCACCCGTACGACGGCCGCGCGGCCCTTCTCGCCCTGACCGACGCCGGTCGCGACCTCGTGGAGCGGGCGACCAGCGCACTCAACGCCGAAGTCTTCGCCCAGCCGGGGCTGAGCCCGGAGGACGCGGCGGAGCTCGTCGCGATCGTGGCGAGGATGCGCAAGGACGCCGGCGACTTCACCGACCCCCGCCCCCAACCCGAAGCACTCTGACGTGGCCCGCTTCGTGCTGGAGACGATCATCGCGGCTCCCCCGTCCGAGGTCTTCGCCGCATCCCTCGATCCCGAGCTCCACGTGAGGTCGATGGCGCGGTACGGCGAGACGATGGTCGAGGCGCCCGCGGGGGGCGTCTTCACCGAGGGCACGACGGCGACATGGCGCGCCCGCCACTTCGGCATCCCGTTCCGGCTGCGGTCGGTGGTGTTCGACATCGATCCGCCGCGCGCGTTCTCGGATCGGCAGGTCTCCGGCCCGTTCGGTGCGTATCTGCACGAGCACCGGTTCGCGGAGCATCCGGTCGGCACGCTGATGCGCGACACCGTCACCTTCCGCTCGCCGCTGGGTCCGCTCGGTCGCATCGTGGACGCCGTCGTGATGCGCCGGTACATGCGCCGGCTCATCGCGGAACGGAATGAGACCATCGCCGCCGAACTCGAGAACCGCGGGCGTACCCTGTCGTCATGAGTGAACTGAGACTGCACACCGTGCTCGTCGGTCGTCCTCCCGCTGCGGCGATTTTCCTCACCGATGAGCAGGTCGCGTCGTTCGGTGCCGGGAAGTCCTTCCCGGTCGCGGTCACGATCGGCGGCCGTACCGCCCGGCTGCGTCTCTCCCGCATGGGTGGCGAGAACATGATCGGGTTCAGCAGGGCCGCCCGCACCGAGATGGGCCTCTAGCTCGACCAGGAGATCGACGCCGTGATCCGCCTCGACGCCGCAGAGCGGACGGTCGATGTGCCCGACGAGCTCGCCGCCGCTTTGGACGCCGATCCGACGGTACGCGCTGCGTTCGACGCGCTGAGCTACTCGGTGCGCAAGGAGCACGCGCGGACCGTGGCCGACGCCAAGCAGGACGCGACGCGTGAGCGCCGCATCGCGAAGATCGTCGACGGTCTCCGCGGCTGAGGTCGTGAACAACTCCGCAAGAACGGTCGCCAGAGCGCGCGCGGAAGGCCTCGTGGCCTGATCCTGACGCGTTCTGGAGGAGTTGTTCACCGCGATCAGCGGTTCCGGAACTCGGGAGCGCGCTTCTCGCGGAAGGCGGACATGCCCTCCTTCTGGTCGACCGTGTCGAACAGCGACGCGAACGCCTGCTTCTCGTGCGCCAGCCCCTCGGCGAGAGTGGTCTCCATCGCGGCATCGAGCGCCGCCTTCGCTGCATAGACCGAGGGCAGGGACTTCGAGGCGATGGTCGAGGCGAGCTTCTCGGTCTCGGCCAGGAGATCGGATGCCGGAACCACGCGCGAGACGAGACCGGAGCGCTCGGCCTCCTCCGCTCCCATGAACCGTCCGGAGAGCACCAGCTCGGCGGCCTTGTAGTAGCCGACGGCGCGGATGAGACGCTGCGTGCCGCCCATGCCGGGGATCACGCCGAGGTTGATCTCGGGCTGCCCGAACTTCGCGGTGTCGGACGCGAGGATGATGTCGCACATCATCGCCAGCTCGCATCCGCCGCCCAGGGCGAACCCGGAGACGGCAGCGATCACCGGGGTGCGCACCGCCGCGAACTCGTGCCAGACACCGAAGTGGTCGGTCTCGAGCATCTGCGCACCCGTCATGTCCTCCATCTCCTTGATGTCGGCACCCGCGGCGAACGCCTTCTCGGAGCCGGTCACCACGATCGCGCCGACTCCCTCGTCCTGATCGAAGGCCGCGGCCGCCGCGGTGAGCTCCTCCGCCAGGCGGCTGTTCAGGGCGTTGAGCGCCTCGGGACGGTTCAGGGTGATCCACCCGACGCGTCCCCGCTGCTCCACCAGGATCGTCTCGTACTCGGTCATGTCGCCCTCTCGGTCGTGATTGTCGTGGCTCCACTCTGGCTTTCGAATCGCGCAACCGGGGTGTTCCGGAACCGATTCGTCCCCATTTGCGCGATTCGAAAGGCGCTGGAGCTAGACGCGGTCGCCGCGGATGTCGGTGATTACGCCGGAGAAGTCGTGGGTGGCGCCCTCCCCCGCGGCGGAACGTCGCGTAGATCTGCTGCGCGAGCCGCCCCATCTGCGCATCCGTCGAGGTCTGCTCGATCGCCTGCAGCGCGAGCCCCAGGTCCTTGGCCATCAGCGCACCCGCGAACCCCGGCTGATAGTCGCGGTTGGCCGGGCTCGTCGGCACCGGCCCCGGCACGGGGCAGTTCGTCGTGATCGACCAGCACTGGCCGGACGCCTGCGACACGACGTCGAACAGCGCCTGGTGCTCGAGTCCGAGCCGCTCCCCCAGCACGAACGCCTCGGCGACGGCGATCTGCGACACCGCCAGGACCATGTTGTTGCAGACCTTCGCGGCCTGGCCGAGGCCCGGGCCGCCGCAGTGCACGATGCGCTTCCCCATGACCTCGAGCAGCGGAAGGGCCGCGGCGAAGTCGTCGTCGGATCCGCCGACCATGAATGCCAGCGTGCCGTTCTCGGCACCGACCACTCCGCCCGACACGGGGGCGTCGATGTTGCGGTGACCGGCGGCGAGCGCAAGCGCGTGCGCGGCCCGCGCCTCGTCGACCGCGATCGTGGACGACTCGATGAACAGCGTCCCCGGCCGCGCCGCGGCGAGCAGCTCGGTCCGATAGGCCTCGATCACGTGCTTCCCGGCGGGGAACATCGTGATGACGACGTCGGCCTCGGCGACGGCATCCGCTCCGCTCGCGGCGACCGCGATGCCTGCCGCCTGCGCCGCTTCGATCGCCGCGGGGGCGAGGTCGAAGCCGTGCACCTCGTGACCGGCGGTGACGAGGTTCTTGGCCATCGGCAGGCCCATGTGGCCGAGCCCCAGGAAGGCGACGACGCCCTTCGACTCGCTCATGACGCACTCCGCTGGAGGTCTCCGCCGTTCCGCTGGAGGGATGCCGACCCGGCGGGCCGCAGCATCTCGCGTCCGACGATCAGGCGCATGATCTCGTTCGTGCCTTCCAAGATCTGATGCACGCGCAGGTCGCGCACGACCCTCTCGATGCCGTAGTCCTGCAGGTAGCCGTAGCCGCCGTGCAGCTGCAGCGCCCGGTTCGCGACGTCGAACCCGGCATCCGTCGCGAAGCGCTTGGCCATCGCACAGCGCATGGTGGCGTCGGGTGCCTGCTCGTCGACCGCCTGAGCCCCGTCGCGCACCATCAGACGCGCGGCCTGGAGGTCGGTGCGCATGTCGGCGACGGCGAACATGATCGACTGCTTCTCGGCGAGCGGCTCACCGAACGCGACCCGTTCGTGCACGTACTGCACGGCCCGGTCGAGCGCCCACTGCGCTCCGCCCAGCGAGCAGGCGGCGATGTTGAGCCGGCCGCCGTTGAGCGCCGACATCGCGATGGCGAAGCCTCGACCCTCGTCACCCAGCAGGGCGGATGCCGGAACCCGCACGCCGTCGAGGATCACCTGACGCGTGGGCTGGGCGTGCCAGCCCATCTTCTTCTCGGGCGCGCCGAAGCTCAGGCCCTCGGCGTCCCCGGCGACCAGGAAGGCGCTGATGCCGCGGGCGCCCGGCTCACCCGTGCGGGCCATGACGACGTACACCGCGGCCTCACCTGCTCCGGAGATGAACTGCTTCACCCCGGTGAGTACGTAGTCGTCGCCGTCGCGCACGGCGCTGGTCGCGATGTTGGCGGCATCCGATCCGGCACCCGGCTCGGTGAGGCAGTAGCCGCCGAATTCCTGCATGGCGGTCAGCTGGGGCAGCCACGCTCCGCGCTGGGCGTCGTCGCCGTAGGTGTCGATCATCCAGACGACCATGTTGTGGATCGAGATGTAGGCGGCGACGGCGGGGTCGCCCTTGGCGAGCTCTTCGAAGATCGCCACGGTGTCGCCGCGGCTCAGCCCGGAGCCGCCGAACTCCTCGCTGACGTAGATGCCGCCGAGGCCGAGCTCGCCCGCCTTGTTCAGCGACTCACGCGGGAAGATGTGCTTCTCGTCGCGCTCCGCCGCGTACGGCGCGAGCTCGGTGTCGGCGAACTCCCGGACCGCGTCGAGGATGGCTTCGCGCTCTTCGGCAGTGGTGGTGACGGTGGTCATAGTCATCGTTGTTCCTTCTGGGTCCCTGAGCTTGTCGAAGGGGGATCAGTGCATGGTGGGGATGACGAAGCTGGCGCCGTCCTTGATCCCCGAGGGCCAGCGGCTCGTGACGGTCTTGGTCTTCGTGTAGAAGCGGAACGCGTCGGTGCCGTGCTGGTTGAGGTCGCCGAAGCCGCTGCGCTTCCAGCCGCCGAACGTGTAATACGCGATCGGGACCGGGATCGGCACGTTCACTCCGACCATTCCGACCTCGACGCGGGCGGCGAAGTCGCGCGCCGCATCGCCGTCGCGGGTGAAGATCGCGACGCCGTTGCCGTACTCGTGCTCCGACGCCATGCGCAGCGCCTCTTCGTAGTCGGCGGCTCGCGCGATCACGAGCACCGGTCCGAAGATCTCCTCGCGATAGATCGCCATGTCGGTCGTGACGTGGTCGAACAGCGTCGGGCCGAGGTAGAAGCCCTCCTCGTGGCCCTCGACCGTGAAGCCGCGTCCGTCGGCGAGAAGCGTCGCACCCTCGTCGACACCCTGCTGGATGTAGCCGACCACCCGCTCGACGGCGGCGCGGGTGACGAGGGGACCGTAGTCGACGTCCTTCGCGAGAGAAGGACCGATCCGCAGCTTCGCGATGCGCTCCAGCAGCTTCGCCGCCAGAGCGTCGGCGGTCTCCTGTCCGACGGGCACCGCGACCGAGATCGCCATGCAGCGCTCCCCCGCCGAGCCGTAACCGGCGCCGATGAGCGCGTCGACGGCCTGGTCGAGGTCGGCATCCGGCATCACGATCATGTGGTTCTTGGCGCCGCCGAAGCACTGCGCGCGCTTGCCGTGCGCCGCGGCGGTGGAATAGATGTACTCGGCGATCGGCGTGGATCCGACGAAGCCGACGGCGCGGATGCGGTCGTCGGTCAGCAGCGCGTCGACGGCCTCCTTGTCGCCGTGCACGACGTTGAGCACGCCGGCGGGGAGCCCCGCCTCCAGGAACAGCTCGGCGATGCGCACGGGGACCGAGGGGTCGCGCTCGCTCGGCTTGAGCACGACCGCGTTCCCGGCGGCGAGCGCGGGGCCTGCCTTCCAGAGCGGGATCATGGCGGGGAAGTTGAACGGGGTGATCGCCGCGACGACTCCGAGCGGCTGGCGCATCGAGTAGACGTCGATGCCGGTGCCGGCACCCGTGGAGTACTCGCCCTTCAGGAGATGCGGGGCGCCCGCGGCGAACTCGATGACCTCGAGGCCGCGCTGGATGTCGCCCTTGGCGTCGTCGACGGTCTTGCCGTGCTCGCTGGCGAGGAGCTCGGCGAGCGACTGCATCTCGCGCTGCGCCAGATCGAGGAAGCGGAGCAGCACGCGGGCGCGCTTCTGCGGGTTCGTCGCGCCCCAGGCGATCTGGGCTTCTTCCGCGTTGGCGATCACGCTCTGCACCTCATCGGTCGAGGCGAGCGGTACACGCGCCTGTACGGCACCGGTGCTGGGATCGAACACGTCCGCGAAGCGACCCGTGTCCGGGGTGAGAAGCGATCCGCCCACGAAGTGCGGGATAGTACGAGTCATTGTGTGACATCCCTCCGTGCCGTCGTTGGCACATTGGGAGTTTACTGCGGCATCCGATCATTTACTAGGACATCCTTGTAAATGGATGCTCGAGCGCACCGGCTCCGTTTGCGGCGATGTTCGCGCCCCGTTCACCATCCGGCCACCTCCGTCGATTACAACTGCAGGTGCGGGGGCAGCAGACTCAGACCGGATCGGTAGTCACGTCACCCGCGCACGGTGAGCACTCTGACTCCCGTCGCGGCGCCCACGCCGCGAGACCCCCGCCGAATCGGGTCGGCGGGGGTTCTCCTTTTCCGGTCGGAGCACCCCGGCAGCCGAAATAGAATCGAGGGTGCGCCGCGACCCTGGCGCACCCGCTTCGGCAGCCCGCGACCCGGGACGCCCGTCACGAGGACTGCACCGTGTCCGAACCCATCACCGTGTCCATCCGCCGCGAGGTCGACCCCGAGCGCATCACCGAGGCGACGGTCTGGGTGCAGACCGGGGTGAACCTGGCCACGAAGTATCCGGGATTCCTCGGATCCGGGTGGGTGCGCGCCGGCGAGCACTCCCAGATCTGGCACATGCTCTACCGCTTCGCGAACGAGGAGTCGCTCGTCGCCTGGGAGAAGTCCGGCGAGCGCGCGTGGTGGCTGTCGATGGGCGAGGGGTTCGTGCGCAGCGAGCGCTCGAAGCGCCGCACCGGGATCGAGGGCTGGTTCGACGAGCCCACCACCGGAACGATCACCCTGCCGACCACCGAGGGCGGCACCACCACCGTCGCCGTCGTGCCCGCGCCGCCGCGGTGGAAGCAGGCGATCTCGATCTGGCTCGGCTTCTTCCCGCTGAACCTCGCGTTCACCTATGCCATGAGCCCGATTCCCGGCTGGGATGCTCTGCCCATCTGGCTGCGCGTGCTCGCCACGACCGTCGTGCTCACCCCGATCATGACGTACTGGGTGCTGCCGTTCGTGACGCGATCGCTACGGGGCTGGTTCGCGCGCTGAGTCGGATGCCGCGGCAGGCCGTCGGATGGGCCGGCCGTCAGATGAGGCCAGCCGTCAGATGAGGCCAGCCGTCAGATGAGGCCAGCCGTCAGATGAGGCCAGCCGTCAGATGAGGCCGGCCGTCAGATCACGCCGGCCGAGGCGAAGGCGTGCTCCGCCGCACCCAGCAGCAGCCGGTCGGCCGCGAGCGACGCCGGCAGGATGCGGAGTCCTTCCGCGTTCTCCGGCATCGCGCATCCCGCCACGTCCGCCGCGAAGCCCTCGGGATCGAGCGTCTCGAGCTGGGCGAGGAACCCGCCGAGCACCACGACCGAGGGGTTGAGGATGTTGACGGCATCCCCGATCGCCTGGGCGAGCACGCCGCGCTGCCGCTCGCATTCCGCGCGGACCGGTCCATCATCGGATGCCGCGGCGAGCGCCTCCGCCAGCGTCGCCTCGTCGGCCGCTGCGAGGCCGAGCACGTCGAGCAGCCGGGCCCGGCTGACCTCGTCCTCGAGCACGGTCGGGCTCCCGTCGCCGACCCGGTTCTGACCGAACTCCCCCGCATAGCCGCCCACGCCGCCGACCGGGGCGCCGTGCACGATGATGCCGCCGCCGATGCCGGAGGGCCCGCCGTTGAGGTACACGACGTCATCGGCGCCCTGCGCCGCGCCGAAGAGATGCTCGGCGAGTGCGCCGAGGCTCGCGTCATTGCCGACCGCGACCGGCAGCCCGGTGGCCTCGGCGATCAGCGCCCGCAGCGGAGCATCCGTCCAGCCGAGGTGCGGAGCGTTGCGGACGAGTCCGTCGGCCGCGCGCACGAGGCCCGGGACCGCGACGCCGATCGCGACGATCCGAGCGGTTTCCAGGGGGCCGCGCCGCCAGCGCTCGACGACGTCGGCCACGAGGGCGGCGACCTCGCCTGCGGCCAGCAGCGATGCCGATTCGATGCGCTCGCGGACCGCGACGTTATGGGCCAGACCGATCGCGGCGACCTCCACCGCGTCGATCTCGGGGTTCACCGCGATCACGACGGTCTGCGGCGACGCCTCGACGACGGGTGACGGACGCCCCACCCGTCCGACCGGGTCGGGATCGCGCTCGACGACCCAGCCCTCCGTCACGAGCTCTCCGACCAGATCCGCGATCGTCGACCGGTTGAGGCCGGTCGCGGCGGTTAGCTGGGCACGCGACTGCGCGCCGCCGCGGTGGACGAGCCGCAGCACCCGCGCCAGGTTGCGAGCTCGCACGCCGTCGCCGTTCTCGCGTGGTGCCGGCGCTCCGCCGAGCTCCTCCGGAGCATCCGTCACATCGTCCTCGCATTCGGTCCCGGCCAGTCTAGAAGGCTGGACATCTCTTGCTCCACGTTATATGTTGTTGCTCACAACAATTTCTGGCGCGCCGCTGACCGCCACCATGCGAAGGAGCATCATGAGCCTCACCCCGACCCGCGAAGACAAGTTCTCGTTCGGCCTCTGGACCATCGGCTACAACGGCACCGACCCGTTCGGCGGACCCACCCGTCCGGCCCTCGACGTCGTGCACGCCGTCGAGAAGCTCGCCGAGCTCGGCGCCTACGGTCTCACCTTCCACGATGACGACCTGTTCGCGTTCGGATCGACGGATGCCGAGCGGCAGACGCAGATCGACCGTCTCAAGGGCGCGCTGGCCGACACCGGCCTGATCGTGCCGATGGTCACCACCAACCTGTTCAGCGCCCCCGTGTTCAAGGACGGTGGCTTCACCTCGAACGACCGCGATGTGCGCCGCTTCGCGCTCCGCAAGGTCTTCCGCCAGCTCGACCTCGGCGCCGAGCTCGGAGCCAAGACCTTCGTCATGTGGGGTGGCCGCGAGGGTGCCGAGTACGACTCCGCCAAGGACATCCGCGCGGCGCTCGAGCGCTACCGCGAGGCCGTCAACCTGCTCGGCGACTACGTGACCGACAAGGGCTACGACATCCGCTTCGCGATCGAGCCGAAGCCGAACGAGCCCCGTGGCGACATCCTGCTGCCGACCCTCGGCCACGCGATCGCGTTCATCGACTCGCTCGAGCGTCCCGAACTCGTCGGCGTGAACCCCGAGGTCGGGCACGAGCAGATGGCCGGCCTGAACTTCACCGCCGGCATCGCCCAGGCGCTGTACCACGGCAAGCTCTTCCACATCGACCTCAACGGACAGCGTGGCATCAAGTACGACCAGGACCTCGTCTTCGGTCATGGCGACCTGCACAACGCGTTCTCGCTCGTCGACCTGCTCGAGAACGGCGGCCCGAACGGGGTGCCGGCCTACGAGGGTCCGCGTCACTTCGACTACAAGCCGAGCCGCACCGAGGACGAGAACGGCGTCTGGGACTCCGCCGCCGCGAACATGCGCACCTACCTGCTGCTGAAGGAGCGCGCCGCGGCCTTCCGCGCCGACCCCGAGGTGCAGGAGGCACTGGCCGCCGCCAAGGTCGCCGAGCTCTCGACGCCGACGCTCAACCCGGGCGAGAGCTACGACGACTTCCTCGCCGACCGCAGCGCCTACGAGGACTTCGACGCCGACGCCTACCTGGGTGGCCACGGCTTCGGCTTCGTGCGTCTGCAGCAGCTGGCCACCGAGCACCTGCTCGGCGCACGCTGATCCGCTGATGGCCCTGGTTCTCGGCGTCGACTCCTCGACGCAGTCGTGCAAGGTCATCGTGGCGGACACTTCGTCGGGGCTCAGCGGAACTGCCGCGACCGGTGCGGTCATCCGCACCGGTCGCGCCTCCCACCCCGACGGCACCGCGGTCGACCCCGAGGCGTGGTGGACCGCGCTCCAGGCGGCCATCGCCGACGCGGGCGGACTCGACGACATCGAGGCCTGGGCCATCGGCGGCCAGCAGCACGGCATGGTCGCGCTCGATTCGTCGGGCGCGGTCATCCGCGATGCGCTGCTCTGGAACGACACCCGCTCGGCGGATGCGGCCACAGACCTCGTCGCCGAGTTCGGGGCGCAGGAACTGGCGGATCGCACGGGCGTCGTGCCCGTGGCATCCTTCACGATCTCGAAGGTGCGCTGGCTGCGGGACGCCGAGCCCGAGAACGCGGAGCGGGTGGCGGCGATCGCCCTGCCGCACGACTGGCTCACCTGGCGGCTGCGCGGCTTCGGTCCGGAGGGTGCCTCGCCGCGCGGACCCGTGCTCGACGAGCTGGTCACCGACCGCTCCGACGCCTCGGGCACCGGATACTGGAACCCCGCGACCGGCGAATACGACCGCGAACTCCTCGTCGCCGCGCTCGGGCACGACGCGGTGCTGCCGCGGGTGCTCAGCGCGCACGAGTCGGTGACGGATGCCGCGGGGCGTCTGGTCGCACCCGGAGCCGGCGACAACGCCGCAGCCGCCCTCGGTCTCGGTGCGGGACCCGGCGACGTCGTCGTCTCGATCGGCACCAGCGGCACGGTCTTCGCCGTGAGCGAGACGCCGTCGGCCGACGCCTCCGGGATCATCGCCGGGTTCGCCTCCGCGGACGGACATTTCCTCCCGCTGGTCTGCACGCTCAACGCGGCGCGGGTGCTCGACGTGACGGCATCCCTCCTCGGCGTCGATCACGACGAGCTGAGCCGCCTGGCCCTCGCGGCGCCGTCCGGCGCGGCCGGCCTCGCGCTCGTGCCCTACTTCGAGGGTGAGCGCACGCCGAACCTGCCCGATGCGACCGCGACGCTCAGCGGCATGAGTCTCGCTTCGACGACCCGCGAGAACCTCGCGCGGGCCGCCGTCGAGGGGATGCTGTCGGGTCTCGGCGCCGGCCTCGACGCGCTGCGCGAAGAGGGAGTGCCGCTGCGGCGTGCACTGCTCATCGGCGGCGGTGCGCAGTCCGAAGCGGTGCGGGCGATCGCCCCCGAGGTGCTCGGCATCCCGGTCGAGGTTCCGGCATCCGAGGAGTACGTCGCCCTCGGCGCTGCGCGCCAGGCGGCATCCGTCCTCGCCGGCTGACCCGCTCCTACTCCTTCTTCTCGGCGGCGTCCTCGTCGGCGACGAGGGAGAGCGGGTCGGCGATGTCCTCCAGCGACTTGCCGGCCGCGCTCACCCCGAAGATGCCGCAGATGACGCCGCCGAAGATCATGATCGCCGAGCCGAGGACGTAGCCCCAGAACAGCGGGCCGCGATCCCCGGTCTCGGCGCTCTGGCCGATGAGCGATCCGTACAGCACCGGCGCGATGGCCCCGACGAGCTGGCCGATCGAGAACACGTACGAGATCACCTGGCTGCGGAGCTCGAGCGGGAAGATCTCGCTGACGGTGAGGTACGCCGCCGAGGCGCCGGCCGAGGCGAAGAAGAACGACGCGCACCAGAACGCGGTGTGTGTGCCGGCGTTCAGCATCCCCGCGTTGAAGAGGAACGCGCTGACCAGCAGGATCGCCCCCGCGAGAGTGTAGGTGAGGAACAGCATCCGTCGCCTGCCCCAGGTGTCGAAGAAGTGCCCGAGCACGAGCGCACCGGTGAGGTTGCCGACAGCGAAGACGATGAAATACTGCGAGGCGGATGCCGGGGGCGTGTCGTAGAAGTTCTCGAGTACCAGCGCGTAGGTGAAGAAGATCGCGTTGTAGAGGAACGACTGCGTCACCATCATCGTGATGCCGACGAGCGTGCGCCGCGGATACTTCTTGAACAGCACTTTCGCGATCACGAGCAGCGGCACCTGGCCGTACTCCTTGACGGTGATCGCCTTCGACTCGTCGACCGGCGGGATGGTCTTGCCCTCTTTGCGGATCCTCTCCTCGATCTGGTCGACGTTGCGCTCGGCCTCCTCCTCACGTCCGTGCGTCATCTGCCACCGCGGGCTCTCCGGGATGTGGCGACGCAGCCAGATGATGAGGAGCCCGAGGATGGGTCCGAGGAAGAAGCTGAGCCGCCAGCCGATGTCGGCCGGGAGGATGTCGGTGTTGAGGAAGAACATGTTCGCGAAGGCTCCGAGCGCGGCTCCGCCCCAGTACGTGCCGTTGATCGCGATGTCGACGCGTCCGCGGTACCTCGCCGGGATGATCTCGTCGATCGCCGAGTTGATGGCCGCGTACTCGCCGCCGATGCCCGCGCCGGCGACGAAGCGCCAGATGTAGAAGAACCACGGGGCGAAGGCGAAGCCCGCGACCGCCGATCCGACCAGATAGACCGCGAGCGACACGAGGAAGAGGTTCTTGCGTCCGAGGCGGTCCGTGAGCCGCCCGAACACCAGGGCGCCGAACACCTGTCCGAGCAGATAACAGGTGCCCGCCAGGCCGACCTCCGCGGGCCCCATCCCGAGGGTCGCGGCATAGCCGTTCGCCGCGACGATCTGCACTTCGAGGCCGTCGAGGATCCAGGAGAACCCGAGCCCGACGACGATCATCCAATGGAATCGCGACCACGGCAGGCGGTCCATCCGCGCCGGGACCAGCGACTTGACCTTCTTGACCTCGACGTCGGATGCGGACACGGGAACTCCTCTTCCGGAGACACCGTCGCCTCCCGGATACCGTGATACTCCGCCGGAGGATGCCGGCGCACCGGGTTGACCCGGATGTCTCGGTCGCGGTATGCCCCGTTGCTTTCGAATCGCGCAAATGGGGACTTTCAGCGCGTTTTTTGCCCCAGTTGCGCGATTCGAAAGGCCGGGTGCGACCTACAGAGCCCGGATGCGCCAGGACGCGGCGTGGGTCGCGCCGGGCTCGAGCGTCAGGAGATCGGTGCCGGAGTTGAAGGCATCCGGCGGGCAGGTCATGGGCTCGACCGCGAGGCCGATCCGGTGGATGCCGGGGATCTCGGGCTTGTCGGCGGTGTGCACCTGCACCCAGGGGCAGCGCTCGTCGAAGGCGATCGCGACCCCGGTGCCGTCGTCGGTCGTCAGCCGCACCTCGGCGACGCCGTCGGTGCGCGCGAGCCCGGTGAACGCGTGATCGATGAACACGTCGCCGATCGGGTGGGCGGTGCGGAAGTCCCATTCCGGATGCTGCGCCACCGACTCCACCGCGATCGGGCTGAGCCGATCGGGAGTGACGGTGAGCACTTCGGATGCCGGAAGAAGGAGGGTCCAGCTGTCGACCGGTCGGGCACCGGAACCGGGGCCCGCGACGAGGTACGGATGCGGGCCGGTGCCCCAGGGTGCAGCATCCGCTCCGATGTTGTGCGCGGTCACCGTCTGCTGCAGTCCGTCGGCGTCGAGGAGGTACTCCACCTCCACCTCGATGCGGAACGGGTACCCGGTCTGCGGCTCGATCACCGCGGCGAGCACGACGCGGTCATCGAGCACGAGACGATCGCCGAACTCGGCCCAGGCGAGCAGGCCGTGAAGCGCCTGCCCGCGCTCGGGTTCGGTGAGCGGCAGCTGATGCACGGCCCCGCCGAAGCGGTACGTGCCGTCGACGATCCGGTTCGGCCAGGGCGCGAGCGTCGCACCGCGGTACGCCGGACGCACCTCATCCGCCTCGAACGGCACGACGAGGTCGCGTCCGTCGAAGGTGAGCGACCGCAGCGATGCGCCGACGCTCGCGATCGCCGCTTCGTACCCGTGCGCGGCGAGTCGCAGGTGGCGTCCGGACACTTCGACAGGCTCAGTGACCCCGCTCATTCAGATGCCCTGCGCGAGACGGTAGTAGGCCTGGTTCCAGCGCACCTGCTTCTGGAACTCCGGCAGCGTCGTCGCGTCGTCGATCACCAGCAGCTCGACCTCGGCCATCTCGGCGAAGTCGCGGAACGCCTCGATGCCCACGGCGGTCGACATGACCGTGTGGTGCGCAGCACCGGCGGTGAGCCAGGCCGCGGCCGAGGTGTTGAAGTCGGGCTGCGGCTTCCAGACGGCCCGCCCGACGGGGAGCTTCGGCAGCGAGGCCCGCGGCGGCACGTTCTCGACCACGTTCGCGGTGAGGCGGAAGCGGTCGCGCATGTCGCTCAGCGCCACGACCACGGCGGGTCCGGGGTCGGCCGTGAAGACCAGGCGCACCGGGTCGTCCTTGCCGCCGATGCCGAGCGGGTGGATCTCCAGCGTCGGCTTCGCGGTGGTCAGCGACGGCGACACCTCGAGCATGTGCGCGCCGAGGATCAGCTCGTCGCCCGGGGTCATGTCGTAGGTGTAGTCCTCCATGAGACTCGCGCCGCCCGGCAGACCCGCGCCCATGACGTTCGCGATGCGCACGAGGATCGCGGTCTTCCAGTCGCCCTCGGCGCCGAAGCCGTAGCCCTCGGCCATCAGCCGCTGCACGGCGAGACCCGGCAGCTGCTTCAGCGCACCGAGGTCTTCGAACGAGGTGGTGAAGGCGCCGAAGCCGCCCTCCTCCAGGAACGACCGCAGTCCGATCTCGATCGCGGCGCCGTCGCGCAGGGACTGGTGACGATCGCCACCCTTCCGCAGTTCGGGTGCGACCTCGTACAGCTCCTCGTACTCCGCGACGAGCGCGGCGATCTGAGCGTCGGATGCCGCGGCGACGGCATCCGCCAACTCGTTCACGCCCCAGGTGTTCACCTGCACGCCGAACCGCAGTTCGGCCTCGGTCTTGTCACCCTCGGTCACCGCGACGAAGCGCATGTTGTCACCGAAGCGGGCGAGCTTGAGGTCGCGGGATGCCGCGAGGCCGGCCGCCGCACGCTGCCAGGTCCCGAGCTCGCGGCGCACCCGCGGGTCGGACGCGTGCCCGACGATCGTCTTGCGCGGCACGCCGAGGCGCGTCTGGATGTACCCGAACTCGCGGTCGCCGTGCGCGGCCTGGTTGAGGTTCATGAAGTCGAAGTCGATGTCGGCCCAGGGCAGCTCGACGTTCGCCTGCGTGTGCAGGTGCGCGAGCGGCTTGCGCAGCGCGTCGAGCCCGGCGATCCACATCTTGGCGGGGCTGAACGTGTGCATCCAGGCGACGAGTCCGATCACGCGGTCGTCGGCGTTGGCCTCGAGGGCGGTGCGCTTGATGGCCGCGGCATCCGTCAGGACGGGCTTCCAGATGATCTTCACCGGCACCTCGTCGGACGAGTCGAGCAGCCGCGCGATCTCCTGCGACTGGTCGGCGACCTGCGCGAGTGTCTCGGGGCCGTAGAGGTGCTGGCTGCCGGTGAGGAACCAGACCTCGTAGCCGTCGAGCGAAGTGGTGAGGGCCATGAGTGTGCCTTTCAGGAGGTGGGTCGCTGAGCTTGTCGAAGCGTCAGAGAGAGGCGACGGCGGCGGCCTCGATGGCCAGTCCCGCCCGGTAGCGGTCGAGGTAGGAGGCGAAGCCGGCGACGTCCGTCGGATCCGGTTCGACGAGCGAGACGGATGCTGCCGCGAACACCCGCTCGTCGAGATAGACGTGCAGGCTGAGGTCGTCGGCGTGGGAGAGGTATGAGGCGAGCACCGCGATGCCCCACGCTCCGCCCTCGGACGCCAGTTCGCCGACCGCGACAGGGGCGCCGAGCGCGCCGGCGAGGAACCGCTGCGCCACTCCGGCGGTGCGGAACATGCCCCCGTGCGCGAACATCCGGTCGAGTCCGACGCCCTCGGCCGCGAACACCTGCATGCCGAGCGCGAGCGTGCCGAACACCCCGTAGAGCTGGGACCGCATGAAGTTCGCGAGCGTGAACGCGCTGTCCGGCGTGCGCACGAACAGCGGGCGTCCGGCGTCGAGTCCGGCGATGGGTTCGCCGGCGAGATGGTTGTAGGCCAGCAGGCCTCCGGCATCCGCCTCACCCTCGAGGGCTTCGCGGAACAGGGCGTCGAACACGGCGTCGTCATCGAGCGGTTGCCCGGCGGCCGCCGAGAACCGGGTGAAGAGCCCGGCCCAGGCGGCGAGCTCGCTGGCGCCGTTGTTGCAGTGCACCATCGCGACCGCGTCGCCGGCCGGTGTCGTCACGAGGTCGAGCTCGTTGTGCACCTCGGTCAGCGGACGCTCGAGCACGACCATCGCGAAGATGCTGGTGCCGGCGCTGACGTTGCCGGTGCGGGGTGCGACCGAGTTCGTCGCGACCATGCCGGTGCCGGCGTCGCCCTCGGGCGGGCAGAGCGGGATGCCGGGCTGCAGGGTTCCGGTCGGATCGAGGAGGGCGGCGCCCTCGGCCGTGAGGGTACCGGCGGCGGCTCCGGCGGGGAGCACGACCGGAAGGAGCTCGTCGAGCGGGCGGGGAAGACGGTCCCCGGCGAGGGCGGCGTAGGCGCGCAGCATCCGCTCGTCGTAGCCGTGCGTGGCCGAGTCGATCGGGAACATGCCGGATGCGTCACCGACGCCCAGCACCCGCTCGCCGGTGAGTTTCTCGTGCACGTAGCCGGCGAGGGTGTTCACGCTCGCGAGCCGAGCGACATGCGGTTCGTCGTCGAGCACGGCCTGGTGCAGGTGCGCGATGGACCAGCGCAGGGGGATGTTGACTCCGAAGGTGTCGCCGAGCTCTGCGGAGGCGCGGCCGGTGTTCGTGTTGCGCCAGGTGCGGAAGGGGACGAGGAGCTCGCCGGCCTCGTCGAAGGCGAGGTAGCCGTGCATCATCGCCGAGACGCCGATCGCGCCGAACGTGGTGGGGCGGATGCCGTGCTGCTGCTCGGCGTCGTCGAGGAGCGCGGCGAAAGCGGCCTGGAGTCCTGCCCAGACCTCGTCGATCGCGTAGGTCCAGAGCCCGTCTTCGAGCCGGTTCTCCCAGGCGAACGATCCGGTCGCGAGCACCTCGGTGGGGTCGGAGCCGATCAGGCAGGCCTTGATGCGCGTCGAGCCGAGCTCGATGCCGAGGCTGGTGCGGGCCTCGCGGATGTCGTCGGCGGCGGAGGCCGACGCATCGGCCCCTGAGCCCTGTCGAAGGGTCATCGGCGGGCGTCCTGACTCTGTCCGTACACGTTCTGGTAGCGGTCGAAGAGGCTGTCGATCGCGGCCTGCGGGATCGGGATCAGCGGCCCTGCCTCGCGCGCGAGGTGCACGGTGCGGGCGACATCCTCGACCATGACCGCGGCCTTCACGGCATCCTTCGCGTCTTTTCCGATCGTGAAGGGCCCGTGGTTCTGCATCAGCACCGCGCGGGAGCGGTGGCCGCTGAGCGTCTCGACGATGCCGCGGCCGATCGAGTCGTCGCCGATGATCGCGAAGGGGCCGACCGGGATCGGGCCGCCGAACTCATCGGCCATGGCCGTGATCACGCAGGGGATCTCCTCGCCGCGGGCGGCCCAGGCGACGGCGTAGGTCGAGTGCGTGTGCACGACCCCGCCGACTTCGGGCATGTTCCGGTAGACGTAGGCGTGCGCGGCGGTGTCGCTCGACGGGGAGCGGTCGCTGCCCGGGGTCCCCGGGATGACGGTGCCGTCGAGGTCGCACAGGATCATGTTCTCGGGCGCGAGATCGTCGTAGCTGACGCCGCTGGGCTTGATGACGAACAGGTCGGCGCCCCCGTCATCAGAAAGGCGGACGCGACCGGAGACGTTGCCGCCGGTCCAGACGACGAGCCCGTAGCGGACCAGTTCGCCGTGCAGTCGGGCGACGTCGGCGCGGACGGAGGCGATGGCGGCGTCGATGTCGGGACCGAACGCGGGGGCTTCGTTGCTCACAGGACCTCGGTGGTTCTCTCCGGCCACTGTGACCGGTCACAGCAGTGTGTCACGGGGGTGGCCGGGGCGTCAAGGGCGCGAGGCTCGGCGGCCGGGCGTGAACAACTCCTCCAGAATGCCTGCGAGTGTGCGGGCGGCCCCCGGGATTCCGCGGGTGCTGTGCAGCCGCGCTCGCATTCTTGCTGAATTGTGCACGGCCGGGCGGGGAGACGCGGCCGGGGCGGGGCCCCAGATCAGCGCGGCGGGGCGACCGAGTCGCGGGTGATCAGCACCGGGGCGACGGGGGCGAGGTCCGCGGCCGCAGCGTCCGTGCCGCCGACGACGGCGGCGACCGCGCGGCGCGCCAGCTCGTCGAAGTCCTGCCGCACGGTCGTGAGCTTCGGCCAGTAGAACGCCGCGTCCGGAATGTCGTCGAAGCCGACCACGCTGATGTCGCCGGGCACCGAGAGTCCCGCCTCGTGCAGGCCACCCAGCAGTCCGAGCGCCATCTGGTCGTTCGCCGCGAAGACCGCGGTCACGCCCGAGGCGCGCACCGCGCCGACCGCGGCATACCCCGATCCCGCGGACCAGTCCCCCGCGATCACCGGACCTGGGCCCAGGCCGCGGGACGCGAGTTCCGCCGCGAAGCCCTCGGCCCGCGATTCCGCCTCGAGCCAGTCCGAAGGCCCGGCGAGGTGGGCGATGCGGACGTGTCCGGCATCGGCGAGCGCCGCGACCGCGAGCCGTGCGCCCGCCGCCTGGTCGACCGAGAGTCCGCGCGAGCCGTGGCCCGCCGAGTGCAGTGTCACCACCGGAACGCCGATCCGCAGCTCGTCGAGCACGGCCAGAGTGCCGGCGTGCGGGGCGACCACGACGATCCCTTCGACCCCCTGCGCGACCAGGTGATCCACGGCCGATACGACCGCGTCGGCATCGCCTGCCTCGGCGAAGGCCGCACTGACCCAGTAGCCCGCGCCGCGGGCGGACGCTTCGAGCGCCGCGATGCTACGCGACGGTCCGTACTGCAGTGCGTCCGACGCCAGCACCCCGAGCGTGCGCGAACGCCGGGTGCCGAGAGCGCGGGCGGCGTTGTTCATGCGGTAGCCGAGTTCGGCCATCGCCGCGCGCACCCGTTCGAGCGTCTCCGGGGCGACGTCGGGGTGGTCGTTGAGCACCCGGGACACGGTCTGGCGGGAGACTCCGGCGAGCGCGGCGACGTCGCGTACGCCGACCGTGCGTCCTGGCGTGCTGCTCGACTCACTCACGCCGTTGAGTGTACGACCCCCGGAAACCGACGCCCGACCCGACCGGCCGGCAGGCGTGCCACTCTGGAGACATGCGCATCGCTCTCACCGGATCATCGGGCAAGCTCGGCCGTGTCGTCGCCCGCGAACTGCGGGCCCACGGCTTCGAGGTCATCGGCATGGACGTCACGGGCGCCCGCGGCCCCGACTTCGTGCAGGTCGACCTGACGGACTACGGCCAGGTCATCGACGCTTTCACGGCGGTCGGCGACACCCACGACGGCATCGACGCAGTCGTGCATCTCGGGGCGATCCCGGCCCCCGGCATCCGGAGCGATGTCGCGACTTTCCACAACAACATGCCGGCGACGTTCAACGTGTTCTGGGCGGCCGTGCGGCTCGGCATCCGTCGTATCGTCTACGCGTCGAGCGAGACGGTCCTCGGCCTGCCGTTCGATGTGCCGCCGCCCTACGTGCCGGTCGACGAGGACTACCCCGCGCGTCCCGAATCGGTGTACTCGCTCGTGAAGACGCTCGAGGAGCAGCTGGCGACCGAGCTCGTGCGCTGGCACCCGGAGGTGTCGATCACGGCGCTCCGGTTCTCGAACGTGATGGTGCCGGAGGACTACGCCGAGTTCCCCTCATTCGATGCCGACGCCACGCGCCGCAAGTGGAACCTCTGGGGCTACATCGACGCCCGCGACGGCGCGCAGGCCGTGCAGCGCGCACTCGAGAACGCCGCTCCGGGATTCGACCGGTTCATCATCGCGGCGGCCGACACGGTGATGACGCGTCCGAACGCCGAGCTGCTCGCCGAGGTCTTCCCCGACGTGCCGGTGAAGGGCGAGTTCGGGCCGAACGAGACGCTCCTGTCGATCGACAAGGCCCGCCGCATCCTGCGCTACGACCCGCAGCACTCCTGGCGCGACCACGTCTGACCACCGCCTTCGCTCCCGTGGCAGCTGTTGCGGGTTCCCACGCAGCGAACCCGCAACAAGTGCCACGGGAGCGGCGGTGGAGGCGCCGGCCCGGCTACTCCCGTTTGCGGCGGGTGACCGCCCGCTGCAGCAGCACGAAGACCAACAGGATGCCGCCGGTGATGATCGTCGTCATCTCGGGCGGGATGCCGCCGTCACGGGTGATCAGCACGTTCATGAGCCCCAGCACCAGCGCGCCGATCACCGAGCCGAGCACGTAGCCGTAGGCACCGGTGAGCACCGTGCCGCCGATCACGGCGGCGGCGATCGCGTCGAGCTCCCACCCGATGCCGGTGATGTTCTGCGCCGTGCCGAGGCGGGCGGTGTACAGCACCGCGGCGAGCCCGGCGAGCGACCCGCTGATCACGTAGACGAGCACCTTGGTGCGGTGCACCGGGAGCCCCATCAGCAGCGCCGAGTTCTCGGATCCGCCGATCGCGTAGACCGTGCGTCCGGTGCGGGTGCGGTGCAGCACGAAGAACGCCGCGGCGACGACGAGCACCGCGATCACCACGGCGGGCGTGATCACGAGATCGTTCACCTTGGGGCCGTCGACGATCTTCAGCTGCACCCCGATCCAGCGGATGGGCGAGTCCTCGCCGAGGCGCTCCGGCTTGGTGCTGAGCAGCGACGCGAGGCCGCGGCCGAGGAACATCATGGCCAGCGTCGCGATGAACGGCTGCACCCCGAAGTACCGGATCAGCACCCCGGAGATCACTCCGAACACCGCGCCGATGCCGATCATGGCGACGATCACCGCGATCGCGTTCCATCCGGCATTCGAAAGCATCACCCCGGCCACCGAGGACAGCGCGATGATCGAGCCGACCGAGAGGTCGATGCCGCCGGTGAGGATCACGAAGGTGAGCGCCACGGCCAGCACCACCAGGTGGGCGTTGTTGATGAGCAGGTTCGAGAGCGTGTTGGCCTGCAGGATGCGGCCGTAGGCGACCTCGCCGAATACGATCATGCCCACGAAGATCACCACCGAGGCGATGGTCGGCAGCACCGACGGGTTCGCCATGATCATGCGGCGCACCCGGTCGAGCACGGTCTCCTGGCTCTGCAGGGCGGGAGCCGTCGTGAGGACGCTCATGCGGCCACCTCCTCTTTCGCGGAGAGCTGTTCGGGGGGCGCGACCCGGCGGCGCCGGCGGAACCAGCTGCGCACGCGCTCGGACTGCAGCAGGCACAGCGCGACGATCACGATGGCCTTGAACGCCGGCGTCGCCGACGACGAGATGCCGAGGTACAGCACGGTCTTGTCGAGCGTCGCGATGAGCAGCGCCCCGACGAACGCCCCGCTGAGCGAGAACTTTCCGCCGGCGAGGGAGGCTCCGCCGATGACGACCGCGAGGATCGCGTCGAGCTCGAGCTGGTACCCGGTGCGGGAGATGTCGACCGTCATGACGCTGCCGACCGACATGATGCCGGCGATCCCGGCGAGGATGCCGCTGAGGATGTACGTCGTGAGCAGCAGCCCCTTGGGCTTGATGCCGGCCATCCGGCTGGCCCGCGGGTTGATGCCGATCGCCTCGATCATGAGGCCGAGGGCGCTCTTGCGCACGACCCAGCCGACCACGAGCACGAGCAGCACCGCGAGGATGAAGACGACGGGGATGCCGATCACGAAGCCGTTCGCGATCCACCGGAACGGATCGTTCGACGCGGTGGTGTTCTGTCCGCCGGTGATCACCTTGGCGATGCCGCGACCGGCGAGCATCAGCACGAGGGTCGCGATGAAGGGTTGCAGCCCGACGTAGGCCACCAGGATGCCGTTGACGGCACCGAGGATGGCGGTGATCAGGAGTGCCAGACCGATCGCGCCGAGCGCCGCACCGATGCTCCCCGAGTCGCCGGCGGCGCTGAGGAACTCCATCGCGACGGCGCCCGACACCGCCATCAGAGAGCCGACCGAGAGGTCGATGCCGCCGGTGGCGATCACGAGGGACATGCCGATCGCGATCATCATCACGGGCGCCGCCTGGCGCAGGATGTCGATGAGGTTGCCGACGAGGTTGCCGTTGTTCGGGTTGATCGAGAGGGCGAGGTACGTCGGGTCCTTGAGCACGTTCAGGGCGAGGAGCGCGACGATCGCCACGACTCCCCAGAAGAACGGCTTGTGGATCAGGTCGCGCCAGAAGCTGGTGTCGGCTGCGGCGGTCATCGCGCTGCCTCCTTGTCGGTCGTGAGGGCGATGCTATCCGGCAGAGCGCCGTCGGCGTCGTCGAGGGTCTCGGCCGCGGCATCCACCCCGTGCGCCGCGATCACGTCGACGATGGCCTGCGCGGTGACGTCGGGTCCGTTCTGGAGCTCTCCGATCTTGCGGTGATCCTTGAGCACGACGATGCGCTCGGACAGCCGCACGACCTCCTCGAGCTCGGACGAGATGAAGACCACGGCGACGCCTTCCTCGGCGAGTTCGGCGACGGCCTCCTGGATCTCGGCCTTGGCACCGACGTCGATACCGCGGGTGGGCTCGTCGAGGATGAGCAGTTCGGGCTTCGTGGCCAGCCAGCGCCCGAGCAGCACCTTCTGCTGGTTGCCGCCGGAGAGGTTCTTGATCATGCGCTCCGGGTCGGCGGGCCGTACGTTGAATTGGGCGATGTACCGCTCGACGATCGCGTCCTGCTCCTTGCGCGACATCGGCCGGGCCCACCCGCGCTCGGCCTGGACGGCGAGGATGATGTTCTCGCGCACGGTGAGATCGCCGATGATCCCCTCGTCGCGGCGGTTCTCGGTCGAGAACGCGATGCGCCGCGCGAGCGCGTCGGCCGGAGACTTCAGGTCGGCGTCGCTGCCGTGCAGGGAGATCGTGCCCTCGTCGGCGCGGTCGGCGCCGTAGAGCAGCCGGGCGAGTTCGGTGCGGCCGGCACCGAGGAGCCCGGCGAAGCCGACGATCTCGCCGGGGCGGATGTCGAGGTCGGTCGCCTCCACGGCGCCGCGGCGCGCGATCCCGGATGCCGACAACAGCGGCTTCTCGTCGGCCTCACGCGGAGCGCGACGGCGGTTCCCGCCGAGCGACTTCAGCGCATCGAGGTCCTTGCCGATCATCTTCGAGATGAGGGCGTGCCGGTCGAGGTCGCGGGTGAGGTACTCGCCGACGTACTGGCCGTTGCGCAGCACCGTGAGGCGGTCGCTGATCGCGTAGACCTGGTCGAGGAAGTGCGAGACGAAGAGGATGGCGACGCCCTCGTCGCGCAGCGACCGGATCACCCGGAACAGGCCTTCGACCTCGGCGGCGTCGAGACTCGACGTCGGCTCGTCGAGGATGAGCACCTTGGCCTTGATCGCCATCGCTCGGCTGATCGCGACGAGCTGCTGCAGCGCGATCGACAGGGTGGAGAGCGGCTTGCGGGGGTCGAGCTCGCCGAGCCCGAGGCGGGTCAGGGCCGTGGTCGCCGCCTTGTGCGTCGCGGTCCAGTTGATGCCGAACGCCCCGCGCACCTCGTGGCCGAGCATCACGTTCTCCCCGATGGAGAGGTTGGGCGCGAGGTTGACCTCCTGGTAGACCGTCGAGATCCCGGCATCCTGCGCATCTCCGGCGCCGGCGAAGCTGCGCTCCTGACCCGCGACGACGATCGATCCGGCGTCGATCCGGTACACGCCCGTGAGGGCCTTGATCAGTGTCGACTTGCCGGCGCCGTTCTCGCCCATGAGGGCGTGCACCTCGCCGGGGAACAGGCGGAAGCCG
The DNA here is from genome assembly GCF_030816505.1 of Microbacterium sp. W4I20. Classification (NCBI taxonomy): domain Bacteria; kingdom Bacillati; phylum Actinomycetota; class Actinomycetes; order Micrococcales; family Microbacteriaceae; genus Microbacterium; species Microbacterium sp. W4I20. The sequence continues at coordinate 3,258,593 of NZ_JAUSYB010000001.1, read as the reverse complement.
ACCCCGTCGAGGGCTTTCACCCCGGGGAACTCGATCGTGATCCCACGCATCTCGACGAGGGGGAGTTCTTCGTTCATCGCTGTCTTTCCCGTCTGGACAGCCCGGGTGACGCGGTGTTCCGCGTCACCCGGGCCGGCTCCGGCGCCTTGTTCCGAGCGGCTGGTCAGTACTTGCGGTCGGCGAGCACGGCCTTGGCCGCATCGGCCGAGTCGAACGCCTCGCTCGGAACGACGATGTACGGCTCGACGTCCTCTCCGTTGAGCGCCTTCTCGACGACCTCCATCGCGGTCTCCCCGAACAGCGGGTTGTACTCGTGCACGTAGCTGAGCTGACCGTCGGCGAGCGCCTGCATGGCGTTCTTCGTGCCGTCGATCGTGGCGATCTTTACGTCCTCGCCGACGACGAGGCCGGCCTCTTCCGCGGCCTGCGCCGCACCGAGACCCATCTCGTCGTTCTGTGCGAACACGAGCTGGATGTCGTTGTTGGCCGACTTCAGCATCGTCTCGAAGACGCTCTTGCCCTCTTCCGCCGACCAGTTCGCGGTCTGCGCGTCGAGCTTCTTGAGCGACGTGCCGCCGAGACCCTCGTCGAAGCCCTTGTTGCGCTCGTTCACGACGCCGACACCGGCCGGCCCCTCGAGCACGACGTAGTTGCCGCCGTCGGGGAAAGTGGCGGCAGCCCAGGTGCCGACCTCCTTCGCGACCTCGACGTTGTCGGGTGCGATGCGGGTCACGTACAGGCTGTCGTCGTCGGGCTCGATGCCGCGGTCGAGCAGGATCACCGGGATCTCGGCCTCCTGCGCACGCTTGAGCGAGTCCTCCCAACCGGAGGCCTCGGTCGCCGACAGCAGGATCACGTCGACGCCCTCGTCGACGAACGACGTGAACGCGTCGATCTGCGACTTCTGGTCGAGGTTGGTGGCGGGGGCGTACTTGAGGTCGTATCCGGCATCCTCCGTGAAGGTGTCCTGGATGTTCTGCTCGTTGGCCTCGCGCCACGCGCCCTCGGGGCCGACGGCGACGAAGCCGACGGTCGTGAGCTCGTCGGAGCCCCCGGCGTCGCCGCCGTCTCCGCCGGTGTCACCGGTGGAGCAGGCCGCCAGGCCGATGGTGAGTGCACCGGCTGCTGCCAGACCGAGCGCGATGCGGATGCGCTTCTTCGCGGACATGTTCTCCTCCTTGAGACGCCGGTAGTCAGTCCGGCAACGGTGGACCTGACGTGGTCCCTTGCGTGATTGCAGGACAGCGGGTCTGCCTGTCCTGCGGCGATGTTACCGGGAACAATTTCTGGAACACAACATATGTTCCAAAAATCGGCGATGTTCCACGGGAGGAGTCTTGTTACCGATCACAGTTCCGCGTCAGGACGGGAATCGGCGGCGATCATCTCGACGACGGTGTCGACTGTCACACCCGGTCCGTTGCTGAGTTCGCCGATCTTCTCGCGGTCCTTGAGCACGATGATGCGGTCGCTCAGACGCACGACCTCCTCCAGCTCGGACGAGATGAAGACGACGGCGACGCCCTCCCCCGCCAGCTGACTGATCCGGCGCTGCACCTCGAGCTTGGCGGCGATGTCGATGCCCCTCGTCGGCTCGTCGAGGATGAGCACGTGCGGGCGCACGGCGAGCGCGCGGGCCAGGAGGACCTTCTGCTGCGTACCACCGGAGAGCAGTTTCACGGGCCGGTCGAGGTCGTCCCGGGAGAGATGCAGCGCCTCGACATACGTGTCGACGAGCGCGGTCTCCTCCGCGGTCGACAGCGGCCGCGTCCAGCCGCGCATCGCCTGCAGCGAGAGGATCATGTTCTCGCGCGCGGTCAGGTCGCCGATGATCCCCTGCGTCCGCCGGCTCTCCGCCGACAGGGCGATCCGGTGCCGCAGCGCCGCCGAGGGACTTCGCAGCTCCACCCGTTCTCCGTCGACCCACAGCTCGCCGCTGTCGGAGCGCACCGACCCGCTCAGCAGCGAGGCGAGCTCGGAGCGCCCGGAACCGCGGAGCCCGGCCAGCCCCACGATCTCGCCGGGCTGCACCTCGAAGTCCGTGCGCTCCAGCTCTCCGCGTCGGCCCACGTCGGTCGCGCGCATCGCCGGTTCGCCGTCGGGTGCGTAGTGATGCGCCTTGCGCTCGGAGCCGAGCGCGCGGAGACCCTCGATGTCCTTGCCGAGCATCTTCGAGATGAGGTCGGCGCGCTCGAGATCCCGCGTCGCGTACTCGCCGATCCGCTTCCCGCCGCGGAGCACCGTCATCCGGTCGCTGATCGCGAACGCCTGCTCGAGGAAGTGCGAGACGAAGAGGATCGCCACTCCCCGTTCGCGGAGGCCGCGGATCACCCGCATGAGTGTCGCCACCTCGGCCTGATCGAGGCTCGAGGTCGGCTCGTCGAGCACCAGCACCCGCGGGTCGTCGACCACCGCGCGGGCCAGGGCGACGAGCTGCTTCTGCGCCGGCGTCAGCAGTGACAGCGGGGTCTTCGGGTCGAGATCGTCGAGGCCGAGGCGCGCCAGGGCGTGCGCGGCATCCGCCCTTGTCCGCTTCCAGTCGATGCCGAATCGTCCGTGGCGCTCGCGCCCGAGCATGACGTTCTCGGCGACGCTGAGGTTCGGGCTGAGCTGGGTCTCCTGGAACACGGTGGCGATCCCGGCCGCACGACTGTCGGCCACGCCGCCGAATCGGCGGGCCTCGCCGTCGACGAAGACGGAACCGGATACCGGGGCGAGGGTCCCGGTGAGCACCCCGACGAGCGTGGATTTGCCGGCCGCGTTCTCGCCCATCACGGCGTGCACCTCGCCGGGGAACAGCCGGAAGTCGACCTCGTCGAGTGCGCGCACGCCGGGGAACTCGACCGTGATCCCCTCGAGCCGCACCACCGGTTCGAGGGTCGGTGCGGCGATCACCGGGTCTCCCGCGGCGCAGCGGACGACGCCCGCGGCACGAGCTCGGTGGGGATGCGGGTGAGGGTCGGGATCTCCCTGCCCTCGATCGCGGCGCGCAGCATCTCGACCACGGCGACGCCGAGCGCGGAGAAGTCCTGGCGCACGGTCGTGAGCGGCGGGAGGAAGTGTCGGGCGAGCGGCACGTCGTCGAAGCCGACGACGCTGAGATCCCTCGGCACCTCGAAGCCCTTGTCGTGCAGGCCGTGGATGAGGCCGATCGCCATGTCGTCGTTCGCGGCGAAGATCGCGGTGTAGTCGGGGAGGCGGTTCAGGCCCATCGCGAAGTCGTAGGCGAAGTCGGCCGACCAGTCCCCCACCACGATCGGGCGCTCGCGGATGCCCCACGACTTGGCACGGGAGTGGAAGGCCCGCTCGCGCGCTCGGGCGTCGAGCCAGTCCAGCGGGCCGGACATGTGCAGGATGTCGCGGTGCCCGAGGGCCACGAGGTGGTCGACCACGAGGGTCGTCCCGGCGTGCTGATCGATCGACACCGTGAGGAACGTCGGGTCCGCGTCGGCCTTCACGACCAGCATCGGGACGGCGATCGAGATGCGGCGGAGCGCGGCGACCGACGACGACCGGGGCGCGATCACGCACAGGGCATCGACACCCTGCGTGACGAGGTTGTCGACCGCCTCCTGCGGAGTCAGGGCATCGCCCTCGTGCAGCGCCACCGGCGTGACCGAGTAGCCCGCCGCGCGCGATGACAGCTCCACGGCACGCAGGATGCTGGTGGGCCCGAAGGCCACCGCGCTCTCGACGATCACGCCGATGCGTCGGGTGCGCTGTGTGGCCAGCGCCCGCGCGACGAGGTTCGGGCGGTAGTCGAGCTCCTCGATCGCCTCGAGCACCCGGCGGCGAGTGTCGGGCTTGATGTTCGGATGATCGTTGAGCACCCGCGAAACGGTCATGTGCGAGACCCCGGCGATCGTCGCGACCTGCCGGATGCTGGGCTTGTCCGAGCCGACGTTCACCATGCGCACCTCCGTCGGCTGCTCCGGTGATGTTACCGAGAACAACCCCGGCGCTGCAATGGTGCCCACGGACCTTTCGAATCGCGCAACTGGTGCCTACGAAGCCAGAACTCGGCCAATTTGCGCGATTCGAAACCGGGAGCGACTACAACCCCAGGCGCTCCAGGTACGGATTCGACAGACGCCGGTCGGGGTCGAAGCGGGCGGCCAGGGCGGCGAAAGCGTCGAACCGCGGGTAGCGCGAACGCACCTCGGCGCCGTCGAGCGTGAACACCTTGCCCCAGTGCGGACGGGCGGATGCCGGCAGCGCGGCCTCGATCGTCGGGAGCAGTGCCCTGACCGCCTCTTCCTCGGGCTTCCAGGTGAAGTGGATGCCGACGGCATCCGTCCCGTACTCCGGGCTCAGCCACAGGTCGTCGGACCGCACCGTGCGGATCTCGTTCACGAGCAGCAGCGGCGCGATCTGTCCGGCGAGCGTGCGGACGGCCTGGATCGCCTCGACCGCATCCGCGCGGGGCACCAGGTACTCGGTCTGCAGCTCGGCGCCGGCCGACGGCGTGAACTCGAGCCGGAAGTGCGGGAGTCGCTCGAACCACGGGCCGGAGACGCCGCCCTGCTCGGTGCAGGCGACCGGATCGACGCCGAGGATCGGATGCCGCTTGCTCGCGGCCGGTTCCGCGCCGAGGCGCTCGAACAGCGACTCCCGCGCGGCCTCGCGTGCCTCGGGCTGGCGCTGCTTGACCCAGACCTGGTCGACGAAGTCGGTGCGCTCCCAGGTCGAGAAGAGGCTCACGCTGGTGCCGATCGAGGTGACCTCGTTGAACGCGGCGAGGACGCCGTCCCAGTCCGGGTGCTCGAAGACGTGCTGGGCCACCTCGTAGGTCGGCTCGACGTCGAGGGTGACGTCGACCACGGCTCCGAGCGCGCCGAGGCTCACCACCGCGCCCGCGAAGTCGTCGTCGCCGCGGCGCAGCGTACGGGTCTCCCCGGCCGGCGTGACGATCGTCAGCCCGCGAACCGCCGAGGCCAGCGAGCCGATCGCGTCGCCCGACCCGTGCGTCCCGGTGGTGACCGCCCCGGCGACCGAGATGTGCGGCAGCGAGGCGAGGTTCGCGAGCGCCAGCCCCTCGGCGTGCAGCAGAGGGGCGATGTCGCCGTAGCGCAGGGCGCCGGAGACGCGCACGGCATCGCGTTCCGGCGAGATCTCGAACACCCGCGGCATCCGGTCCAGGGCGATCAGCACGCCGTCGGTGTCGGCGATGTCGTTGAAGCAGTGCCGCGATCCCAGCATCCGCACCCGCCCCGGCGAGGCGAGCGCCGCCCGCAGCTCGTCGAGCGATGCGGGGTGCGCGATCGTCGATGCCCGATAGGTGAGGTTCCCTGCCCAGTTGTGCTCCATGACGTCGACACTCCTCCGCATCTCGCGACGATCCCGTCGCAGTCTATGCGCGCTCAGCGCGCGGTCGAGAGAATGCGCTCGAGTCGGTCGCGGCGCACGCAGTTCTCGAAAGCGAACGCGTCGGCGAGCGCTGTCGCCTCCGCCGGCCTCACGCCGTCGAACGCCCGCGCATAGTCGTAGACCATCGCCTCGGCGAGCATCACGTGGCGCACATGCCCGTGGATCCAGCGCCGCGCGCCCCACGGGAACGGCGCGAAGTCGGGGAACTCGGTCTCGAACAGGCGCTCGATCGGATCGAGGATGTCGCGGACCCGCGCGTCGGTCGATCCCCACGAGTCGACGCCCAGCCGGGCCTTCTTCTCGAGCACGGGCGCGATGCGCTGCATGTAGTCGGATGCCGGGTCGGCGCTGACGAGCCCCTGCAGCCCGATGTCCTTGTACGTCCAGAGCGCCCAGCTCGCGTCGTGCCTGGCGAAGATCTCGAGCTGATCCTCGAGCAGCTGATAGCGCTGCTCGTCGCGCGCGGGATCGCCGGTGTAGACCGGGCCGAACTCGCCGACCCAGATCGGCGTGCCCGTCTCGCGCATGTACGCGGTGCGGGCGAGGAACGTCTCCTCCACCCGGTCGCGGTCGATGTACTGGCCGCGGCTCACGCCCGGGTACGGCCCGCCGTCGACGAATCCCGGCAGGGCGTAGTCGTGCGCCGTGTAGACGCAGTTCGGCAGCGGGTCGCCGAGCTGATCGAACTGGGTCGAGTAGCGGTTGCCGTCGAGGAACAGGATGTGCTCGGGGTCGACCGCGCGGATCGCCGCCTCGAGTCGGCGGTAGAACGGACCGACGGTGGAGCCTTCGGCATCCGCCGGCTCGTTGATCGGGTTGTATCCGGCCACCCACGGGTTGCCGCGGTAGCGCGCGGCGATCTGCTCCCAGAGGTGCACGACCCGGTCCTGGAACTGCCGCTGCGTCCAGAAGTGCGCCCACTGGGTGGGGTTGTCGCTGTGCCAGTGCTGGTTCTGCGCACCGGGGACCGCGTGCAGGTCGAGGATCGCGAAGATGCCGTGTCGCGCGCACGTGTCGACCGCCTGGTCGAGCAGCGCGAAACCCTCCTCCTTCAGCACGAACGGCTCGGCGTCGTCCTCGAAGTGCCGGTAGTTGAACGGGATCCGCACGGAATTGAGCCCGAGGCTGCGCACATGGGCGGCGTCGGCATCCGTGAAGAACACCGACAGAAAGCGCGCGAAGTAGCTCTCGTACGCCTCGTCGCCCATCACGCGGCGGAGGGCGCGGCGATGCTGCGTCTCGGTGCCCGCGTAGCCGGTGATGAAGTTCTCCATGTTCATCCACCCGCCGAGCCCGAAGCCGCGCAGCAACACGGGCTCCGCTCCGTCGACGATGCGGGTGCCGTCGACGCGCAGCACGGAGCCCGGCTCCGCCGGCGAAGGCGACGTCATCGCGCGGTCACCGCGGTCCACGACACGGCGGGCAGGGTGATCGAGATCATCCCGTCCTCGACGCGCGCCGAGGTGTTCTCCTGCAGGCCGACGCGCTCCGGGTCGTCGAGCGTGTTGCGCGCGTGGATGTCGTCGTCGTGCAGGGACTGCGCCGAGGTGACCTGCACATCGCCGAGCCGGCTGACATCGATCTGCACCGTCACCGCGTCGGTCAGGCTGCGGTTGACGAGGAAGACGGCCGTCTCGCCGGTCTCCTCGTCGTGCGTCGCGACGGCGTCGACGAGCGACACGTCGCCGTAGGCGTCGCTCGCGTAGGTGGGCGCCTCGAGGCGCACCTCCAGCGCGGTGCCGCGCGCGAGCTGCGAGGTCAGGGCGAACGGGAAGAACGTCGTCTGCCGCCACGAGATGCCGCCGGGCTCGGTCATGATCGGCGCGATCACGTTCACGAGCTGCGCGAGGCTGGCCGCCGTCACGCGGTCGGCGTGCCGGATCAGCGAGATCAGCAGGTTGCCGAACACCACGGCGTCGACCACCGAGTACGAGTCCTCCAGCAGCCGCGGTGCGACCGGCCAGTCGCTCGCATCCGTGATCTTCTCCACGTCGTTGAAGCGCGACTGGTACCAGACGTTCCACTCGTCGAACGAGATGTTCAGCGTCTTGTCGCTGCGGCGCAGCGCCTTCACATGGTCGGCCGTCGCCACGACGACCTCGATGAAGCGATCCATGTCGACGGCCGAGGCGAGGAAGCTCGCATAGTCGCCGTCCTTGGGCTCGTAGTACGCATGGCACGAGATGAAGTCGACCTCGTCGTAGGTCTCCTCCAGCACGGTGCGCTCCCACTCGCCGAAGGTCGGCATCGAGGCGCTCGAGCTGCCGCACGCGACGAGCTCCAGGTCGGGGTCGATCATGCGCATCGCCCGGGCGGTCTTGACCGCGAGGCGACCGTACTCGTGCGCGGTGGCGTAGCCGAGCTGCCACGGCCCGTCCATCTCGTTGCCCAGGCACCACATGCGGATGCCGTAGGGCTCCTTCTTGCCGTTCGCGATGCGCTTCTCCGACCAGAACGTGCCGGACGGGATGTTGGCGTACTCGAGCACGTCGAGCGCCGACTCGATGCCGCGGGTGCCCAGGTTGACCGCGTACATCAGCTCACTGCCGACGCCCTCGGCCCAGGCGGCGAACTCGTCGAGGCCGATCTCGTTCGTCTCGGTCGAGTGCCAGGCGAGGTCGAGCCTTCGCGGCCGCTCCTCCCGCGGCCCGATGCCGTCCTCCCAGCGGTACCCCGAGATGAAGTTGCCTCCCGGGTAGCGGATGGTGGACACCCCGAGCTCCTTGACGAGCTCGACGACATCGCCACGGAAGCCGTCGGCATCGGAAGTGGGGTGGCCCGGTTCGTAGATGCCTCCGTAGACACAGCGGCCGAGGTGCTCGACGAAGGAGCCGAAGAGACGTCGGTTGACTTCGCCGACCGTGAAGTGCGGGTCGATGGCGAGACGAGCGTTGAACATTTTCACCTTTGCGTGGAGAGAGTGGAGGTCGAGCGGCCGGCGTCGGCTACTTGAGACTTCCGATGGAGAGGCCGCCCTGCCAGTACTTCTGGAGGGTGAGGAAGGCGATCACCAGAGGGATCACGGAGACGAGGGACCCGAGGATGATGACGCTCCAGAGCGACGTGCCGCCGGCATTGTTCGCCGAGGCGATGCCCTGCCACATGCCGATGCCGACCGTGACGGGGAAGAGGCGGTTGTCCGAGAGCATCGCCAGCGGCAGGAAATAGTTGTTCCAGGAGGCGACCACCGAGAGCAACAGCACCGTGACGATGGCCGGACGCATCAGCGGGACCGAGACCTGCAGGAACGTGCGCACCTCGCCGGCGCCGTCGACCCGTGCCGCGTCGAGCAGCTCGTCGGGCACGGCCTCCCGCGTGTAGATGTTCATCAGGTACACGCCGAACGGGTTCAGCAGGGTCGGCAGGATCACGGCCCAGATCGTGTTGGTGAGTCCGAGCTGCGAGAACAGGATGAACGTCGGGATGACCAGAGCCGTGGTCGGAACCATGACCGAGCCGAGCAGCACGGCGAAGCTGAACGAGCGCCCGCGGAAGCGGAACTTGGCGAAGCCGTAGCCGGCCATCACGGCGAGCACCGTGGCGCCGATGCCGCCGACGAACGCGTACAGCGCCGAGTTCAGCAGCCACCGCACGTAGATGCCGTTCTGGTACGTGAACAGGTCGACCAGGTTGCCCCAGTAGTCGATGTCTTCGGCGAACCAGAGCGAGCTCCCGCCGCCGAAGAGGCCGGCGGCATCCTTCGAGCTGTTGACGATGACCCACCAGAAGGGCACCAGGAAGTAGACGACCAGGAAGCCGAGGAGCACCTGCAGCGGCAGATGACGGCGGCGCGCGGCGCGACCGGAGTCGGTGAGTGTCGTCATGAGAGGAAGCTCCCGCGCTTTCGGGTGATGAACATGAAGAGGTAGACGCACACGAACACCACGGCGCCGAGGGCGAACGAGATCGCCGATCCGTAGTTGTAGTTCGCCAGCGCGAATGCCTGCTGATAGGCGTACATGTTCGGTGTGAGGTCGGAGGGGATCGCGCCGGAGGCCAGATATCGGAGGATCTGCGGCTCGTTGAAGAACTGCAGGGTGCCTATCAGCGCGAACACCAGGATGAGCAGCAGCGCGGGGGCGATCAGCGGGATCTTGATGCGGAGCGTGATCTGCCAGCCGGTCGCACCGTCGATGCGGGCCGCCTCGTAGAGCGTCGGGTCGATGCCCTGCAGCGCCGCGTAGATGATGATCATGTAGTAGCCGGCCCACTGCCAGGTCACGATGTTCAGCAGGCCGAAGAACACCAGGTCGCGGCTCAGGAGGTCGGGGCCGACGGCGCCGAACATGCCGAAGATCTCGGCGATCGGCCCGAAGCTCTTGCTGTAGAGGAAGCCCCACATCAGCGCGCCGATCACGGCGGGGATCGCATACGGCAGGAAGATCATCAGCCGCGAGAAGCGGGCGAAGCGCGTGACGACCGCGTCGAGGATGAGGGCGACCGAGAGCGACACCGCCATCTGCAGGGGGATCAGCACGGCCGAGAAGACGATGACGTACTGGATGCCGTCGAGGAAGTTCGGGTCGGTGAAGGCCTTGATGTAGTTGTCGAACAGGACGAACGATGTCCCGCCGATCAGGCGCTTCTGGAAGAGGCTGAGGTAGAGCGCGTAGAGCAGTGGCGTGACGAGCAGGGCGAAGAACACGATCGCGAAGGGGGCGACGAACGCCCAGCCGACGTGACCGCGGGCGATGGCGCCTCGTCGTCGAGGGCCGCGGGGGGTCGCCGCCTTCGGACGGGTGGCGAGGTCGACAGTCATGGAGACTCCTGGGATGGGATGCGGAAGGGGCCACGACGGGCCGTCCGGGTGAGCGGACGGCCCGTCGCGTTCGATCACTCGACGGTGAAGCCCTGCTCCTCCGCGTACTTCACGACGGTGTCCTGCAGCGCGTCGGCGGCTTCGGACCCGGAGAGGGATCCGTCGTTGATGGCCGCGAGCTGCTCGTTGAAGGCGTCGAAGTAGTACGCGCCGAAGGGCGTGTACGTCATACCCGTGTAGCCGTTGGCCGCCGGGACGTACACCTCCTTGTTCGCCATCTGTCCGCCGAAGAACGGCACCTCGTAGTTCTCGAACTCGGGAGAGTTGAGCGCCTTGAGGTTGAGCGGGAAGATGACCTGGTTCTGCCATCCGTCCGTGAGCGAGGCGTCGTCGGCGTATACGCCGAACGCGACCTTGGCCGCGAGCTCGGGGTTCGATGCCTGGCTCGTGACGGAGAAGGCGGAGCCGCCCCAGTTCACGAAGGTCGGGTCTGCGGCGTCCCACTGCGGCAGCGGGGCGGTCGCCCAGACTCCGGCATCCTCACCCTCGCCGACGCCGGCGCCGGTCAGGTAGCCGGGAGCCCATGCCGCCGAGATGTAGGTCGCGTAGTCCCCGCCGATCACGCCGGAGATGTACTCGGGCGTGAACTGGTCCTGCGTGCCGACGAGGCCCTTCTCGACCAAGCCGGCCCAGTAGTCCAGGACCTCCTTGGACGCGGGGTCGTTCAGGTCGATCGAGATCGATTCCGGGTTGGCCGAGTCGTAGGTGAAGGGCTCCGCGCCGTTCTGGTACTGCAGCGCCATCATCACCGCGGGCGTGTTCGCGCCCAGGTCGCCGAAGAGCGGGCCCCCGGCGTCCTTGACCTTCTGCGCCGCTGCCTCGTACTCGGCCCAGGTGGTCGGCGGCGTGATGCCGTAGGTCTCGAAGATGTCCTTGCGGTAGATCATGCCCATGGGGCCGCCGTCGACCGGCACGCCGTACACGCCCTCACCGACCGAGACATCCTTCCAGGCGCCCTCGCTGTAGTCGTCCTTGACGTCTTCGAATCCGAAGGCCGAGATGTCGACGATCGCCTCCTGCACCTGGAAGGTCGGGATGCGATCGGCCTCGATCATGATGACATCGGGTGCGCCTGTGCCCGCCGTGATGGCGGTCTGGAACTTGTCGTACTCGTCACCGCCCTGGCCTGCATTGGTCCAGCAGACCTGGACCTCGTCGTTCTGCTCGTTGAAGTTGTCGACCACGAGCTCCATGTTCGGGTACCAGGCCCACATGGTGACGACGGGGAGGTCGTCCTTCTGGATCTTGTTCGTGCAGTTGGTCGCTTCGCTGTTGCCGCCCTCGTTCGTACCGCCGTCGCCGGCGCACGATACGAGTGCGCCCGCGAGGACGAGAGTGAGTGCCGCAGCGAGAACTGGCTTCGTCTTCACTGTGTTTCCCTTCGGATGCTGGACATCATTGTCAGTGCTCCACCCGGTCGTCCTGACGCGGGAGGTCGGGTTTACAACGTTGTATTTCTAACGTTGTAATTTTAGCGCAAGGGGTGCCGGGACTGTCAAGAGTGGACCCTTGCGGATGCTGGGGTTTCAGTAGCTGACGGGCGCGGGGCCGAGCTCGTCGAGCAGTCGCGACATGGCGACGTACGCGCGGTCGCGGTAGGCCACGAGCTCGGCGATGCGCTCGGGCGAGGTGGCGAGGAACCCGCTGCCCGACTTCACGCCGAGCTCCCCTCGGGCGACGCGCTCGCGAAGCGCCGCCGGCTCGGCGAAGCGGTCGGGGTACGCCGCGCCCAGGGATCCGTAGCAGAACTCGTACACGTCGAGCCCGGCGATGTCGGCGATCGCGAAAGGCCCGAAGAACGGCAGCCGGAACCCGAAGGTCGTCCGGGCGATCGTGTCCACGGCCTCGGCGGTGGCGACGCCCTCGTCGACGAGGCGCGCAGCCTCGGTGAACAGCGCGTACTGCAGGCGGTTGAGGACGAAGCCCGTGACATCGGGCACCTCGACGCCGGCCTTGCCGCACTCGGCCAGCAGCGCGGTCACCCGTGCGACCGCGGCGGGCGCCGTGCCCGCGTGCGGGATGACCTCGACGCCGGGGATGAACGTCGCCGGGTTGCTGAAGTGCACCCCGAGGAACCGCTCCGGCCGGTCCACGGCCTCGGCGAGCACCGCGATCGAGATCGTCGAGGTGTTGCTGCCGATCACGGCCTCCGCGGGGGCTGCCGTGCTGATGCGCCGGAGCGTCTCGTGCTTGACGGCGAGGATCTCCGGGACGGCCTCCTCGACGACGTCGGCGTCGGCCACGGCCTCCTCGATCGACGCGGCGGCGGTGACACCCGCGGCGATGCGTTCGGCCGCGCCGGTCGGGAACAGCGAGCGCGACTCGAAGTCGGCGGCCTCCCGCACGATGCGGTCGCGGCTCAGCACCGCCTGCTCGGCGGAGACGTCGGCGAGCGCGACCTGCCGCCCGGAGAGCGCGATCACCTGCGCGATCCCGCCACCCATGTACCCGGATCCGACCACTGCGACTCGTTCGGTCATGCCGACTCCTCCTTCTCGATCTCACCGATCAGATCCACCTTGGCGGATGACGGCGACTGCGGGTCGAACTGCAGGCCGAGCCAGCCGTCGACCAGGGTCTTGGCGAGCTCGGGGCCGATGACCCTGGCTCCCAGCGCGAGGATCTGCGCGTCGTTGCTGAGCACGGATCGGGCGACCGAGTAGGAGTCATGCGCGGTGACCGCCCTGACGCCCCGCACCTTGTTCGCGGCGATCGCCATACCGAGTCCCGTGCCGCACACCAGCAGCCCGCGATCCGCCTCCCCGTCGGCGACCAGTCGTGCCGCCTCCGAGGCGACCTGGGGATACGGGGTGTGCCCGTCGGCATCCACACCGACGTCGACGACGCCCGCGACCCGGGGGTCGTCCTCCAACAGCGCCCTGAGCAGCTCCTTGTACTCGTATCCGGCATCATCCGCGCCGATCACGATCCGCCATCCGGTCATGAGTGCTGCCCTTCGTCCGATGCTTCTGCTGGTGCTTCTCCTGCGCGTTCCGCGCCGATGCTGTCCGCCAGCGCGGTCACGATCATCGCGAACGACACCGCTCCGGGGTCGGGGTGCCCGATGCTGCGCTCGGCGAGCGGGCGGGCCCGTCCCTTCCGGGGCCGGAGCGCGGCGGTCGCCTCGGCACTCTCCGTGGCCTCGGCCGCTGCTCGCGCGAGCGCGTCGTCGAGGTCGCGGCCGTCGGCGAGCGCGGCGGACAGTGCCGCCTCGAACGGCAGCAGGGCGTCGAGCATGGTCTTGTCGCCGGCCGCAGCTCCGCCCAGCTGTTCGATGCGTGCGCGCGCGGCCTGGACCGCGGCGACGACGGCGGTGCCGCCCGCTGATCCCTCGGCATCCGCCGCACGGCCGAAGGCGGCGAGTGCCGCACCCCAGAGCGCCCCGGAGGTTCCGCCGGCCTTCTCGGACCAGGCCTCGCCCGCCGCGGTCAGCAGGGCGGTGAGTCCGCCATCGTCGGTCACGGTCGACGCGCCGGCGACGGCTGCCTCGAGGCCTCGGCTCATACCGACGCCGTGGTCGCCGTCTCCCGCGATCGCGTCGAGCGCGCCGAGGTGCTCGGCCTGCTCGTCGACCAGGGTGCGCGCCACGCTCAGCAGGCGGCGCGCCAGCCCGGCTGCCTGTCGGGATTCAACGGAGGCCGGCAGTGTCTCGGCAGGCGCCACCTCGGATGCCGGCGCCTGTATCGCGTCCGCGCGCGGAGCCGCGGCCACCGGCACGCTGTCGACGATCGCTCCGCGCCGGAAGGCGGGGGCCGCGGCCGGTCCGTTCCAGAGTTCCTCCAGCTCGTCGTCGAGCCAGAGCAGAGTTACCGAGACGCCGCCCATGTCGAGGCTCGTCACCAGCTCGCCGCAGAGCGGACTCGTGACCTCGATGCCGTGGCCCTCGAGTTCGCGGTGCAGGTGCCCGAACAGCACGAAGAGCTCCTCGTACTTCACCGTCCCGAGCCCGTTGACGATCAGCGAGACGCGCGGCGCCGCTCCGTTGGGACGCTCGTCGAGCAGCGGCTCGAGCAGCGTGACGGCGAGGTCACGCGCGTTCTGCAGGGGGACGTCGCGGATGCCGGGTTCGCCGTGGATGCCGAGGCCGATCGACATCATCCCCTCCGGCACATCGAACAGCGGGGACGATGCGCCGGGGAGCGTGCAGCCGGAGAACGCGACGCCGATCGTGCGGGTGCGGTCGTTCGCGTGGCGCGCCAATCGCTCGACGGCGTCGAGGTCGTCGCCGCGCTCGGCGGCCGCCCCGGCGATCCGGAACACGCACAGGTCTCCGGCGATGCCGCGACGCGACGCGGCATCCGTCACGGGAGCGCTGGCGATGTCGTCCGTGACCAGCACGGTGCGCACGTCCCTGCCCTCTTCGCGTAAACGGCGCTCCGCTTCGCCGAAGTGGATGACGTCGCCGGCGTAGTTGCCGAAGCTGAACAGCACCCCTCCCCCGGCATCCGCGGCTCGGGCGACCTCGACCGCCTGTCCCGCCGAGGGCGACGAGAAGATGTTGCCGCAGACCGCTCCGGCGGCCATGCCGACCCCGACGACTCCGGCGAAGGCCGGGTAGTGCCCGGAGCCGCCGCCCACCACGACCGCGACGCGACCGGGTGCGAGCGGGGTGGCGCGCACCACGCCGCCGCCGAGCCGACGCAGCTCGTGCGGATGGGCGAGGACGAGGCCGTCCAGTGCGTCTGCGACGAAGGTCTGCGGCTCGGCGATCATGCGGGTCATGACGGGATCCTCTCGACGTGCTGGATCACACGGCTCTCGCCCAGGGCGTAGTCGCGGCGGGGCAGGACGCGCCCGCGCAGATAGTCGCGGTTCGCGGCGCTCATGCTCAGTCCGTCCCCGCCGTAGTGCTCGGTGCAGATGACGCCCTGGAAGCCGTGGTCGATCGCCATGCGGATCGCCGTGCGGTAGTCGATGAGGCCGCTCTCGAGGTAGGCGGGAGCGGTCGTCACGACGCCGGATGCCGGATCCTCATCCCGCGTGTAGTTCTTCACGTGCCAGAAGTTGGCGTACGGGAGAGTCTGCGCGAGTAGATCCCGCCAGTCCTCGACGGGCTCGTGCAGCCGGATGAGGTTGCCGATGTCGGGATTGAGGCCGACCGTGTCCATCCCGATCTCCTCGACGAGTCGCACCGCCGAGGCGCCGGTGCCGAGGAACGTGTGCTCGTACATCTCGAGGGAGAGCAGGATGCCGAGGTCGGCGGCGTGCTGCCCGAGCTCGCGGAACCGACGCACAGCCAGGTTCCAGCCGTCGGTGTCGTCGATCCGGTCGCGATGGCCCTCGACGGTCCAGAACCAGAGCTGTTCCCGCTGCTCGGGAGTCAGCGGCTGGTGCAGCCCCACCGACACCACGCCGATGCCGAGCTCGGCCGCGACGTCGAGGGTGCGGTGGCTGTAGGCCAGGTTCGCGTCTCCGTCGGCGGCGTCGATCACGCTCTTGCGGATCGCGGAAAGGGACGCGGCCTCGAGCCCCGCCTCGTCGAGCACCTCGAGGAGCAGCGCTCGTCGCTGCGGATCCAGGTCGCCGTAGGCGATCCAGGAGTCGGTCAGATCGACGTGGCGGAAGTCGGCGTCGGCGACCTGGTGCAGGGCCTGCAGCCACTCCGCGCGCAGCGATTCCTCCCTCGCCTCGAGCGGCAGGCGGGTGGTGAAGGGCAGCATCGCGGCGGCGATCGGCCAGTTCTCGGCGGTGAGCGCCATCGTCCATCAACTCCTTTGAATCCGGCATCATGCACGATACCGGATAAAGAGGAAAACGTTGTAAATTTTCCGAAAACCATGACGAGAGCGCGAGCGCAGGGTCTACAGAGAGGCCGAGACCTCGCTGATCGCCCGACTGCGCACGCCCTCGAGGTGCCGCCGCATCGCCTCTTCGGCGGCAGGGGCATCTCCGTCGGCGATGGCCTGCGCGATCGCCCGGTGCTCGGCCACCGTCTCGGCGGCATCCGTCACTCCCCGCCCGGAGAACAGCCGGAACCGCTGCACGTGACTGCCGAGCGCATCGTAGGCGTGCACCAGGAAGCGGTTGCCCGTGCCGGCCACGATCGCCCGGTGGAACTCCCGGTCAGCCTCGTAGTACGCGCGGAACGACTCGAACTGCTCGCCCTGCGGGGCGGCCTCGAGCGCATCGACGCTGGTCTCGAGCTGACGCGCGAGGGCGTCCCGCTCGACGCTGAGAGCCGCCTCCGCCGCCACAGCGGGTTCGAGCAGCAGACGCGCGGCGAGCAGATCGGCCAGCTCCTCGGCGTCCAGCGCGGGGGCGACGCGGTACCCGCGCAGCGCCAGCCGCTGCACGAGCCCGGTCGATTCGAGCCGCGCGAGAGCCTCGCGGACCGGACTGCTCGACACCCCGAACTCACGGGCGAGGGCGTCGATGCTCAGCGGGGACTCCGCCTCCATATGCCCGTCGATGATGAGTCGCAGCAACTGATCGTGCACGTCGTCGACGACCAGCCGCGGACTGATCCGCTCCGGACGGACGGGGCGGCGGGGGTCGATCGGCATTGCGCCATCCTACGCGGCACCCCGTGCGACACCCGCTGGCGGGGAACGGCGACGGCGGATGCTGCGAATAGAGTATGGAGAACGTGCCGCAGAGGCGGTACTCGGCGATGGGTGGGCGCGATGGGTTCGACGATGCACGACGTCGCGCGCCTCGCAGGCGTGTCGATCAAGACCGTGTCGAACGTCATCAACGACTTCCCGCACGTGCGCCCCGACACCAGGGAGCGGGTGCAGGCCGCGATCGACGAGCTCGACTACCGGCCCAACCTCTCCGCGCGCGGCCTCCGCTCCGGGCGCACCGGGGTCATCGGGCTCGCGGTTCCGGCGCTGCGCGAGAACTACTTCGCCGAGCTCGCCGACGCGGTCATCCGCGCCGCGGACCTGCGCGGACTCGGCGTCGTGGTCGAGCAGACCAGCGGCGAGCGCACGCGCGAGCTGCAGGCCGTGACCGGCGGACGGCTCCGCCTCACCGACGGCCTGGTCTTCAGCCCCTCCGCGCTCGGGCAGAGCGATGCGGGAGCACTCGACACCGACTTCCCGATCGTGCTCCTCGGCGAGCGCATCTTCAACGGCCCCACCGACCACGTCGCGATGCACAACACCTCCTCCGCGAAGGCGGCCGTCGAACACCTCATCGACACCGGGCGCCGGCGCATCGCGATCATCGGCGCCGAGGAGCACCGCGGCGCCGAGGTCAGCTCGGCCAGCCTGCGCCTCGACGGCTACCTGCAGGCTCTCGACCAGGCGGACATCCCCGTCGACCCCGCGCTGATCCGCCCCAGCATCCACTGGAATCATGCGGCCGGGGCCGAGACGACACGTGCGCTGATCGACGAGAAGGTCGAGTTCGACGCCGTCTTCGCGCTCAACGACACGATGGGGCTCGGTGCTCTCCGTGCACTCGGCGAGGCCGGCATGCGCGTGCCGGAGGACGTCGGCGTCGTCGGCTTCGACAACACCGACGAGGCGCACTTCTCCGTCCCCTCGCTCTCGAGCGTCGATGTCGGCCGCGAGCAGATCGCCGCAGCGGCCGTCGACCTCCTCATCGAACGCATCGAGGAGAAGGACACCCGGCGCCCGCCGCGCACGATCACGCCCGACTTCCGCATCGTGCGCCGCGAGTCGACCGGGTTCCCGGGCGCCCGTCGCTGATCAGGGCGTCGCCACGGGTTCCTTCTCGACACCCTCTTTCTGCTCGGCATCGTCTTCCTGCTCGGCACGAGCGGATGCCACAGCCTCGTCGATCCGCGCCTGCAATCGGGCCTTGCCGCGCGTGCGGGCCCGTCGGACAGCGAAGAAGAGGAGCACGGCCGCGGCGATCAGCGCGAGCTGCGACCACGGGATGGTCCACACCGTGAAGCCGACGGATGCCGCATCCAGCGCGCTCTCGATCTCGTCGTCGCCGACCGCCGAGGGCAGCACGTCGGCCGTTCCCTGCGCGACCAACAGCGGCCAGACCGGCAGCGTCACCTCGGCGACGGACGCCTGCCCCGGCAGGATCTCCCGCAGCTCGCCGGCGGACCGATCAGCGGCCAGGAGCCCGAACGGCCCGGCGACGCCGACGTTCGCCGCAGCACCGAGACGCACGTTGCCGGTGTTCGTCACGTCGTACCGCACGGTGAGCGTGCCGGGGGCGAACGGATTCCAGGAGGGCTCGTAGCTCGCCTGCACCGCTTCGGGACGGATGCCGGCGACGATGTCGCCGGAGACGCGGAGGTGTAGGCGCACGCCGACGCGCGAGGCGATCTGCACCTCGGTGGCGGCATCCGGCACCAGCTCGGCGACGATGCCGGCGGGATGATCGCCCGGCGTCGCGTCGGAGGGGACGGCGATGCTCACCGGGATCACGACGGCCGCACCCGCGGCGACCTTCACGGCGAATCCGCCGTCATCGCGCGGTGCCGAGCCCTCGACGGCGCCGAGCGACACCCAGGCGCCTCCGTCGCGGGGCTCCTCGCCGGCCGGGATCAGGTCGAAGCTGCCGTCGCCGGTGACGGTGCCGTCGCTGGCGTACACGGCGAACGTCGCCGGCTCCGCGCTGAAGTTCGTGAGGACGAGGCTCTCGTCGATGGACGCGCCGGGGTCGACGCGGTGTCGCAATGAGACCCGGCCGTCCGGCGCACCCTTGCCGGCCGGTTGCAGGGCCCAGGTGACACCTGCCGGGGCGGGGTCGTCGCCGTCGGTGTCGGCGGGCACGGTGTCGGCGGGCACGGTCGCGGCGGGGCGCACGCCGGTCGGTGTCTGCCAGGAGTCGGCGCCCGCGGCGACGGGCTGGCCGAGCACGACGACAGCCGCCAGCGCGATGGCGCCGACGGCGGTGAGAGGACGGGGGATCATGACGCTCCTTGCCGTCGTGCGGCCGGCCGGGGTGACCGGCCGGCCGCACGGGTGAGGGCTCTCGGTCAGTCGACCGGGAACAGGGAGATGGACAGGACGCTGGAGTACGAGCCGGGCTGAGTGTCGACCGGCACCTCCAGCCGCAGACCGGCACCGAGCTTCGCGGAACCGAATCGACCGGCCGAGTTGGCGGTCGCCAACTCACCGGATGTAGCGAGGCCGAGGCCTCCGTCCAGTGCGGTGGCCAGTGCCTCACCGGCGGCGAGACCTGCCCGCGGTGTGAGCACCTTCGGCGTCCAGCCCAGGTGGTCGGCCTCGATCGACTGACCGGCCGACGTGAAGGACTGCGCCTGCGCGGCGACGGTCCATCCGCCGAGCCCGGCCTGCTGCGCGGTCCGGGAATCGGTCACGGCGACCTCCGGCAGCTCGCCGGTGAACCGCAGGCGGTCACCGAGGTTCTGCGGAGCCGACAGGGCGATCCCTTCGCCGTATTCGGCGACGCTCATCGCGAGCACGCCGTTCTCGCCCTCCGCGATCGAGGCCTGCACCGGGATGCCCGAGGCGGTCTCGGCCGCGAACAGCTTCGGCACGAAGTCGATCAGCGCCTTCTGCCAGACGTCCCAGCTGTGCGGGCCGGGGATCGGCGCGTGGAACTCGTGGTTGATGCCACGACTCTCCAGCGCGCTGACCAGACCCATGGTGTTCTGGTAGGTGAAGTCCTGGATGTCACCGGTGTAGATGGCGAGGAGCTTCGTGCCGGCGTTGATCGCCTCGACGTCGGCGTTCGCCGGTGGATTCGAGAATGCCGAGAACGCACCGATGTAGCCGAACTGCCCGGGGTGGGCGTAGAGCGTGCTGAGCGCATGCCCCGAACCCATCGAGAGACCGGCGAGGGCACGCTGCCCCGGGTCGGAGCTGACGTTGTACGCCGCCTCCGTCGCGGGAACGAGCTTCTGCAGGATCTCCTTCGGGTAGTCGACGCCGTTGCCGTTGGCCATCACGACCACCATCGGGCGGATCGTGCCGTTGGCGTAGTGGTTGTCGAGGATCTGGGCGGCTCGGCCGACCTTGATCCAGTCGCTCCACGTCTGCCCGCCGCCGTGCTGGAGGAAGAACACCGGGTACGGCTCCTCGCGCTCGGGGTCGTAGCCCGGAGGCGTCCACACGTACGCCGAACGGTCCGCGCCACCCGCGAGGCTGGAGTACGACATGGTCTCGACCGCTCCGCGCTTGTCCGGGGCGACGTCGCCCGTGAACTGTCCGCGGATGCCGTCTCCGGCGACGAAGAACGTGCTCCAGTTGGGTTCGGAGTCCGTCGAGGTGGGGTTGCCGGCATCCTTCTTGTCGACGCGGTCCACGATGAACTTGTAGTAGTACGAGCCGCCCTCGATGGGTCCGAGCGTGAGCCGCCAGCGATCGCCGACCTTCTCCATCGGGATGCGGAGCCATCCGCCCGCGGGTGCCCAGTTCGCCCAGATCGTGACGTTCTTGGCGGCACTGAACTCGGTGCCCGTCTCGAAGGTCACGATGCCGTGCTCGTCCACCCAGGGTGTGGGCGTCGTGCCGGTCGGCGGGAGCGAGTGCGCACCGTCGAGAGCACGGTGACCCTCGCTCATGCCGTGGCCGTCGACATCGTGGAACAGGCGCGAGGCGAAGTCGTGCAGCCCCTCCTGCCAGTTCTCCCAGATGTCGCCGTACGCGGGGTTGACGCCGTCGAACTCGTACTCGACGCCCGCGGCATCCAGCTTCGCGGTCAGTGCCACGTTCTGGTTGTAGGAGCGGTCGGTGGTGTTGCCGACGTAGAGGCGCACCAGGTCGGTGCCCTCATTGATCTGCGCCGCCTTGGCCGCGCTGATGCTGCTCACGAGGCTGCCCGAGAACGAGCCGACCTTCGAGAACGCGCCCGGATCGGTGACCATGAGGTTGAGCGCCTGCGAGGCGCCGCGTCCGATTCCGGCGATGGCCTGCGAGGCCGGATCCGCCGAGACGTGGAACTCCTCCTGCGCTGCGGGGAGGAGGTCGTCGAGGATCTCGGAGCGCACATCGGTCGAGTTGCCGTCGGCCATGACGACGACCATCGGCTCGATGTCGCCCTCGACCGCGAGGTTGTCGAGGATCTGGGCGGCGCGTCCGAGCTCCGTCCATTCGGTGTGAGCCTGACCGCTGTCCTGCAGCAGGTACAGGACCGGATACTCCTCGGCCCGGTTCGGGTCGTAGCTCGGCGGCGTCCAGACCTGGGCGGTGCTCTCGGCGCCGGCGGCGGAGCTGTCGTACGTCAGCGTCTGCAGCTCGCCGCCCGCCGGGACGTCGGCCTGCCAGGCCGCGGACTCGCCGTCGATGAAGAACGTGCTGTACGAGGGCTGCGCCGTCACGGCCTGCTCCGTCGCCGGGTTGCGGAACGTGACGAGCTGTTCGGTGCCGGCGATGGTCGCCTTGTACTGGAAGTAGTACTGGCCCGGCTCGAGCGGGCCGATCGTGGCCGTCCACGAGCCTCCGCTGAGGCCGAGGTTGAGCTGCGCCCAGGTGTTGCCGGGGCCGAAGTTGCCCTCGACCGCCAGCGACGCCGGCGCGCTGCCGACCTCCGATCGCACCACCGAGTCCGGCACCGTGAAGCGGTAAAGACCGTCGGCGGGCTGGGAGATCCACGGGTCGGCCGGGGCCTCCGCGGCGGCGGCAGGCTGCGCCGCGAGGAGCGAACCGACCCCCACGGCTGTGACCGCCATCAGCGCCACCCAGCGGCTTCCGCCGCTGCGGGTCGACGCACTCTTGCGAGTTCTCATCACCTTTGATTCCTCTCGTGTCGTCCGCGTGCAGGACTGCCGCGGATGGGACGGGGGTCGCTGCGAGCCCCGCCCTCCGCAGTCACGACGACGTCGCGAGAAGAGCAATATTTACAACGTCGTAATGCTGCTGCCTGTCAGCATGTCGCTCCGATATAACGGTGTCAAGGCTTTTTTACGACGTTGTAAATCTCGATGCGGCAAGCAGGGGCTGCGCAGGCACGACGAAGCCCCGATACCGAGGTACCGGGGCTCCGTGCGATCAGACTGCGCTCAGGCGCTGATCAGGGGTGTCAGGCCTCGATCGTGCGACGACGACGGGCCATGAGCAGCAGACCACCCGACAGCAGCGCGAGCGCCACGGCCGATGCGGTGAGCGGAACCATGGTGTCGACGCCGGTCGCGGCGAGGTTGCCGTCGTCACCGGGGGTCACAGCGCCTCCGCCGCCACCGCCCGTACCGGGTGCGGCGAGCACCGCGAACGTCACGGTGGTCGGAGCCGACGAGACACCGCCGACGCTCTGTGACACGGCGATCGAGTACGAACCGGTCGGGAGCGGTGCACCGAAGGACACGCTCCACTTGCCACCGGTGACGGTCGCCGTGTAGATGCCGGATGCCGCAGCGAACGAGCTCGCTTTCGCCGACGTCGCCTTGGCGCCGTTGACGTTCACGGTCACGGTCGCGCCCTCGATGCCGGTACCGGACAGGGTCGCGGGACCTTCATCGTGGGGGAACGACGAGCCGCTGCCGAGAGACGTCACGCCCGGAGCGACCGGCACGACCGAGAAGGCCGAGGTGGCCGCCGGCGAGACCTCGCCGGCACGGCTCTGCGTGACGACGACCTTGTGATCGCCGTATCCCAGGGTGAGCCCGCTGATCGTCCAGCTGCCCGTGCCGTTGACCGTGGTGGTGCCGAGCTCGGCGCCCTCACCGTCGACGACCGTGATGTCGGCGGTCGGGAGACCCGTGCCGCTGATCGACGTGACCGCCGAGGTGACCGTCGAGCCGTTCTTCGGCGAGGTGATCACCGGTGCGACGAGCGGAGCGGGCTTCACGGTCACGCTGATGACGGTGGTGCCCGAGCTGCTCAGTCCGTTCACCGAGGTGATCGAGATCGACTGCGTGCCGAGCGCGACGGGACCGGCGAACGAGAACTTCCCGCCCGAGACGGCGACCGTCTGGGCGCCGGCGCCCTGGTCGACGGTGACGGACTTCGCGCCGGGGGCAGAACCGGTGATGGTCTGTCCGGGCGTGACGTCGGCACCGGGGGCCGGGCTCGAGACGGTCGGAGCGGCGAGGTCGAGTGCGACCTCGTAGCCACCGGTCTTCGGCAGCGCGTTCACGAGCGACGTCGCCCAGGTCCACTGCGGAACGCCGGGAGCGGCCTCGATGCCACCGCTGATGAGGCCGACGGCCGTGTTGCCCTGGATGACGGATCCGCCGGAGTCTCCGGGGCCTGCCTTCGTGTTGCTCGAGAAGCCCTGGACCCAGCGGTCCTCGATCTTGGCCCAGCCGTTGAGGACGTGGTTGCCGTTGATCGAACCGGTCGTGAAGCCGGTCGTGCGACCGCTCTTCGAGACGCTGCCGGCCTTCGGGGCTCCGACGGCCTTGATGGCGACGGTCTTGCCCGCGAGCGAGTCGAGTGCTGCACCGGCCGTGGTCCAGTCGGTCACGGCAGGAAGCGGGGTGAATCCGGCCTCGAGGTCGATGACCGAGATGTCGGTGGCGTTCTTGTCACCGTTCGATCCCGCAGTGTTGTTGACGCCGCCGAACTGGGCGAAGCCGAAGCGGCCGAGCAGCTCGGGGTTCGCGGGAACCGCACCGTCGCCGCCCACAGCCGGCTCCTCGCCGGGGATGCTCAGCGTCGTGTTCTGAAGCTTGGTGGTGCCGTTGAACGCGCAGTGTCCGGCGCTGATGAGCGCGGGGCTGCGGTCCGGGGCCCAGGCGGCGAAGCCGACCGAGCAGGCCCAGGCCTGTCCCCCGGCGGCCACGCTGAGGTAACCCTGTCCGCCGACGACGTCGCCCTCGGCGAACGTGGTCGGAGCGCTGTCGACGGTGACGACGGCGGCGCCGTCGATCCCGGCAGCGTCGGTGAAGGCCTCGATCGCGGCCTCGTCGCCCGCGCTCTCCTCGGTCACGACGACGACGTCGTCGCCGGCCGCGTTGGTACCGAAGGCGACGATCTCGACGCCGCTCTTCGCTGCCTCATCCGCGGCTTCGACGGCCTCGGCGGGAGGAGCGTCCTCGACGGGAGTCTCTTCGGCCGGGGCGTCTTCTGCCGGGGCCTCCTCGACGGGCGCCTCCGTCTCGGGTGCTGCGGTCTCGGGTGCTGCGGTCTCGGACGCGACCGGAGTCTCTGCGGCATCCTCGGCGTACGCCGGGGTGGCGACGAAGAGTCCCCCCAGGGCGATCGTGGCGGCGGCGGTCAACGCGAGTGCGCGCCTGCCTGTACCTCTGTGCTTCATGTGATGTATGTCCCTTGCTGGTCACGGATGTCGTTCACTGTGGACTGTGGGCAGGCGCCGAAGCTCCTGACCGGTCTGCGCCCCGGTCGGGGCGCCTAGTGCGACACTGTTCCCCCGAGCAGCAGAGACCCCCGCTGCCGTAGCCGGGGATCACCGATATATTACTCAGCGAACACACAGAAATGCACGCGCGTTCATCCGGAATTCACGGATTCGGAACAAAGTGTGCGCGCTTTGTTCCATCGAGTGGAGCAAATCGGGGGATGTGATCGCTGCGGGCTAGCATGGCCCACATGAGCCGAAACCTCGCACGAACTCTGATCGGCGTCACCGTGCTGGGTCTCCTCGCGGTGGTCGGCACCGCCTGCGCCTCCGATGGCGACGTGGCAGCGCCCACCTCGACTCCGACCGACACATCCGGGGGCGGCGATGGCCTCTCCGCCGACATCGTCGGACTGTGGGGAGAGGATGCCGCGGGCACGCCTCACCTCGAGTTCACCTCCGACGGCGAGGTACGCGGCAGCGACGGATGCAACGGCATCTTCACCACGTACACCGTCGAGGACGGCCGCCTCGAGCTGGCGCAGTACGTCTCGGCCCTCAAGGCCTGCCCGGGGGTCGACAGCTGGCTGCGCGGCGTGCGGGCCGCCGAGCTCGACGGCGACGTGCTCATCGCCCTCGATGCCACCGGTGCACGCCTCGGCGAGCTCTCCCGGGCGAACTGACCCCCGCGATCACTCCCGCCGGATCGGCGGGAGCGATCGTCAGCGGACTCAGCCCGCGGCTTCCTCCGGGCGCTCGAGCACCTCGATCGCCGCGGTGTCGGGCTCGTACTCCTCGATGTGCCGCTCGTCGGGTCCGTTGTAAGCCGACAGCGGACGGATCAGCGCGTTCGACGCCTGCTGCTCGATGATGTGGGCCGTCCAGCCGGTGATGCGGGCGGCGACGAACAGCGGCGTGAACGTCAGCGTGTCGAACCCGATCAGGTTGTACGCCGGGCCCGACGGGTAGTCGAGGTTCGGGTAGATGCCCTTGCGATCGACGAACTCGCTCTCGAGCTTCTCGTACAGCTCGCCGACGGCCGGCTTGTCGAAGTGCTCGACGAGCGAGTCGAGCGCGACCTTCATGGTCGGCACCCGCGAATCACCGCGCTTGTACACGCGGTGGCCGAAGCCCATGATCTTCCGCTTCTCGGCGAGCGCTTTGTCGAGCCAGGCCTCGACCTGATCGGCTGAGCCGATCTCGTCGAAGATGTGCATGACGGCCTCGTTCGCTCCACCATGCAGCGGGCCCTTGAGGGCGCCGATGGCTCCGACCACGGCCGAATACAGGTCGCTGAGCGTCGAGGTGATCACGCGGGCCGTGAACGTCGACGCGTTGAACGAGTGCTCGGCGTACAGGATCATCGAGCGGTTGAAGGCGTCGACCACGGCGGCATCCGGCTCTTCACCGAAGGTGAGCCAGAGGAAGTTCGCGGCGTAATCGAGGTCGTCGCGCGGTTCGATGAGCGCGAGCCCCCGACGGCGACGCTGGCCGTAGGCCACGATCGCCGGGAGCGCGGCGAACAGGGTGAGGCTGCGCTCGAGGTTCTCCTCCGGCGTGCCGACGGCATCCAGCACGTTCGCGATGCCGGCGGTCTCGATCGAGCCGATCACGCTCACGGCCGTGCGCACCTCGTCCATGGGGTGCGAGTCGAGCGGCAGCCGATCGATGGCGTCCTTCACCACGGGCGACAGGGCGCGATGCTTCCGCTCGGTCAGCCGGAACGCCGCAAGCTCCTCGGCCGTGGGCAGCTCGCCGTTCCAGAGCAGGTAGGCCACGGCCTCGAAGGGCTGGGTCGCGGCCAGCTCCTGCACGGGGTATCCGCGATAGAGCAGGCTGTTCGTCTCGGGGTTGACCTTCGAGATCGCGGTCGTGTCGACGTAGACGCCCGCAAGGCCCTTCTTGATGTCCGGATCGGTCATGGTCACTCCTTCGTACTTCGACTCGTCGCTTCGCTCCTTGCTCAGCAACCAGTCGGATGTCGCATCGCTGCGCTCAGCGAGCGGGGTGGTCAAGTGTGAAGTTGAAGACGCCGGAGTCGAAGTGGTTGTAGGACTCGTAGTCGATGAGGTCGTAGAGATCGGCGCGGTGCTGCATCTCGCCGAGCTTCGAGGTCAGGTGCCCCTCGTCGTTCAGAGTATCCAGTGCACGGCCTGCGGCCCCCATCGAGATGCGCAACAGCGACACCGGCCAGATGACCATGTTCACTCCGGCGTCCCGGAGTTGGTCCGTGGAGAACAGCTCGCTCTTCCCGAACTCGGTCATGTTCGCGAGGATCGGCACGTCCAGCGCGCTCGCCATCGCCTCGAACTCGTCGAGCGTGCGCATGGCCTCGGGGAACACGGCATCCGCCCCGGCGTCCACGAGCGCTTTGGCCCGATCGATCGATGCGTTCAGTCCCTCGACCGCGCGGATGTCGGTGCGCGCCATGATGAGGAAGTTCTCGTCGCGGCGGGCGTCGGCGGCGGCACGGATCCGCTTGATCGCCGTGCTCTCGTCGACGACGCTCTTGCCGTCGAGGTGTCCGCAGCGCTTCGGATTGATCTGGTCCTCGATGTGGGCGCCCGCGAGTCCGGCATCCTCCAGCTCCTGGATCGTGCGGGCCACGTTCATCGGCTCGCCGAATCCGGTGTCGGCGTCGACGATCGCGGGGAGGTCGGTCATCCGAGCGATCTGCTTCGCGCGGCCGGCCACCTCGGTGAGGGTCGTGAGTCCGATGTCGGGCAGGCCGAGGTCGGCGGCCAGCACGGCGCCCGAGATGTAGACGCCGTCGAAGCCCTTCTGCTCGATGAGCCGGGCGCTCAGCGGGTTGAAGGCGCCGGGGAAGCGCAGCAGCTCGCCGCTCGCCAGCCGCTCGCGGAACAGCCGGCGCTTCTCGGCCGGGGTGACGGTGGAGTACAGCATCAGAACAGCCCCTTCGGCGCGTCAGCGCCCTCGAGCAGCGCGGGCTTCGCGACGATCGAGAGCTCGGCGACCTCGGCGGCCGTCAGCTCGGGCAGGCGCTGTACGAGCGCCAGGAAGCGCTCGATCTCGGCCGGCTCGAGCACCGGCTCGGCCAGCAGGCGGAACTTCGCGATGTAGTTCTCGCGGGCGAACGGCCGGGCGCCGAGCGGATGCGCGTCGGCGACGGCGATCTCGTCGACCACGGTCGTGCCGTCGGTCAGCAGGAACTCCACACGACCGCCGAACGCCTTCACGTCGGGGTCTTCGGAGTGGTAGCGGCGCGTCCACTCGGCATCCTCGGCGGTGGTGATCTTGTGCCACAGCGCGACGGTGTCGGCCCGGCCCGCCCGCGACGGGGCGTAGGAGTCGACGTGGTGCCAGCCGCCGTCCTGCAGGGCCACGGCGAAGATGTAGGGGATCGAGTGGTCGAGCGTCTCGCGGGATGCCGTCGGGTCGTACTTCTGCGGGTCGTTGGCGCCCGAGCCGATCACGTAGTGCGTGTGGTGGCTGGTGTGCAGCACGACCTGTGCGATGTTCGCCGGGTCGCGGAGGGCCGGGTTCTCGGTGCCGAGCTTGCGGGCCAGGTCGATCCAGGCCTGCGCCTGGTACTCGGCCGAGTGCTCCTTCGTGTACGAGTCGAGGATCGCGCGCTTCGGCTCGCCCGCCGCGGGCAGCGGCACCTCGTAGGCGGCATCCTTCCCGTCGAGCATCCAGGCGATCACGCCGTCTTCGCCCTCGTAGATCGGGGCGGGGCTGGTCTGTCCGCGCATCGCGCGGTCGACCGCCTCGACGGCCATCTTGCCCGCGAAGGCCGGGGCGTGCGCCTTCCAGGTCGAGATCTCGCCCTTGCGGCTCTGCCGGGTCGCGGTCGTGGTGTGCAGGCCCTGACCGACGGCCTGATAGATCGTCTCGACGTCGAGGCCGAGGAGCGTGCCGATGCCGGCGGCGGCCGACGGGCCGAGGTGCGCGACGTGGTCGATCTTGTGCTTGTGCAGGCAGATCGCGCGCACCAGGTCCATCTGGATCTCGTAACCGGTCGCGATGCCGCGCACGAGCGCCCGGCCGTCGGCGCCGACGTGCTGCGCGACCGCGAGGATCGGCGGGATGTTGTCACCGGGGTGCGAATACTCCGCCGCGAGGAAGGTGTCGTGGTAGTCGAGCTCGCGCACGGCCACGCCGTTCGCCCAGGCCGCCCACTCCGGGCTGGTGCGCTGGTCGAGGGCTGCGCCGAACAGGTTCGCGCCGGCGCCGCCGGTCGAGACGGGGTGGCTGAAGGCCTGCGCGCGGGCCGCGTTGATCGGCGCGCGGGTGAGGGATGCCGCGGCGACCGACGCGTTGTCGATGATGCGGTTGATGATCATGTCGACGACGTCCTGCTCGACCTCGACGGGGTCGGCGGCGACCTCGGCGATCTTCCAGGCGAGCTGGTCTTCCCGGGCGAGGTTCTCGTCGCTGCGGTGGACGCGGACGTGGTGGGTGACGGTCATGAGACTCTTTCGGTCGTTGAGCGAGCGGAGCGAGACGAAACGCGTTCAGGCAGCGAATCGAGGATGCCGGTGAGCGCGTTGTGCAGGTGCACGTGCGTGGCGTGTGCGGCGAGGTCGCCGTCGCGGGCGGCGAGCGCCTGCGCGATGGTGCGGTGCTCGGAGGCGGATGCCGCGAGTCGCGCCGGGTTGTCGCGGGCCATCCGGCGCACCCGCACGAGGTGGGTGCGCACGGTGCGGAGAGCCGAGGCGATGTAGTCGTTGGCGACAGCGGCATCCAGCGCCGTATCGAAGCGGGCGATGAGGGCGTAGTAGGCATCGCGTCCCGCGGTGCCGGCGAGGTCGACGTGTGCGAACTCCTCGGCGAGCGCGGCGAAGAGCGTGGCGTCGCCGCGGGCGGCGGCGAGGCGGGCGGAGGTCTCCTCCAGCGCGCGGCGGATCTCGAACAGCGACCGGATGTCATCCGCATCCAGGTCGGCGACGACGGTGATCCGGGGCGACTGCTGCACCACGAGGCCGTCGGCGATGAGGCGGCGCAGCGCTTCGCGCATCGGGGTGCGGCTGACGCCGAGGCGCGCGGCCTGGTCGACCTCGCCGAGCACCGTGCCGGCCTCGAGCGCGCCGGACTGGATTCCCTCGAGAAGTTCCGCATAGGCGCGATCGCTCGCGGACGTGCGCTCGACGGAGAGGGTCATCCCCTCAGTGTATACACAGAACGCTGGCTAGGGTGCTACAGGCGCGATATATCCGTCATGCGTATACATTCGACAGGGGAAAGAGCACTCAGTGCGGATCCGCGGGCTCCGGCAGGGGCTCGACGAACTCGATCTCGGCGGGTGCGGGAGCCGGCTCGCCGAGCTTCACGACGATCACTCCGGCCAGCACGAGCGCGCCGCCGAGCATCTGCAGCGGACCGGGCACCTGCCCGAGCAGGAGCCATCCGAAGAGCAGAGCGGCCACGACCTCGGCGAGCGCGACGAACGACGCGAGCCGCGATCCCAGCATCCGTGTCGAGGCGATGCCGAGGAAGTACGCGACCGCGGTCGCGAGCACGCCCATCGCGAGCACCGGCACGAACCACGGGACTGTGCCGAAGCGGTAGGCGATGTCGTCGGTCGTCCACGCGAGAGGGACGATGCCGACGGCTCCGGCGACCGTCAGCCCGAGCGCCCCCAGCAGCAGACCGCTCCCGGCGAGCGCGAGCGGTGGCAGCCCGGTGTCGGCGCGAGCCGAGAGCACGAAGTACGTCGCCGCCCCGACCATCGCGCCGAGCGCCCAGAGGATGCCGGCGCCGTTCACGGTCGCTCCGGTGAGGATGTCGAGCATGAGCACGAGCCCTGCGAACGCGATCACCGCGCCGAGGATGCTGCGCCTGCTCGGACGTTCGCCGCGACGGATCCAGAGCCAGAGCACCACGGCGACCGGGGCCGTGTACTCGATGAGGAGCGCGATGCCGACGTCCATCACGGCGACGGCCTGGAAGTAGAAGAGCTGCGTGGCCGTGACGGCGAGCAGTCCGTACGCGGCGATCATGCCGGCGTTCCGCCGCAGCAGACCCCACCGTCCGCGCAGCGAGAGGATCGTCGGGATCAGCAGCACGAGGGCCGCGACCCAGATGCGCGCGGTCACGGCTGCCCCGGGCGTCCATCCCGCGTCGATGAGCCCGCGCGCCCAGCCGCCCGACATGCCGAACGCGAAGGCGGCGCCGATCGCGAGCGGCAACCCGACGCGGACATTGTGCGCGGCGAGGGCTGCGTCATTTGCCACGGTGCTCATGGGATGTGACGCTACTCGCGCCGGATGTAAGATGTCAACATGATCTTCACGGATGACACGGAGGAAGCACTGCGATCGGCGGTCTGGCTCGTGAACTCCGCCGAAGCCCCGGAGACCCTGGCCGATCTCGACGACTACGCCCGCTTCCTCGCTGAGTTCCCGTACACCGGACGCCTCGACCGCGACGAGGCGGAGCTGGCCTCCCTCCGGGCTCTGCGTCCACGGCTCCGCGCGATGCTGCTCGCCTCACGCGACGACATGGTCACGCGGGTGAACGGTGCGCTCGATGAGAGCACCCTGACCCCGCATCTCGTCCGTCACGACGAGACCGACTGGCATCTGCACGCCGTCGCCGACGACAACCCGCTCGCCGAGCGCGTGCTGATCGAGACCGCGATGGCTCTCATCGACGTCATCCGCACCGACGAGGGCTCCCGCATCACCGTGTGCGACGACGACACCTGCGAGGCGCTCGCCCTCGACCTCTCCCGCAACCGCTCGAAGCGCTACTGCTCGGCGACCTGCGCCAACCGCAACGCCGTCGCCGCGTACCGCGCCCGCCGCGCCGAGGCCTGAGGCGCCACGCCGCGCGCGCTGGCGAACCGCCGACCTACGCCGACGCGTGCCCGACGAGCCCCTTGCGGAGCAGCGCGTTCCCGTACCCCCGGGTCTCCCCCGTACGCACCATGAGGTACGCGCCCTTCGCGGTCTCGTAGAACGCGAAGCGCTCCACGAACCGCGACGTGTCGAGGGCCGTGCCGGCGGCATCCATCAGCTCCTGCTGCACGTCGAGCACCTCGCCGTCGGCGGAGGCCATGAGGTCGATCCCGGGCACGTCGTCGAGCGGCAGCACGGTGCGGATGGCCGCGACGACCTCGGGCGTGGTGGTGCCCGGCAGGTCGATCACCCGCGCGCCGAGCCCCCAGGCCGGGAAGTGCGCGTCGGCGATCACGACCGCGTCGGAGTGGCCCATCCGATCGAGATGCAGCAGCAGCTCGCCGGTCAGCAGCGGGTGGATGCCTTCGAGCACGGTCACTCCTTCGATTCTGTGGTCCCGCGAGAAACGATCGGGAAAGCGGTCAGGCCGGGATGAGGCCGTCGGCCGCGAGGTTCTCCCAGAGCTCCTCGGGGATGCTCAGGGCAGCGTACTCGGCATTCTGCCGCAACTGCGCCGGACGGCTCCCGCCGACGACCACTGAACGCACACCCGTCGCCTGCAACGGGAACTGGATCGCGGCCGCGGGCAGCGGCACCTCGTGGTCAGCGCAGACCGCCGCGATCCGCAGCAGCCGCTCCCACAGCTCATCGGGCAGCTGGCCGTATTCGTAGCGGCCGTCGCGGCGAGGCTCATTCGACGCGAGCAGCCCGGAGTTGAAGACGGATGCCGCGACGATCCCGGTCCCGCGCTCCTGGCAGGCAGGGAGCACGTCGACGGCCGCGGGCTGCTCGAGCAGCGTGTACCGGCCGGCCACCATGACCAGGTCGAGGTCGGCGCCGCGCACGGCTGCAGCGAGAGCATCCGACGTCATGGAGCCGATGCCGATCGCCGTCACCTCGCCGTCGGCCCGCAGCTGCTCCATGGCGGGCAGGGCTTCGGCGAGCGCGAGGTCGAGGTCATGCCGTTCGGGGTCGTGCAGGTACAGCACGTCGATGCGTTCGATGCCGAGGCGCTCGCGCGACTCGTCGAGGCTCGTCCGGATGCCGTCGGCGGAGAAGTCCCACACCCGCTGCAGGTCGTCGGGCACATGGAAGTCGTGCGCCGTGTCGAGGCCGCCGTCGAACGCGAGGTTCGGGCGCAGCAGCCGACCCGACTTGGTCGAGAGCACGTACTCGTCGCGGGGCTTGGTCTGCAGGAAGGCGCCGAGGCGCCGCTCGGACAGCCCGAGGCCGTAGTGCGGGGCGGTGTCGTAGAAGCGGATGCCGCTCTCCCACGCCGCATCCAGCACGGCCCACGCCTCGTCATCGGTCAAGGGACGGAACAGGTTGCCGACGTTCGCGGCACCGTAGCCGAGCGGTGGGACCTCCAGGCGGCTTCCCGCGTCGGCCGACACGCCAGATGTCGGACCGATACCGACCTTCTGTCCGACATCTGGCGTGTCGGCCCCCGTGCTGTGCGACCCGACCTCAGACGCTGACATGCTCACCCCTCCATGTGTACGTCGCGATGGTATCGGGCTTCATCTCCATGCCGGAGCCCGGCGCGGTCGGCGGCATGTACGACCCGCCCTGGATGTCGGTGGGCACGACGAAGTGCTCGTGCAGATGGTCGACGAACTCGATCATCCGCCCTTCGCGGGTGCCGGTCACGGCGACGAAGTCGAACATCGACAGGTGCTGCACGGCCTCGCACAGACCGACGCCGCCGGCATGCGGGCAGACGGGGATGCCGAACTTCGCCGCGAGCAGCAGGTTCGCGATGTTCTCGTTGACGCCGGCCACGCGCACGGCGTCGATCTGCATGACCGAGATGGCCTCCGCCTGCAGGAGCTGCTTGAAGATCACCCGGTTCTGGGCGTGCTCGCCCGTGGCGACGCGGATCGGTGCGATGCCCCGGGCGATCTCGGCGTGCCCGAGCACGTCGTCGGGACTCGTCGGCTCCTCGACCCAGGCGGGATGGAACTCGGCGAGCGCCTGCACCCACTCGATGGCCTCGGACACCTCCCAGCGCTGGTTCGCGTCGATCGCGATCGGGAAGTCCGGACCGCACACCTCGCGCGCCTTGCGGAATCGGCGGATGTCGTCGTCGAGGTCGGCGCCGACCTTGAGCTTGATCTGCGTGAAGCCGGCATCCATGGCCTCTCGGGCGAGACGCTCGAGCTTCTCGTCGGAGTACCCGAGCCAGCCGGGGCTGGTGGTGTACCCGGGGTAGCCGGTGGCGATCAGCTGCTGCTCCCGCTCGGTGCGTCCCGGTTCGGCGGCGCGCAGGATCTCGAGCGCATCGTCACGGGTCAACGCGTTCGAGAGGTAGCGGAAGTCGACCAGGTCGACGAGCTCCTCCGGCGTCATCCGCGCCAGCAGCTGCCACAGCGGGAGTCCGGCGCGCTTGGCCTTGAGGTCCCACAGCGCGTTGATGACGGCACCGATCGCCATATGCATGACGCCCTTCTCGGGACCGAGCCAGCGCAGCTGCGAGTCGCCGATGATCGCGCGGAACGTGCCGCCCATGTCGTCGAGGAGGGGCTCGAGCTCCCGTCCGACGAGGTGCCCGGCGAGCGCGTCGATGCCGGCCACCTGCACGTCGTTGCCGCGCCCGATCGTGAACACGAAGGCGTGCCCCTCGAGGTCGTCCCCGGCATCCGTCCGCACGACGACGTAAGCCGCCGAGTAGTCGGGGTCGGGATTCATGGCGTCGGAGCCGTCGAGGCTCAGCGATGTCGGGAAGCGGATGTCGGTGGTGTCGACGGCGACGATACGGCTCACAGTGTTCCTCTCGAAGCGCGGGATCGTTTTCCTCACGCGGATCACTTGGAGTGTAAACATCCGATGTCTATACTGTCAACGAGACGGGCCGCAGAGAGGCGGCCGCACATGACGGATCAGGAGAATCATGAAGTTCGCGCGGCTCGGCACCCCTGGGACCGAGGTCCCCGTCCTCATCGAGGACGATCGCTATCTCGACCTCCGCTCCGTGACATCCGATGTGAACGGTGATTTCCTCGCCGGTGACTTCGTCGCCCGCGTCACCGCCGCACGCGATGCCGGCGAGCTGCCCGAGCTGGAGGGTGCCGCGGCGCTCCGCATCGGTGCCCCGATCGCCCGGCCTAGCGCGGTGATCTGCGTCGGCATGAACTACGCCGCACACGCCGCCGAATCGGGTTCGGAGCCGCCGACCATCCCGATCATCTTCCTGAAGACGCCGAACACGGTGGTCGGCCCGAACGATACCGTCACGATCCCGCGCGGCAGTGAGAAGACCGACTGGGAGGTCGAGCTCGGCATCGTGATCGGCGCCCGCGCCTCGTACCTCGATTCCCCCGAGGAGTCGATGGCGCACGTGGCCGGGTTCGTGGCCGCCAACGACGTCTCGGAGCGCGACTTCCAGATGGCCGTCTCGGGCGGTCAGTGGTCGAAGGGCAAGATCGCCGCCGGTTTCAACCCCACCGGTCCCTGGCTGGTCACCCCCGACGAGGTCGATCACCGGGCGCTGGGCCTCCGGAGCTTCGTGAACGGCGAGCCGCGGCAGGACTCGAACACCAGCGACATGATCTTCACGGTCGAGCACATCGTGCACCACCTGTCGCAGTACGTGGTGCTCGAGCCGGGCGATCTGATCCTGACCGGCACGCCCCAGGGCGTCGCGCTGTCGGGCAACTACCCCTACCTCGCCGCCGGCGACGTGGTCGAGATCGAGATCGACGGCCTCGGCCGTCAACGACAGGAGTTCGTGGCATGGGAGGCACAGAGATGACCGAGACGACCCCGGTTCCTGAGCGAGCGCAGCGAGACGAAGGGCAGGGACCGCTTCAAGGGCTGGTCGCGATCGTGACCGGCGGAGCATCCGGCATCGGCGCCGCGATCGCGCGGCGTCTGCATACGGACGGCGCGCAGATCGCCGTCCTCGACCGCGACACCTCGGGGGCGGATGCCGCGTTCGCCGCATTCGCCGCCGACGTGTCGGATCGCGCCAGCGTGGATGCCGCCGTCGCCGCGGTCGCCGAGCGGTTCGGCCGAATCGACATCGTCGTCAACAACGCCGGCGTCGGCGCTCAGGGCGACATCACCGCGAACGACGACGACGAGTGGGCTCGCGTGCTCTCCATCAACGTCACCGGCATCGCGCGCGTCACCGGTGCGGCGCTGCCGTGGCTGCGGAAGTCACCGGCCGCCGCGGTCTGCAACACGGCATCCATCGGCTCCACCGTCGGGCTGCAGCAGCGCGCCCTGTACAGCGCCTCCAAGGGCGCGGTCTCCGCTCTGACCCGGGCGATGGCCGCCGATCACCTGCGCGAGGGCATCCGGGTGAACGCCGTCAACCCGGGCACGGCCGACACCCCGTGGGTCGGGCGGCTGCTGGATTCGGCAGCCGACCCCGCCGCCGAGCGCGCCGCGCTCGAGGCGAGGCAGCCGCACGGACGGCTGGTCAAGCCCGAGGAGGTCGCGGCGGCCGTCGCCTACCTCGTCTCGCCGGAGGCCGGTTCCACGACCGGCACCTTCATCGAGGTCGACGGCGGGATGGTGCAGCTGCGCATCCGCCCGGAGTGACGGCCGCGGGCCGGTCGCGAACCCGACCGGCCCGCGCTCGCTACTCTCCGCGCAGCCAGCCCCGGATGCCGCGGCGCGGGGGCCGCTCGGCATCCGTCGCATCCGCGCCGCGGTAGAACCCATCGGCGTTGGCCCACAGGATCGCGTCGATGTCGTGTCCCCGCGTGCGCGCCCAGGCCGTCACGTCGTCGAGCCACCGAGAGCGGGCGGTCGGCTGGTAGGCGGCGGAGCCGTCCTGCAATGCGTCGAGGTCCCCGGGCTCCGCCGGCCCGATCGCCGAGACGGGCCAATCGCTGCCCCACATCAGCCGCTCCACCCCGAACGCGTCGGCGGCCACGTCGAGGAACGGCTCGAACTGCCCGGGCGTCCAGTCGCCGCCGGCTTCGGCGGGCAACCCCGACAGCTTGCAGAAGGTGTTCGGATGCCGCGCGAGCTCGTCGAGATCCCGCACCCACTCCGGTGTGGGTGGGAGGGGAGCATCCGCCGTTCCGACCGCCGGCTTGCCGAGGTGGTCGAGCACGATCGGCAGTTCCGGGATTGCTCCGGCCAGCCGCGCGATCTCGGGCAGCTGCGAGGCGCGGATGCAGGCGTCGAACGTCCATCCCCGGGCGGCGACCTCGCGTGCGCCGGTGATGAAGGCCGCGGAGACCGCGAGTCCGTCGGGTTCGCCCTGCAGGATGTGCCGCACGCCGACGACGAGCGGATGCGCGGCGAGTCCCTCGAGGTGCGTGGTCGTGTCGGTTCCGCGGTCGAGCCGCGCGCCGGCGACGATCGCGGTCACCCCCAGCACCTCGGACAGACTCTGCACCCAGGCCACCTCCTCGAGGAACTGCTCCTCCTCGCACTCGGCCTGCACGAACACGGCCTTCTCCTCGGACGCGGCGTTCAGTCGGGCCTGCTCCAGTTCGACCTCGGAGAATCGTCCGGCGAGCGGCCCTTCCAGCCAGGTGTAGCGCAGGAGTTCCGGGTCCCAGAGGTGCAGATGTGAATCGATTACGCGCATGCGACCATCCTGCACCAGACATCCGATCAATGGCTAGGATGACGGCCATGGCAGTCACAGACGAGGCGATCCAGAAGATCAAGGCGATGATCGTGTCCGGTGAACTGGGTCCCGGCGACCGCCTGCCGCCCGAGAAGGAACTGTCGGAACGGCTCGGCCTCTCTCGCAACTCGATGCGCGAGGCGGTCAAGGCGCTCGAGGTCATCCGCGTGCTCGACGTGCGGCGCGGAGACGGCACCTATGTCACGAGCCTGGAGCCTCATCTGCTCCTCGAGGCGATCTCGTTCGTGGTCGACATGCACGACGACGACTCGATGCTCGAGATCTTCGCCGTGCGACGGATGCTGGAATCCCAGGCGACCGGTCTCGCCGCCACCCTCGGAACATCCGAGGCCATCGATGCGCTCTCCCGCGAGGTCGACAGCGTCGACGCCTCCGTCTCGATCGAGAAGCTGGTCGAGCACGACATCCGCTTCCACCGCGACATCGTCGCGATGTCCGGCAATGCCTACCTCGCCAGCCTGATCGAGCACCTGAGCAGTCAGACCGTCCGTGCGCGCGTCTGGCGAGGACTCACCGAGGGCGGCGTCGTCGAGCGGACACTGTCCGAGCACCGGGCCATCGCCGACGCGATCGCGCAGCACGACTCGATGCTGGCGACCTCGCTGGTCACCGCTCATATCGCCGGCGTCGAACGCTGGCTGCGGCAGGCCGCGACCGCGTGATCCCGGGTCGCCTCGATTGATCCTGCTCGCCTGAAGAGGGACTGCCGCGGGCGCGCAGCCGGGTGTACCGTCACCGCATGATCACCGACGATCCCACTCTGACCAACCCCGATCACTACCGCACCCTCTGGGAGAACGAGCACGTGCGCGTGCTCGAGTACACCGATCTGCCCGGCGACAAGACGACGCCGCACGACCACCCGAACAGTGTGATGGTCACGCTCAGCGACTTCTCCCGTCGACTCAGCGCCGGTGAGCGGACTTTCGACACGTCCTTGCCTTCGGGGCAGGCCGTGTGGTTACCGGCGCAGCGTCACTCCGGCGAGAACACCGGGACAACGCCGACGCATACGATCCTCATCGAGCTGCGGGGCGCGGCGGCGGGCGAGCAGACCACCGGAACCCTGGGGCCGGAGCGCCCGGCCTGACTTCGACGCGCTGCTGCCGCTCTTCTCCGCAGTGCCGAGCGCCGACAGCATCCACCGTCGCGCGCCAGGCACGGGAGCGTGTCGCCTGCTCGACCGCTGAGGCGATACCGTTCGGAGGAGGCCCCGGACGGGTGCCTCGGATCGAGGGGGAGTCGATGACGGACGAGCAGCACGGCGCCGAGCCGGAACGAGTCGTCCCGCCTCCGCCGATGAACGCCGCCGGCGATGCGGCGACGCAGTTCCCCCCGGTCGTGCCGCTGGCGCCGCCGCTGAGCCCGCCCTCGCCTGCGGGACCAAACCCGCCCCTGCCCCCCTATGCCGCAGGGATGCCGCCGGCTCCGCCCTACGGCGCGGGGATGCCGCCGGCTGCGCCGTATGCGGCGGGGATGCCGCCGGGTCCGCCGTATGCGGCGGGGATGCCGCCGGGTCCGGCCGCTGGCTATCCGGCCGCCGGTTATCCCGCCGCGGCCCAGCCGGCCAGCTCTTCGAAAGTCCTCGGCATCGTGCTGGCCGTCGTCGGTGCGGTCGTCGTGCTCGCCGTGGTCGGCGTCGCCACGCTCATCGGTCTCCTGACCGCGTCTCCGGACGAGGCCTCCCCGCCGCCCGCGCCGACCTCGACGTCGCAGGCGGAGGAACCGGGCGCGCCGTCCGAGGACCCGCCGTCCGACGGCGACGCGACGGGCATCGCGGAGCGGCTCGACGCCAAGATCGACGAGTACAAGCGACTGCGGGATTCGGGGGCGCTCTGGGAGAAGATCCCTGACAGCGAGTACAACCGCACCGCCGTCTCGGCGTTCCTCTACCTGATGACCGACATGAAGGTCGCCACGATCTGGGGTGTCGACGAGCAGCAGGCGCAGGAGTACGACCAGCGGATGGCGATGCTCGAGGAGCGTCTGCTCGCGCAGGAGCCGCTCGGCGACGACATCAAGATCACCCTCGAGGACAAGATCTTCACCTACGACGGCGAGACGGGCGAGGGCGGCTACACCGACAAGTGACGGGTGGCACCGTCCTCCGGCCGGCTGCAGTGGTCTGCTGCACCGGCCGACGGCGACGGGATACGCTCGAGCGGTGACCTCCTGGACCAGCACCGCGATCGCCCTGCTGGAAGCCGACGCCAATCGCAGCGCGGACACGCACCTGCACCTGTTCCCGCTTCCGCCCGAGTGGGGCATCGACCTGTACTTGAAGGACGAGTCGGTGCATCCGACCGGCTCGCTCAAGCACCGCCTCGCGCGGTCGCTCATCCTGTACGGGCTGGTCAACGGCCGTATCCACGAGGACACCACGCTGGTCGAATCGTCGAGCGGATCGACGGCTGTCTCCGAGGCGTACTTCGCGCGGATGCTCGGCCTGCCGTTCGTGACGGTCGTGCCGCGTTCGACCAGCCAGGAGAAGATCGACCTCATCGAGTTCTATGGCGGACGCTGCCACTTCGTCGACAGTGCGGAGGACATGTCGCCGGAGGCGCAGCGGCTGGCCTCGGACTGCCACGGCCACTACCTCGACCAGTTCACGTTCGCGGAGCGCGCGACCGACTGGCGCGGCAACAACAACATCGCGGAGAGCGTGTTCAGCCAGTTGGCGCAGGAGCGGCATCCGATCCCCCGCTGGATCGTCGTGGGCGCCGGCACCGGTGGCACGAGTGCGACGTTCGGCCGCTATGTGAGATTCCGCCGCCACGAGACGCAGATCGCGGTCGTCGATCCGGAAGGGTCCGCGTTCTACGACGGCTGGGCCGGCACTGTCGACCCGCCCGCCGGGCGTCCGAGCCGCATCGAGGGCATCGGCCGCCCGCGCCTCGAGGCCTCGTTCGTGCCGAGCGTGATCGACGAGATGATCCGCGTGCCGGATGCCGGATCCGTCGCCGCGATCCGCGTGCTGCGCGACCGCACCCTGCACTGGGCCGGCGGCTCGACCGGCACCAACCTCTACGGCGCGTTCCAGCTCATCGCACGCATGCGCGCCGCGGGTGAGACCGGCAGCGTCGTGACACTGATCTGCGACAGCGGCATCCGCTACGCCGGCACGTACTACTCGGATGAGTGGGTCGCAGCGCAAGGCTGGGACCTCGCCCCGCACCGCGCGCGGTTGGAGCACTTCCTCGCGACGGGCATCTGGGCCGAATAGGCCTCGGCTGCGTCCGTTCACAACTCAGTCGGTTTTCGCCGGGAAGGCCAGACGAGGCGGTTTCCGTCCCGATCCCGGCCATTCTGGCTGAATTGTGAACGGCTACGCTGGCCGCATGACTACTCTGATCCTCACCGTCGCCGGCGCGGACCGCCCGGGCCTCGTCGCCGCCGTCGCCGATGTCGTCGATGCGCACGGCGGCAACTGGGAGAACAGTTCCCTGGCCGAACTCGCCGGCACGTTCGCCGGAGTCATCGAGGTGTCGGTCGCCGACGACCGCGCGGCCGAACTGCAGACCGCGCTGCGCACTCTGCAGGGTCAGGGCCTGCTGACCCTCGCCGTCCTCACCGGCAGCGCTGCCGCCGACCCCGAAGACGAGCAGCTCCTGTCGATCCAGGTGCTCGGCAACGACCGCCACGGCATCGTCCGCGAGATCTCGACGGTGTTGAGTGCGCACGCCCTGAGCATCGAGGAGCTGGCGACCGAGACTCGCGACGCCGCGATGGCCGGCGGCCGCCTGTTCGAGGCATCGGTGACCGCACGCGTTCCGGCATCCGTCGATCTCGACGCCCTCCGCGCCGACCTCGAGCGGATCGCCGCCGAGATCCAGGTCGACATCACCCTCGCCTGACCACGCCCTGGCTTTCGAATCGCGCAACTGGGGCGATACAGGGTCGATTCACCCCCAATTGCGCGATTCGAAAAGGGTAAGCGCAGCTACCCCTCGACGTCGGTGTAGCGCCGCACCCAGTACTCCGTGTACGCCACGTGTGACGACGCGGCAGCGGATGCCGCGACCGGATCGGCGGCGGCAAGTCCGCGAAGGATCGCGCGGTGCCCGGCATCCGAGTGCAGCTTGAGCTCTGCGGCGTCGCCCGCGTCCGGGATCCGGTAGGCCCGCGACCGCGAGCGCAGCACGTCGATCAGGCTCGTGAGCGCGTCGTTGCCCGCGACCCGCGAGATGGTCATGTGGAACTGGTGGTCGAGCCGCGAGTGGTCCTCGAAGTCGTCGCTCGCCTCGATCTCATCCAGCACGCGATCCAGCTTCTCCAGCGTCTCGGCGTCGATCCGCGCGGCGGCGAGCGCGGCGGCGTGCGGCTCGAGCACCCGACGCAGCTCGGTGAGTTCGAGCACACCGGCCATCGGCAGCAGGCCGACCGTGAGTGAGAGGCTCCCGATCAGATCGGCCGCCCGCAGCTCGCTGACGTAGCTGCCGGATCCGTGCCGCGTCTCG
This sequence comes from Microbacterium sp. W4I20, assembly GCF_030816505.1. Classification (NCBI taxonomy): domain Bacteria; kingdom Bacillati; phylum Actinomycetota; class Actinomycetes; order Micrococcales; family Microbacteriaceae; genus Microbacterium; species Microbacterium sp. W4I20. The sequence goes on along the minus strand of NZ_JAUSYB010000001.1, from coordinate 3,217,349 downwards.
AGCACGCCCAGGGCACCGAGTGTGCGGATGGCCTCGCGCAGCGAACCGCGGGAGACCCCGAGCCGCTCGCACAGCTCGCCCTCGCTCGGCAGTCGGTCGCCCGGCTGCAGCACGCCGTCGGCGATGAGTGCCCGCAGTCCGTGCAGCGCTTTGTCCAACGCGCTCATGGTGTTCTCCTCTGGCACTCGGATCTCCTGCGAGTCTGTCGGACGCGCACCGCGCAACCAACTCGTATGACGACTTTGTTAAATTATGCGCGTTTTCTGGTGCACAGCACCGCGCTGTGGCAAAGTTGTGCAACAACTCCCCCGACTTCGCTGATGAGGATCCATGCAGGCCACCGACTTCCCCGCACCGCTCCGACTGAAGTCGTTCGCGCGCGCACGAGATGCCTGGCCGCTGGATCCGCAGATCGTCCACCTCAACCACGGCTCGTTCGGGGCCGTCCCCTCGGCCGTCGTCGCCCACCAGGACGCACTGCGACGACAGGCGGACCTCAGCCCGGTCGAGTGGTTCCCGCGCATCGCCGAGCGGGTGCTCGAGGCCCGCGAGCGCACCGCGCCCTTCGTCGGCGCACGCCCCGAGGACGCCGCCTTCGTGCCCAACGCGTCCGCCGCGGCGACCGTGGTCTACAACGCGCTGCAGCTCGACGGCGACGACGAGATCCTCGTCACCGACCAGGGCTACGGCGCGATCACCATGGGCGCGCAGCGCCTCGCCCGCAGGTTCCGCGCGACCGTCCGGGTCGTCGAGCTCCCCCTGTTGGGCTCCGACGACGAGATCGTCGAGCTCTTCGCCGATGCCCTCACCCCGCGCACAAGGCTCATCGTCGTCGACCAGATCACCTCACCCACGGCCCGCCTGCTGCCCACCCGCCGCATCGCGGAACTCGCCGCCGCCCGCGGTGTGCGCACCCTCGTCGACGGCGCCCACGCCCCCGGCCTGATTCCGGATGCCGCGGCCGTCGCGGGCGGCGACTGGTGGTTCGGCAACCTGCACAAGTGGCCCTGCGCCCCGCGCGGCTCCGCGCTGCTCGTGACCCAAGCCCCCGACCGTGACGAGCTCTGGCCCCTCATCGACTCCTGGGCCG